>CAKZPB010000105.1 GCA_937138395.1 uncultured Pseudomonadota bacterium
ACCTCCGGCCCCTGCCTCCCGAAGACAGTGCTCTACCAGGCTGAGCTACACCCCGTTGAACAAGATTGTGCTTGTGTCAGCAGGCCGGCGATAGTACGCGAATTTTGTCTCAACCGCAAGATTGACTGAAGAAACCAGGGCGTTTTTGCGCACTCAAATCATAAATAACTTGATGATTCCGTCCTAAGTGATTGAAAAGCTGTGGCGGCCTAAAAATTGGCCTGTTGTTGGTCTGTTTCAGACTGGAAAAACAGTGCATAATTGTTAAGAGAATGTAATCGGATCGTAATTTAACGTCCCTACAATGCGCATCAATAGAGTATTGAATACAACCGCCAATCGTAAGCAATCACTCGATTCAACCCTTTAAGTATCTGAAATTACTGCGTTTTATTAAATGGAGACTCGCTTTATGAAATCCCTAGGTTTCACGAAAGGATGGAGCGCCTGGACAGCGACATCGCTGTTTACACTGCTGTTCGGCCTGATGTTTTCTATCAGTGCCGTAGCACAGGTGACTTCGTCCAATATCCGCGGCCAGGTGGCTGACGAAAGTGGCAATGGTATTGCCAACGCCGAAGTCATGATCCTGCACGTGCCGTCCGGCACCGTATCGGTTGCAGAAACCGGCCCGTCGGGTCAGTTCTTCCAGAGCGGTCTCCGCGTGGGTGGTCCGTATCAGATCACGGTGTCTGCAGATGACTATCAGGGCAGCCAGTTTGACCAGATCTTCCTGCAGCCCGGTTCTCAGGACCCGTTTCGATTCAATCTGGCATCGGATTCTGCCGATCTGGGCACGGTTACGGTTACCGGCGTTGCGTTATCGGAATCTGTTGAGCTCAACAACGGCGTCGGCTCAACCTTTTCGGCGCGTGATATTGCCAACAACCCATCGACTCGACGCGACGTGTTGCAGACCATTGCGCGCGATCCGCTAGCCCAGTCGAATGAAGAGGGTGAATTGACCGTTGCCGGTGTCAACCCGCGTTTTAATGGCCTTTCAATTGACGGTTCACTGCAACAGGATGATTTTGGCTTGAGTGATCAAACCTATGCAACCGCGCGTTCTCCGATCAATATTGATGTGATCGAGTCGGCTACGCTGGTGGCTTCAGATTACTCAGTGACCTCTTCCGGCTTCACCGGTGGCCTGGTCAATATCGTGACCAAATCGGGCTCGAATGAGTTTGACGGATCGATTTACTACGCCTACCAAGACGATAGCTTCATCGGAGATGATTTTGATGGAGGGAGTTTCAACGCTGGCGACTTTGAAGAAGAAGAATATGGTTTCTTCATCAGCGGTCCGATCATTAAAGACCGTCTGTTCTTCTTGCTGTCTTATGACGAATACGATACTGCTGACCCGGTTGATTTCAGTCGCGATAATGAGTCTGACCAGATCGATTCCCAATTCTTTGACGTGGCTTCCCAAGTAATTCAGGATATTTACGGTTTTGATCCCGGCGGTCGTCCGGACCAAACGCAGATTCCTGAAACATCAGAGCGTACGCTGGCCAAGATTGACTGGAACATCAACTCAGACCATCGCGCATCCTTTACGTATCAGAAGACCGAAGAATCTGGCACCAGCGTTGGTTCCGATGAATTTGTTTCTGCCTGGTACGACATCCCGCTCGAACTTGAAGCCTACACGGCTCAGCTGTTTTCGGACTGGACCTATAATTTCTCAACCACCCTGCGCGTGAACTACAAGGAATTTGCTCGAAGCCAGCAATGTCGTGGCGGCCCGGAAGTTGGTCACTTTGAACTGGAAGATTGGCAGTTGGCTGACCTGGTCGGCACACCGTTCGAAGGCTTGATCGGTGAGGACCAAAGCGAAGAGTACATCCTGGGTTGTGACCGCTTCCGTCATGGCAATGAATTCAACGACGACCGCCTGCAAATCTTCGCTTCGGGTGACTACTTCGTCGGTGACCACGTGGTTACCTTTGGTGCTGAATACGAGTCCTATGAACTCTTCAACCTGTTCCTGCCAAGCAACCGTGGACGATTCATCTTTGAAAACCCCGAGCAGTTGCTCAACCGCACACCGGGTCGTGTTGACTATGTCAACGTACCGTCCAATAATGCAAACGACGCTGCTGCAGCATGGGGTTACGACCGCTGGACGCTGTTCCTGCAGGATCGCTGGGCAATCACACCAGACTTCGAATTGAGCCTCGGTGTTCGTTATGAGCGCTTCGAGCAGGATGATGCGCCAGTCTTCAGTCAGGAAGTTTTCGACACTTACGGTGTGCGGACGGATAACAATCTGGATGGAAATGATCTGTTCATGCCGCGAGTTGGCTTCTTGTGGACGCCCTGGGAGCGCGCAACCATCAGCGGTGGTTTCGGTCTGTTTGCCGGCGGTGATCCGAAGGTCTGGACTTCCAATGCGTTCAGCGTCCCGACGGTTTTTGCTCGCTCAACCAACGTGACCAATGCCGACATTTTCAACGTCCCGGCTGAGTTGATCAACGAAGTTGCTGGTGCTTCTGTCGGAGTGCCGATCGATTACATCGCCGACGACTTTGAAACACCATCGGATTGGAAGGCTTCACTGCGTTTTGAGCAAAGCTTTGATCTGGCTAACTTCGGCGATAACTATCGCTTCGCAGCTCAGTATCTGTACACCCGGTCGCGCGATGGTTTTGTATGGCGTAACTTGTCACAAACCAACCTGTCCGACGCCTTGCCAACGGGTGTGGCACCGGACGGACGCGTGATCTACGCCGATTTGGATGACCTGGATATTATCAATCTGACCGAGTTGGGTAATATCGATGGTGCGGAAAGTCATACCTTTACGGTGGCACTAGCCAAGGCATTCGACAATGGCTTCAACTTTGATGTCAGCTATGCTTTCCAGGATGTAGAGTCTCCGACACCGGGCACTTCTTCACGCGGTATCTCGAACTGGAACGCATTGTTTACGACCGATCGCAACAATCCGGATCCAACCATCTCGCCATTCCAGACCGAACATGCGTTCAACATTGGTATGGG
>CAKZPB010000106.1 GCA_937138395.1 uncultured Pseudomonadota bacterium
CGTCGCGTTGTGAGCAGAGCCGATCAGAGGCTCCTAACTTTTTGTCGCAAGACACAAAAAAGTACCTCGCATCAGCCGCCGAAGGCGAGCGGCGAAACCGCCTTTGACGTTGTAACTAGTCAATAAAAACCAGTCTTTAGCCGGCGTAGCCATGCGCGAAAATCCTTGGATTTTCTTCAAAATTGAAAAAACCAATCACATATTCAGCATACGCCCGCCGTCGACGGCAAGAACTTGGCCCGTGATGTAGGGTGCATCCAGCGCCATGAAACAGACTGCGCCGGCGATGTCTTGTGCTGTTCCGGAGCGTGCCAGCGGCACTTTGGAAAGAATCTCGAGCTTATCCTTTTCCGATTGGGCCGCTTCACCCTCGGGCCAGAGAATCGAGCCCGGGGCAATCCCGTTCACGCGCACTCGTGGAGCCAGGTCCTTGGCCAACGCACGGGTTTGCATGATCAGACCCGCTTTGGCCTGGCTGTAGATCAAATGATCTTTCAGCGGCACCAGGCCGTGGATATCGACCAGATTGACGATGCTGCCGGCCTGGTCTCCCAGCGCCCGGGCAAAGGCCAGTGATAACCACATCGGTGCGCGCAGGTTACTGTCGATCAGCGGCGCCCAGTCGGACGGCTGGACCGTGTCAATCGGAGTCGGGAAAAAACTGGAGGCGTTATTGACCAGTACATGAACCTGTCCGAACGCATTGATGGCGGCCTGGATGATTTTTTCAGGCGCCTCGTCGTCGGCCAGGTCGGCCTGCACGACCTCGGCTGAGTGGGCCCGCTGTTGATTGAGTAAAGCACTCAGTTCCTGGGCTTCCGCAGTCGAGTTACGACAGTGAATCAGAATATTCAGGCCGCGTCGATGCAGGTAACGAATGATTTCCGCACCGATCCGGCGTGCGCCACCGGTCACGATGGCCGTGCGCTTTGCCGGTAGGCTATGCATCTGCCCGTCTTGGTCTTGTTGCTGCTCTGTCATGGTCGATCCTTCACTGAATTTGCCCGAACCACCGCCGGAACTGGCCGCGTTGAGCCAGCGATTGTGCACCAGAATCGTCAATGAAATCGAACAGCACGGCCCGATCGGGCTGGACCACTACATGCGCATGGCCCTGTATGAGCCTGGATTGGGGTACTACTCGAATGGCCTGTTGAAATTTGGTGCTGACGGCGATTTTGTCACTGCGCCTGAGCAGGGGCGATTATTCGCGGAGAGTTTGGCTGGCATCGTCATGGTTGTTGCCAATCGATTGAACACCGGTTTCGACGTGCTTGAGCTCGGCCCCGGGTCGGGTGCGCTCGCGCGTGATCTGCTGATGACGTTGAACCCCTTACCCGAACGTTACCTGATGCTCGAAACCAGCGCTACGCTGAGGCAGGTGCAGCAAGAAACGCTGGCCGCCTTGCCAGCGCCCGTTGCGCAGCGGGTTGAATGGATCGATCAACCTCCCGCATCGGGCTTTTCCGGCGTCATTGTCGGGAATGAAGTGATCGATGCACTGCCAGTCTGTAGCTTTGAAGTGCAAGCTGATGGCCTGATGGAGCGTGCAGTCGCACTCGATGCATCGCGTTTCGGCTGGCAGTTGCGACCACCTTCGGACCGGCTCGCGAGCGCCTATCAAAAGCTATCGACCGATCTTGATGAACCATTGCCGAACGGCTATTGCAGTGAAATCTGCGTTGACCTGCCGGACTGGTTCGGCAGCGTGACGCAATCGTTGGATCAGGGCCTGGTGCTGATGATCGATTACGGATATCCGCGGCGCGAGTATTACCATCCCGACCGCGCGGCTGGCACCTTGGTGGCACATTATCGCCATCGGGCGCATTTTGACCCGTTTGTCTGGCCGGGCTTGTCGGATTTGTCCGCGTTTGTTGATTTCACGGCCTTGGCCGATGCCGGGCTGGCTCAGGGCTTCGAGTTGGCTGGCTTTACCACTCAGGCCGGCTTGCTGTTGGGCTCCGATATCCTACAGTCCATTGAAACGATCGCGAATGACCGCGAACGGCTTGCCTTGGCCGGCGAATTGAAGCGCCTGATGTTGCCGGGTGAAATGGGTGAGAAATTCAAGGTCATGGCGTTGACGCGAGGTCTTGAGCTGAACTCATCGGCATTCCAATTCAGCGATCAGCGCGGTCGGTTGTAACCGTTAGACCGGATTCGGGCCCGGTCGCAGCAGGCGTCATTCAGGGTTACACTCAGCATTTGTTTTGTGACGGGTTCGTGCTGCAGGCCTGTTTATTGTGAATGCTGCAGCAATATCTACGACAGGACTATTGCAGGACTATTGAGGGAATGGGCGTTCATCCAGCAGAAATCGTGATTGCGATACAGGCTATCCAGGCGATCGGCAGCCTGGTGCTGGCCTATTTGCTGATGTATTTCTATCGCACGCAGCCGCGCGCATTCCTGCGCCACTGGGCACGCAGCCTGGCTGCGTTGGCGCTGTACATGCTGACATCGGCCAGTTCACTGGGGTTGTTTATTGCCGGTGAACCCAGCCCGACCCTGCGCCTGGTCTTTTCCATAGTCTCGCTGGCTGCAGCCTATCTGCACGTGGTCTGGTTGTTGCTGGGCGCTTATGAAGCGGCCTATGAGCGGACTGTCGCGATAGGACATCAGCGCGCCTGGCTGCTGCTGGCTTCGGTGTTTGGGGTTGTGACCGCCTTGATCGACCCGTTTGACCCCGATCAGGCCACGCTCAGGACCCTGCTTCGGTTTGACTTGAGGTACCTGATCACCGGTCTGGCCTTCTTTGTCGCCGCCTGGATGCTTTGGCGCATGCAGCGCGTTCAGCATTTGATCGGTATCCGGATTGGCGTGCTTGGTTTTGCGCTGTACGGCCTGCAGTTGCTGCACGTGCTGGCCGTCAGCCTGTGGCAGGGCTATTTCGGTAGTGCGGTGTTCTACCAGCCCTATATTGGTCTTCTGGAGCTGTTGTCGACCAGCATCATCGCGATGGGTATTGTGATCTGGCTGCTCGAAACGCAGCGCATCCGGACTGATATTGCCCAATCCGAACTGGCTTTTGCGCGCACGCACGACCCCACCACTCGTCTGCCCAATCGACGATTGCTGATTCGT
Organism: uncultured Pseudomonadota bacterium; assembly: GCA_937138395.1. Classification (GTDB taxonomy): domain Bacteria; phylum Pseudomonadota; class Gammaproteobacteria; order Xanthomonadales; family Wenzhouxiangellaceae. Next base: position 3,088 of record CAKZPB010000106.1, read on the forward strand.
CAGCTCGAGCAGATGCTGGAGCAGCCTGAGGTCAAGCAGGTTGCCGTCATTTCCCTGCACGTCAAACGCTTCGCCGTTGTTCATCGGGCCTTTGGCTGGCGACAGGCCGAGCAGTTGATGGCCAGAATTTCGAATCGCATACGTTCCAATCTGCACAGTCGCTGCGTGATTGGCCGCATTGCGGAACGTGATTTCATGATTTTGCGGCCAACGCTGGATGAGCCGGATCATGTGCGTGCCTGGTGCGAAGAATTCCTGAAAAAAGTGTCCCGCCCCATCTCCATTCAAGATCGGGAGTTTGTCGTGGGTCTGAACGCCGGTGTCAGTCTGTTTCCAATGGATGCCCAGCATGCTGAGCCACTGATGCAGAAAAGTCAGCGGGCCCTGACCCAGTCGACACAGTTCGGTCGGGGCGTGGTGTTGCATCACTTGATTGACAGCATGAGTCCATTGGCCGACGAGTCGTCGATTCAAATCGAGGGCGAACTGAGCAAAGCGATCGAACAAAACCAGTTTGTGTTGCATTATCAGCCCATCATCTGCACGACCAGCGGCAACGTCGAACGCTTTGAAGCCCTGGCGCGCTGGAATCATCCGCGGCGTGGTCTGCTCGGGCCTGAAGCGTTCATGCAAGAGGCGCTGGAGCTGGGCCTGCTGGGTGCGTTCGAGGACCTGGTCATGGATCTTGCGCTGGGTCAATTGAAGCGTTGGCACAAGGCCCTGTCTCGGCGGACCAGTGCTCACGCCCCCGGTCAAGCGGCGAACGGGGACAGCCGGTTGCCCGGGATGGCGCTGAATCTATCGGCCCAGCGCTTTCAGCAACAGGATGTGGTCGAGCGGATCGAGCGGGCCTGCAGACAGCATGCAATCAGTCCGGAGTTCGTGGAGCTGGAGATCACCGAAGACATTGCAATCCGGGATTTCGAGCGCGGGCTGACCATCATTCGCGAATTGCGTCAATTCGGCGTACAGATCGCGCTGGATGATTTCGGTACCGGGTACAGCAGCCTGGCCCACTTACAGGAGCTGAACGTTCATACCATCAAGCTGGATCGTGGTTTTTTGCGTGGAACGCCTGGCGATGCACGCCAGCGCAAGCTGGTTGCCGCGGTCATCGATTTGTGTCACGAGATTGATATGCGGGTGGTTGCCGAAGGCGTCGAGACCATGGATCAACTGGATTTCCTGGTTTACAGTGGCTGCGATCTACTGCAGGGGTTTTTGCTGCAGAAACCCAGGCCGGCCAATGAATGTCCGCTGGATTTCGACTTATCTACGATCACGAGCCATCGAAATTGATGGCCAGCAGGCGGTGCCCGTTGAGATCGTGCAGGCGGATCGTTCAGTCGAGTCAAGGACAATCCATGCTCATGTCAAGCCTGCCTGCATTAGGCAAAATACGTGCAGGATTTCAAGTTGGTTGCTGAATAATGAACATTCTGATTCTTGGCGGTTCCGGCTTTGTTGGCGGCCATTTGTGCCATCGATTGTCCGAGCATCACCAGATTACGGTGGCCACCCGCTACAAGCCAGCAGCCAAACACCTGGCCCTGATTCCGAACACGCGGCTCTGTCAACTCGATCCGTACCGGCCCGATGAATTGAGCGAAGCGCTGAGCCAGCACCAGGCGTTGATCAATCTGGTCGGCATTCTGAATGAGCGTGGCTTCAGTGGAAAAGGATTCCACAGGGCCCATGTCGAACTGGTTGAAATCGCGATTGCGGCCTGCAAGCAGGCTGGCGTTCGACGGTTTCTGCAGATGAGTGCGCTGAAAGCCGGCGAGGGTCAAAGCCGGTATCTACAGTCACGCGGTGAAGGCGAACAACGCGTCCGTGAATCCGGTCTTGACTGGACCCTGTATCGACCCTCGACCATTTTTGGGCCTGATGACAGTTTTCTGAACCGCTTTGCCAGCCTGCTGGCGCTTTCTCCGGTCATGCCACTGGCGCGGCCCGGGGCCAGGTTTGCGCCGGTCTACGTCAAGGACGTTGTCGAAGCCATGGCCGCTACGCTGGAGAACAACGCCAGCTACGGGCAGACCTATGAACTGTGTGGCGCCGAAATCTGGGAGCTCAAGGCCCTGGTAGAGTGGGTCGCAGAACAACGTCGACTGAAACGCGCTGTTATCGGTCTGCCCGATGTGCTGGGTCGCCTGCAGGGCCTGATCTTCAACCTGGTGCCAGGCAAGCCGTTTTCGTCCGATAACTTCAAGTCACTGCTGACCGATAGCGTATGCAGCCAGTCCGGTTTCGAAGCCCTCGGCCTGAAGCCCTGGGCGATGAGTGAAAAGGCGCCGCATTGGTTAAATCCTGAAGATGGTCGACAATCCCGCTATCAGCGCTTTCGCAGTAAGGCGGGCCGTCATTAAATTGATCAATACCGGGTTGGACTGAATGGCCGAGCTTCCGCATCGAGCTTTGAATTGGGCTCAGGACCCTGTGCTTGACGGTCTCGAGGTCTATCGCGTGGGCGGGGCCATTCGCGACGAACGGCTGGGTTTGACGCCCAACGAGCATGACTTTGTGGTCGTCGGCGCAGATCCAGACCAGATGCTGGCGCGTGGCTTTCGTGCCGTCGGCCGTGATTTTCCGGTGTTTCTTCATCCGGTTCATGCAGCCGAATTTGCGCTGGCCAGGACCGAACGCAAATCGGCGCCAGGCTACCGCGGCTTTCAGTTTCATGCCGGCCCAGACGTGACGCTCGAGCAGGACCTGCTGCGGCGTGACCTGACCATCAATGCAATTGCCGAAGACCGTCAGGGCCAGCTGATTGATCCGTTTCGCGGGCTTCGCGATATTGATGATCGTACGCTGCGCCACGTGTCGCCGGCCTTTAGTGAAGATCCTGTGCGACTGCTGCGCCTGGCTCGATTTGCGACCCGCTTTCAGCAGTTCGGAGTTGCTGAGGACACGCTGAACCTGTGTCGGGACATGGTGGCGCAGGGTGAAGTGGATGCGCTGGTGCCGGAGCGCATCTGGCAGGAAATGCAGCGGGCGTTGGGCCATGCGCGACCGGATCGCTTCTTTCGCCTGCTGCGCAAGACCGGAGCACTGGAAAAAATTCTGCCCGAGTTGGACGTGCTGTTCGGCATCCCGCAGAATCCGGAGTATCACCCTGAAGTGGATAGCGGTGAGCACGTCATGCAGGTGCTGAATCAAGCGGCGCGTTTGAATGTGCCGGTGGCGACGCGTTTTGCCTGCCTGGTGCATGACCTCGGCAAGGGCCTGACGCCCGAGCGCGAGTGGCCATCTCATCGCAAACACGAACACACCGGACTGCCGCTGGTGCGGGCGGTATCGGAGCGCCTGCGCGTACCGAAGGAGTATCAGCAACTGGCGCTGCTGGTCTGTGCACATCACCTGAAGGTGCATCAGGCCTTGACCTTGCGTGCCAGCACCGTTGTTGATTTGATTCAGGCGCTTGACGGTTGGCGCCGACCGGAACGATTCGACCAGGTGCTGCTGGCCTGCAAGGCCGACCTGCTGGGCCGAAGTGATATGCCTGACGATGAATCCTGTGCAGCGCCATTCGATTCAGCCGCACTGGATTACCTGAGCCAGGCCCGGCAGCGGACGGAGCAGGTCGACGTCAAAGCCTGGACTACGGCCGGCATCGAAGGCAAAGCGCTGGCCGACAGGATTCGTCAGCACCGCATCGAGCGGGTTCAAGCGCTGAAACAGCAGTTCAAGCCAACGCGCTAATCTGCGCTTGCAGTTGCCGCTGCAACGATGTTCTTCTGACAGGCAAAGCCGGGATTTTCAACCGGGCCACCGAGCACGTGATCAGCAATGACCCGGGGCTCGCGCTGGAGTCGATATTCATACACGGTGGCAAAGGCCAGCACGCGCGGTACGTAGTCACGCGTTTCAAAAAAAGGCAGCGTCTCGAGCCAGATGTCGGTCGGAAGATCAGGTCGTGCGGTCTGCCAGCGAGTGGCCGCTGTAATGCCGGCATTGTAGGCTGCGGCCACGCGCGTCCAGTCGCCGCCAAAGCGCTGCTGAAGCTCGCCGAGATGAGCAATGCCGAGCGGCAAGTTGATGGCCGGGTTGTACAGGCTGGCTGCACCGTCGTACGGCAAATTCTGACGACGCGCGACCTCGCGCGCAGTACTGCTGATCAATTGCAGCAGTCCCCGTGCATTGGCGCCTGATCGTGCATCGGGCTGCATCGCCGACTCTGCCCGCATCAGGCCGAACACCAGTGCAGGATCAACCTGGTAGCGCTCGGCATAGCGTTCGACCCGCTCACGCTCGATGATCGGGAAGCGCCAGGCATAGGCATCCATTGCGCCGGCGTTGCCCAGCGCAAAAATGGCGCGATCATACCAACCGCGGCCGGCAGCCAGCAGCGCGGCCTGAATCAGTTCGGTATTGCTCAATCGCCGACTGACCTGCTGCCAGGTACTGCGGGCATGTGAGCGGAGGCCGACGCCGTACAACTCCAGGGCCCGCTCGAATTCCGCGTCGCGCAACAAGCGCAGTTGGACCGGTCCATCGGCCGCCAGCTCGCGACTGCATAATGTCAGCGGCTGACTGGTGCGGAATGCGGCCAGGAAGCCGTAGAAATGCGGTTCCGTGGCCAGGGTTGCATACAGCAGGCCGGCTTCGGGTCTTTGCAGTTCTGCCAGCGCCCGTGCGCGCCAGTAGCGCCATCGGCCGCGGACCTGTTCTTCTGCGCTCATGGCGGCAATACTGCTGACCACATTGGGCCAGTCAGCCTGGATCAGGCTGACGCGCAGCCGCCATTCCAGCATTTGTTGATCGACCTGGTTCGAGGGCAGATTGTCGATCGCGCTGATCGCGTCGCGATCCAGATCAACGGCTTGAAACAGTGCCGCCCGGCGTTTGACTGCGTCCAGATCCTGCTCGGCATAGTCAAAACGGGCTTCGAATCGTTCGATCAGCTGCTGAGCTCGCTGCCAGTCGCGACTGGCCAGTCGATACAGTCCCCAGCGAATCAGCTGACGACTGCGCTCGGCATCCGGCCATTCCAATGCGGCACTCAAGCCGCTATTGAGGCGCTGAGCCATCTGCAGCCAGCCGTTGGCCAGAAGCAGGTCGCGTTCATCCAGATAGCGGCGCAAATAGCGAGCCAGACCCAGTTCGTCTGCTTCAATTGCAAGCCCGAATCGCGTCCAGGCATCATCAACGCCTGGATTGCCCTGGTTGCGCCACCAGCGAAACAGCGGATCACAGGCGCGCGGTTGGGATCGCCCGTTCAGCCACAGTGTTCGGACAGCCGACTGCATGTTTCCGTTCTGGCCCCGTTCGTTACGTGCCAGCAGGAGCCTGCACTGGACTTCGGCTTGTGATGAGGTTTCAACGAAGCGGATCAGCGCAGTGGCGTCGGACCGTCTGGCAAGGTTGCGATGCCAGGCACGTTCCAGCCGATTGGCGAATGACCAGTCGCGGTAGCGTGCCAGGAAGCGTTCGATCTCGACGTCGGGATCCAGGCCCATGCGCTGCCGATAGCGTTCAAATTCAAGATAGGGACGAAGCGGATAGTCCTGGAGTTCCTGCAGCGCGGCATCAACAGCCGCCAGGTCACCGCGACCTGCGGCTGCCCAGGCGCTCTGAAAGAGGGCGCGCTGCTGCTGTTGACCTGCGCTGTCAGCAGTTTGTGCCGCATTCGGTCCAGCCCACAGCAGAGCCAGCCAGAGCACCAGCAGGACTGACATCCAGCGTAGACGGGTCGGTTGTTTGTTGACTGCCAAAAGAGGATTCATAGTAGGCTTGAAGTGTAACCAGCAATTGGCCGTAGCCGCGTGATTGAAATTGCAATTCTGATGCTGATCGGCATTCTGGCCGGCCTGCTGGCCGGGTTGTTCGGCATCGGCGGCGGTCTGGTCATTGTGCCTGGCCTGACCTGGTTGCTGTTGTCACAAGGCATGATGCTGGACTTCGCGATGCCAATTGCGGTTGCCAGTGCGTTGGGCTCCATGGTCTTGACTTCGGCCAGCAGTGCGTTGGCCCACGCCCGTAAACAGGCCCTGGACTGGCCTTCGGTGTGGCGTCTTGCGCCGACCCTGGCATTGGGTGCACTGCTGGGCGCCTGGTTGGCCGTCAGGCTTTCCGGCCAGTGGCTGAGCTGGATCTTTGCGCTGTTCGCCGCCTGGATCGGGGTGCGCATGATATTCGGTGTCGGACAGGAAAAAGCCGCGGACCGATCGCCGCGCGCGCGCGGCTGGTGGCTGTTTGGACCGCTGATTGGGGCACTATCGGCAATGCTCGGGATTGGCGGCGCCAGTTTCAATGTACCGTACCTGACCCGAAACGGGTTCAGCGCCATCCAGGCAGTGGCTATTGCAGCCGCCTGTGGCTGGTTTCTGGCGCTGGCTGGCAGCCTCGGCTTCATGCTGCAGACATCGTCGGGTGCGCACGGGCCTGGGCTGTTGGGTTACTGGTACTGGCCTGCCGTGCTGATCATAGGCATCGTCGGCATGCTGACAGCGCCACTTGGGGCGTCGCTCGCCCATCGCATCGGTTCCTTGCGCCTAGCGCAATGGTTTGGATTCCTGCTGTTGATCGTTGCCATGCGCATGGCGATGCAGTGATACCCCGTCCGGCAACCGGATCGACATGGCCAGCGGGCAATGATCCGACAAGGTGCAGGGCAGGACCTCGAGCGATTGAATATCGACATCGGGAGACACCAGAATATGATCGATGGCACGGCGTGGTTGCCAGCTCGGATACGTCAACAGGCTTCGATCTGGCACGAGCAGTCCGGCCTGCTCACAAAATTCGATGACCTCCCGGCTATCGGCGCCAGTATTCAGGTCGCCCATGACAATCAGATTCGGTTGATGCGCGATCCGATGAGCAACGTACTGTAATTGCTGCATGCGCGCTCGACGGCCGAGCGCAAGATGCAGCACGATGATCCACAGTGATTGCTCACCGCTGCCGAACTGCAGCAGCAGAGCGCCACGACCCGGAATCGCGCCTGGCAGGCGATGGTCTTCGATCTGATCGGGAACGAATCGACTCAGCACACCGTTGCCGGCATGGGCCAGCATGCCGACCTTGCGATTGCCCTGATCAGTCCACCATGGGAAATCGGCATGGCGTGACAGGTATTTGGCCTGATTCAGAAATCCGGAGCGCAGGCTGCCGCAGTCGACTTCCTGCAGAGCAACCACGTCATAGTCCGATACCAGCCGGGCAATGGCATCCAGGTTATTCATGCGCTGATTGTTGGGCAGGACCTGACGCCAGCTGCGGGTCACGTACTCGCGATAGTTGGCCGTGCTGGTGCCGGCCTGAATATTGAAGCTGATCAGCTTGAGTTCAGCCGGGTGCGACGGATCCATGGTCCAGTCGAACTAGACCAGCCCGGGCACAGCCGGTGCCCGAGCGGGTCCAGAATGAAGGTTATTGGCCAGCGGAGTCCGCGTTGACATCTGCAGTGTCTGCAGCCGCGCCTATGTCAGCCAGCTCCTGGGCAATCAAAAAATCTGCAATGGCGAGTACTTCCTCGAACGAGCCGCCGCGCCGAGGGCTGACTCGATACTTGTTGTTGATGACCAGCGTCGGCGTTGATCGCACGCCCCACTTGGCCAGGTCGGCATCGCCGGAACGCATGCGGGACTGTACGGCAAACGATTCAGCGGTGGATTCGAAGCGATCCGCGTCGACATCGAATCCGGCATGGAAATCGGCCAGATCTGCCATCGACCGAATGGGACGACGGTTCGTATGCAGTGCAGTAAACAGCGCTTCGTGGGATTGATCCAGGATGCCAAGCACTTCAGCGGTGTAATAGGCCTGGGCAAAGGCACGCCACGACGGGTTGAATGAAACCGGCACACGTCGAAACGATGTGCTTTCCGGCAGGTCTTTTTCCCATGGACCGACATAGGGTTGGAAGGTGCTGCAGTGCGGACACAGATAACTGAAGACTTCGACCACTTCGACATGGTCTGCCGTTGAATCAATCGGCGGACCTTCAATGCGCTCGTAGTGCATGCCCTCTTCGAACTGGGACCAGGCCGGTGATGTGATCACGGCCAGAATGAGTGTCAGGACAACGCTAATTAGGGTTGAAATTTTCATGATTGGATCCTTGCAAGTCAAACAAACAACGCTCGTTCAGTTTGAATTCTAAGTCCCGGGTCTGAATACGGGCTGAACTGTAGGAGACCGTCTCCTGCCAAAGTGGTTCCCTGTTCAAACAATCCTGTTCAAACAACGATGACCGTTCAGACGATTCATTGCGCTCGATGCAGTCCCTCGATGTAGGAGCTGACGGCGTTGATCTCGTCATCGGTCAGGTTCGCAGCAATGCCAACCATCATCTTGCTGTAGGGATCGTCATCGCCATTGGTGACGCCATCACGGTACCGGCGCAGGCGGTCAGCCGTGTAGTCGGCATGTTGTCCCGAGAGCATTGGGTAGCCCATGTTGGGGATGCCGGCACCGCCGGGTCCGTGACAGGCCATGCAGGCCGGCACGCCGGAGTCATGATTGCCGCCATGATAGATCTTGCTGCCCAGCTCGACCAGGGCATCATCGGCCACGCCCATCTGGATGGTCTGTTGCGCATACCAGGCCGAAATATCAGCAATGTCCTGGTCAGACAGATTCATGACCAGCGGATACATGGTGGGCACTTCCCGCTGCTGATCGCGCACCATGCGCGTTTGACGCGCCAGATAGTCTTCATGTTGACCTGCAATCTTGGGCCAGATCGTGACCTGGCTGTTGCCGTCCATGCCGTGACAGGCGGCACAGGTTGCCGCTTTCTGCTGACCGGCTTCAGGATCGCCTGCCTGGGCCGAGACGGCAGATGCCGTAGCAATGAAGAGTGTGGCTACTGCAGTCATTAATGCGAAACGTTTCAACATGTTCCTGATTCCATCCTTTTCAATCGACTTTACCCTTGATGTCGGGCAATCCAAGTGCTCAATCAAACGAAACCCGGGCAGGCCGGGCGGGGGCAGCCTGATATTATCGCTGTTTCCGACCACCGGTACCAGCGCTTGAGCAAAATACATCATCTGCTTAATCAAGCAGAATACCTGAACAGCGTCCACAATCGATCACAATTGCCGCCCGACCAGGGTTTCGAGGTCGCGATTGCAGGCCGCTCCAATGCCGGCAAATCGAGCTTGATCAATCGCCTGTGTCGCATCAATGCCTTGGCCAGAACCAGTAAAACGCCGGGCCGTACTCGTCAGCTGGTATTTTTCCAGCTGGACGCTCAGCGTCATATTGTCGATCTGCCGGGCTATGGTTATGCGGCGGTCAGTGCCGATTTGAAAAAACACTGGCAGGGCCTGATCCAGGGTTACCTGGAGCGACGCCAGGCGCTGGCAGGGCTGGTCATCGTCATGGACATTCGGCATCCGCTCAAGTCCACCGACGTCCAGCTGGCTGAGTTTGCACTGGCGCGGGGTTTGCCGATGCATGCAGTGCTGACCAAAGCCGACAAGCTGGGGCGCGGCAAGCAAATGGATGCGGTCCGCAAGGTTGAACAATCGCTTCAGGGCCATGCCTCAGTTCAGCCCTTTTCTGCCACTAGCGGCCTGGGCCTGGAAACCCTCGAGCAAGTCATGGGTGGCTGGTTCGGTCTCGGCTGAAGTCCGATAGCAGCCCGGCTGGCTCATCGGACGCTCGTAACGTATGATTTGCGCATGATCAATACTCGATTTCCAGACACGCGCATGCGGCGCTCTCGCGCATCAGGCTTTGCTCGTGCGCTGACACGCGAAACAAGGCTGCACCCCAGCGATCTGATTTTCCCGGTGTTTGTGCTGGAGCGGCCGTCGGCGACCGAAGCCATCGACGCCATGCCGGGTATGCAGCGTCAGGGTCTGAACGCGCTGCTGCGCACCTGTGAGCGTGCCTGTACGCTGGGCATTCCGGCGCTGGCACTGTTTCCCGTCATCGGGCCCGAACAAAAATCCGAGCAAGCTGAAGCGGCCTGGGATGAGCAGGGCCTGGTCCCTCAAACCGTTCGCGCCATCAAACAGCGTTTTCCTGAGCTGGGCCTGATAACCGATGTTGCGCTGGACCCGTATACCGCGCATGGGCAGGACGGTTTGCTTGATCGCGACGGCTACGTGACCAACGATCGCACGGTCGAGGCACTGGTCAAACAGGCGTTGTGCCATGCCGCAGCCGGTGCCGACGTCGTTGCACCGTCCGATATGATGGATGGTCGCGTGGCCGCAATACGCCAGGCGCTGGAGCAGGACGGCCATCACAACACGATCATCCTGAGTTATGCGGCCAAGTTCGCGTCCGGGTTTTATGGACCATTCCGTGATGCAGTAGGTTCGGCGGCCAACTTGGGCGCGGGTGACAAGTACAGCTATCAGATGGATCCGGCCAACGGCGATGAAGCCGAGCGCGAAGTCGCGCTCGACCTGGCCGAAGGCGCGGATTGGGTCATGGTCAAGCCTGCCCTGCCGTATCTGGATGTGGTTCGACGAATCAAGCAGCAGTTTGCTGTACCGACCTTTGCCTATAACGTATCCGGTGAATACGCCATGCTCAAGGCCGCAGCCGAGCGGGGCTGGCTTGATGAACGCAGTGTCGTGATGGAAAGCCTGACCAGCATCCGCAGGGCCGGGGCGGATGCGATTCTGACCTATCACGCACTGGACCTGGCCGAGTGGCTGAACGCCTCGGAGTGAGTACAGGCGCAGTGGGCGTGCTGCAATGACTGCACACACCTGCTACCAGCTGGCGGTGTTCGGCCAGCCCGTGCACAACAGCCTGTCGCCTGCCATCCATCACCGGTTTGCCCGAGCGATGGGCTTGAACGTCGAGTACCAGGCCATTGAATGCCCTGCTGGCGAATTGGCCGGGCAGCTCGATACGTTTCGAAAGCGCGGCGGTACTGGCTGCAACGTGACCTTGCCGCTCAAACATGAAGCGCTGGACTGTGCGGTTGCAGTGGCTGCGTGTGCCAGCGCGGCCGGTGCAGCCAATACGCTGGTCTGGGAAAATACCGGTTGGCACGCCTTCAATACGGATGGCGCAGGCCTGGTCGCTGACCTGAAGCGCAATCACTGCGCACTGTCCGATCACCGCATTTTGATCGTTGGCGCCGGCGGCGCCGTTGCGGGCATCCTGCCAGCATTGATCGAGCACCAGCCTGCAGGACTGGATCTGAGCAACCGGAATCGCGACAAGGCAGATCGGCTAAGGGACCATTGGCGAAATCGCTTCGACTTGGGTGTGATTGATGCGACGACTTCGGTTGCTGCCTACGATTTGATTATTCAGGCGACCAGCCTGGGCCATCGGGGCCTGGTGCCGAAGCTGTCGGACCATTGGTTGCACGAAGAAACCATACTCTACGATCTCAACTACGGCCCGGCGCACCAGCCCTTGCAACACTGGGCCGAGCAGCGGGGTGTTGCAAGCATTGACGGACTTGGCATGCTGGTGGAGCAGGCCGCCAGCGCATTTGCACGATTTACCGGGTGTCGCCCTGAAAGCCAGCCCGTACTGGACTGGCTTCAAGCCAGGCTGAATTCGCGGCCATGAACCCTGGCAAACCAACATCTACAAGCTTGCCTGACGCGTTCTGCGCGTATCAAACTACCACTCGAACAGACGCCAATACACGGGTTTGACCGGCTCAAACGTGTCGTGTTTCATATCCAGCAGGCCGTCGCCGGTCGTATCGATCATGTAGTAAGGCTGCCCGATATCCGGCACGATTCGCACCATGTGCACCTGCCCATTGCGGCGATATTCCTCGACGATGCGACCCTCTTCCTGGCGGATCACGACCTCCTGGTCGAGCGGATCTTCCGATTGCTGCACCTTCGGTGGCAATGGCTCGCGGATCGGTGGCGGTGGGGGCGCTTCAGTTTGACCCCAGGCCATCGATGCCATTATCAGTCCGCCGGCCAGGACTGTCAGCGTGACGTGGCAATGCCGAAGATCTGCACGATTGCGGTGATTTGTAAGCCCCTTGAAGACGCGCCCGATCAGGTTCGACTGATTCTTCATGACCAACTCCTGTTATCGACAGGTGATGCAACAATGGATTCATCATAGCAAATCAAATGTGCACTGCTCCAGCTGCTGTTGATTCGCTTGTGCGACAAGTGCGCAAACCGATTGCACAGCGCAGTGGATATGATAGCGCTCTACTTTTTTTGTCGGCGACCGCCATGACTGAACCAGCTTCCAATCAAACTGTTTGCCTGATCGATGGATCGTCCTATCTGTATCGGGCGTTCCATGCGTTGCCCAGCCTGACCAGCGGCGACGGCAAGCCCACCGGCGCTCTATTTGGCGTGGCCAATATGATCCGACGCTTGCTCGAGACCCATCAGCCCGATGGCGTGGTGGTTGTTTTTGATGCTCCGGGCAAGAATTTCCGGCATGAATTGTTCGCTGAATACAAGGCCAATCGGCCGCGGATGCCCGATGAGTTGCGTGAGCAGATCGAGCCATTGAAAGCGCTGATCGACGCACTTGGCGTGCATCAGATCAGTGTCGATGGTGTCGAGGCCGATGACGTCATTGCAACGCTGGCCGCGCAGGCCGAGCGGGCGCGCTGCAAGGTGCTGATTTCATCGGGCGATAAAGATCTGGCACAGCTGGTTAACGATCGCGTAGTGCTGGAAGACAGCATGCAGGACAAGCGCTACGACGCCGCTGCGGTTGAACAGAAGTTCGGTGTCGGTCCGGACCGGGTTGGTGACTGGCTGGCGCTGACCGGTGACGCCTCGGACAACATCCCGGGGGTTGAAAAGGTCGGTCCCAAGACCGCCAGCAAATGGCTGGCGAAGTACGACTCGCTGCAGGGTGTAATCGATCACGCCGATGAGGTCGGGGGTAAAGTCGGTGAAAATCTACGATCTGCACTCGAACAGCTGCCAACGTCTCGTAAATTGGTCGAACTCAAGCGAGACGTCGAGCTGCAGGTCACGCTCGACCAGATCCCTCCGGCACAGCCTGAATTGGAGCGACTGACCGAGCTCTTGCGGCAACACGGCTTTTCAACCTGGCTGCGGCAGTTGGAGGATTCGCCGGAAACCGGCGCTGAACCTGCTGACTTGCCGCTGGAGGTCAGCACGGTCACCAGCCGGGCAGCGCTTGAATCGTTGCTCGAACAACTCAGGCAGGCCGAGGTGATTGCCTTTGATACCGAGACGACCAGCCTTGAACCGCTGGATGCCGAATTGGTTGGGTTTTCATTCGCTGTTGAACCGCACCAGGCGTTTTACGTGCCGCTGCGGCACGTTGATCAAGTGACCGAATTTGATGCAGAGGAGGCCATTGGCATCCTCAAGCCATTACTCGAAGACGCACAACGGCCCAAGCTGGCCCAGCACACAAAATATGATCTGAACGTGCTGGCCCAGGCTGGCATCCAGCTTGCTGGAGTGGCTCATGACAGCATGCTGCAATCGTATTGTTTCAACGCAACGGCCACCCGCCACGATCTGGATTCGCTGGCCAATCGCTATCTTGGCCGCAGCACGACCAGCTATGAACAGGTCGCCGGCAAGGGCAAGCAGCAGGTCACCTTCGACCAGGTCAGTGTCGACGTCGCAGCGGAGTACGCCGGCGAGGATGCCGAGGTCTGCCTGGCGCTACATCACAAGCTGTGGCCGGAGATTCAGCGCTACCCGGGCGTGAAAATGGTCTATGAAACGCTCGAAATTCCGCTGATTCAGGTGCTGGCCAGGATGGAGCGAACCGGCGTCATGATCGATGCCGAGCGGCTCGCCCAGCACAGCGAAGAGCTGGCGGGGCGCTTGCAGACCATCGAGCAGGACGCCTGGCAGGAAGCCGGTGGGGAATTCAATCTTGGATCACCCAAACAGCTGCAGGAAATTCTGTTCGAGCGACTGGATATCCCGGTCGTGCGCAAAACGCCGAAGGGGCAACCATCTACGGCCGAAGACGTGCTGCAGGAGCTTGCGGGAGACTATGCGCTTCCGCGACTGATTCTTGAGCATCGCAGTCTGTCGAAATTGAAAAGCACCTATACCGACCGCCTGCCTGAAAAAATTCATCCACGCACGGGACGGATTCACACGCACTACCATCAGGCCGTTGCGGCGACTGGCCGCTTGTCATCTGCGGATCCGAACCTGCAGAACATCCCGATCCGGACCGAGCAGGGTCGCCGTATCCGTAAAGCGTTCGTAGCGCCTGAAGGCTGGACGCTGCTGGCGGCAGACTACTCGCAAATCGAGTTACGCATCATGGCGCATCTGTCCGGCGACGAGCGATTGCTCGACGCTTTCAGCCAGGGTGAAGATGTGCACCAGGCGACTGCAGCCGAGGTCTTCGGCGTCCAGCCCGACCAGGTCAGCTCCGATCAGCGTCGCGCTGCCAAGGCCATCAACTTCGGTTTGATGTATGGCATGAGCGCCTGGGGCCTGGCCAAACAGCTCGAAACGGATCGTGATCAGGCGGCTGAATATATCGAGCGCTACTTTCAGCGCTACCCGGGCGTCCGTGCCTTCATGGACAAAACCCGCAAGATCGCCCATGACCAGGGTTTTGTCGAAACGCTGTTTGGCCGGCGCTTGTGGCTGCAGGAAATCAAGTCGCGCAATCGACAGCGTCAGCAGGCAGCCGAGCGTGCCGCCATCAACGCGCCGCTGCAGGGCACCGCCGCAGACATCATCAAGCGCGCCATGATCGACGTGGATGATTGGATTCAGGCCGACGGTGTGGCCGCGCGACTGGTGATGCAGGTGCATGATGAACTGGTGCTGGAAGTGCGTGATGATGCGCTGGAATCGGTTCAGCAGGGCGTGATCGAGCGCATGGCAGCCGCAGCCGAGCTGGATGTCGAATTATTGGTCGAGGCCGGCACTGGGCAGGATTGGGATAGCGCGCACTGAAGCAGCGCTTGGCAGGACCGGCAAGCATTTTCAGGCCTTTTTGAATGCAACGCTGCTGAAAGCGCGACCGCACTGACGGTGGCTGTCGTGGTCCAGGCCCGCTGTTGACCTGCAGTACCGCTCCAACAAACCAGGGCGAATGGCACTTTTCGAGCGCCATTTTTTCCGACAAGCTGTAACCCATCCACCCCTTCGTACGTATACCGGGTATGCAGCAGCCCTTCGAGCAGATGATTGACCGCTACGGCAGCCGATTGCGCCACCTGGCGCTGATGTTGCTTGGCCGCGGTGATGAAGCTGATGACGTGGTGCAGGACACACTGATCAAGCTCTGGCATCGGGGCGATGATGTGCGCCGCGATGACGCCCTGCCTTGGTTGCTGACCTGTACCCGAAATGCCTGTCTGGACCGACTGCGTCACCGACAGCGGACCCAGTCGCTAACGCTGAAGCTGGTCGGTGAACAGTCGGTGCAGGCCGACGTTCAATCCACATTGAATCCGGATGAGGCGATCGACGTGCAGCGCCGTCGTGGCCTGCTGCTGGCGGCACTGGCCGAAATGCCGGAACCCGGTCGCAGCCTGCTGATCTTACGGGACATGCAGGAACTGGACGTCGCCCAGACGGCGAAAACGCTCGAGCTCAGCCGAACCCAGGTCAAGGTCTACACCTTTCGCGCTCGACGGTTACTGCGCAAAAAGATCGAGGAGGAACTGCATGAACAAGTCGCCTGATTGGACCGATCCAGCGGTGTTGGAGTCTGCGGCCGGCTTGGAAGACCGGTTACGCGCACTCGAACATCCGCCAGCCGATCCGGAACTCGCTGCAGACTGGGCCTTGCGCAAGGAATTGCGTCGCCTGAAGCCTGAACCGCTGCCTGCCGAACTTGCTGATCGCTGGAAGCATATGCTGCGGCCGCGAGGCCGGGGATTGCACAGCGCTTGGGGATTCGCAATTGCTGCCAGTCTGGTACTTGCACTGAGCCTGACGCTGCTGATGCCAATCAATGAGCCGGAACCAGATCCAACTGCAATTCAGGACTTCCGTTTGGCGATGCAAACCGTAAACACGACCTCCCGCAAGGCGCTGAGCATTACCGGGCGCGAGCTGAATGAACACCTTCAATGGCCATCGATCGAACTGGAGCCATTGCCTTACAGCCGACTGGTTCGCGCAATCGCGCAACCCCAACGGATCAATGTAGAAACTCAAGATCCCATGAATGATCTTCAAACCAACCAGGAGTAAACCAATGAAACAATGGACTCAAGCCATCCTTATTCTGTCAGTCCTGCTTTCGCAGTCCGCGCTGGCCCAGACCATGCTGTCAGGCCAGGTTGACCTGCGCCCGATACAGCAATCCATCAATGCTACACCGGAAGTGAATCTGAATTTTGGTAATGCCATCATTCAGGGCTTTGCTGAAGGCTTGCGCGGCTCGAATGACAATCTTGCCGACGTGCTGAGCACGGTGGCGGGCCTGCGTGTCATGGTGTATGACGATATCGAGTCGGATGTCATGCTGCCGCTGTATAACGAAACTCTTTCGCAACTGGCTTTCGAGGGATGGACGGCAGCGATCGAGATTCGCGATGATGACGATCAGGTCGATGTCTACATCAAGGAGTCGGTCGATTTCGTTGATGGCATCATGGTCATGGTCAATGAACAGAACGGCGACCTGGTGTTCGTCAACATCTATGGCGCGCTTGATCCGGTATTTATCGGTCAGGTCATCAGCAGCGGCATCAACTTCGGCGATCTGGACCTGGACGATTTGAAGGACCTGGCACAGCAGTAAACCCATCGTTCACCACTGAAATCGATTTCTTTGCTGAAGGGGGCCACGCGCCCCCTTTTTTATGACCGATGTGCTTGAGCCAGATAGGGTTTGGTCTGCATTTCCGTCAAACGTGACCGCGTTCGCTCGAATTCCTGCGCCAGTCGTCGTCCGGTGTAGATCCCGTCAATCGGCGCATTGGCGGAGGCAATCATTTTGACGGCACGGTCATAACAGGCATCGATCAGGTGAATGAAGCGTTTGGCTGCGTTGTTATCGTCATCGTCCATCTGGGGGATATCGCTGAGCAACAGCGTGGAGTAGCGTTGCGTCAGGTCGATATAGTCGCGACTGGATCGGGGTTGCTCACACAAATCGCTGAACCGCGTCCACAGCACGGTCGATGCGCTGGCCTGAATAGTCAGCGTCCGACCCCTTAACAGTACAGAATCATCCGCAATTCGTCCTTGCGGGCAAAGATCACTGAATTCCTGCTCCAGCAAGGTTTCGGTCTTCGCGTTATGAGGATGTAGCCAGGTCGGGTGGCGCTCGAGTTGCCGCAGGCGATAATCTTCGGGCGAAGTCAATTCGACGATATCGCAGTAGCGATGGATATTCCGTATGGCCGGTTCGAAGCGCTGCCGCTGAAGGCCATCGGCATACAGATCATCCGGCGCGGTGTTGCTGGTC
This sequence comes from uncultured Pseudomonadota bacterium, assembly GCA_937138395.1. Classification (GTDB taxonomy): domain Bacteria; phylum Pseudomonadota; class Gammaproteobacteria; order Xanthomonadales; family Wenzhouxiangellaceae. The sequence continues at coordinate 20,389 of CAKZPB010000106.1, forward strand.
GCAATCAGGGTCAGGCCCTGGTCAAACCAGTGTCGAGTCAGTTCGCCAAGCAGCATGGCATCGGCAATATCGTCGACGTGGAATTCATCGAAACACAGCACGCGTGCCTGTTGATTGAGGCGTTCGGCAACCCGTTTCAGCGGATTGCGCTGCGACTTCAAGGTGTCCAGCTGTTGATGTATATCGTTCATGAAGCGGTGGAAATGTTGCCGAATGACGGCAATGCCGGCTTCTTCAAGGCTCTGCGCAAAGAGATCCATCAGCATGGTCTTGCCGCGCCCGACGCCACCGTGAATGTAAAGCCCGGGGATCAGCATTGATTTGCGGAAGCGCTTCCGTTTGCGGCCAAGGACTTCATAGCGCTGATCGAGTAGCTGGATGATCTGTAGCTGGCTTGGGTCTTTGGTCAACTTGCCGGATTGGCAAAGTGCTTGATAGCGCTCGGCCGGCCCGCCCGGGCCGGGCTTCGGCTCGACAATCGATGTTGAATGTCCGGCCAGTTGGACCATAGCGATCGGAGTCAGGGCAGGTGTTTTTGCACTGCGTTCTTGAGCAGGCCGCGCAGGTCCATCAAGCGTCGGTGAAAGAAATGTCCGCTGCCTTCCATAACGACCAGCTCGGGCGCAGGCTCGAGGCTTTGAGCCCAGCTGATGACTGCATCGGCGGAAACCACCTCATCTTCGTCACCCTGGACCACCAGCCACGGCGCCATCGGTGGCTGCAGATCGGCAAATCCGTAGCGCTCGACCGGCGGCGCAATGCTGATCAGCATGCGGACAGGCGCATGCTGTGCGGCTTTCAGCGATACCCAGGCACCAAATGAAAAGCCGGCCAGCCATAGGTCGGTGTCGGGCCGCGTTCGCTGAACCCATTCAATGACGCAGTACAAATCCTCCAGCTCGCCGGTGCCATCGGCGAATTCGCCTTCGCTTTCGCCGGTCGCGCGAAAGTTGAAGCGCACAGTGGCCAGCCCAATTTCGCGCAAGCTGCGCTCCATGATGGTCACGACCTTGTTGCGCATGGTGCCACCGTGCTGGGGATGCGGATGACACAGGATGGCAGTCGCGGCGCGCGCAATATCCGGTTCGGGCTGGTCCGAGATGCACTCGAGCCGACCGGCTGGGCCGCTCAAGAAAAACGCCTGTTGCTCGTCCGGAAACGTCTCGGGATCCACAATCGGGCGCTGTTGCGGCGATGGATCAGCTGCTGCTGGCGTATGCTTGGACTCGGTTTCTGGCTTGTCCGCGGTCATCGCGTTGTCTGGAGTGAAGTGCTTAGAGCAATGATAACTCAGGATCTGCCGTTCGTTCGCAGCAGCGCGAAGGCGGTTTTGATGGTCACACTGGCAGTACTGTATTCAGCTGTAGTGGATTCAATGGATTGGATCTGTGCCCTCTGCCATCTGGCGCAGACAAGCCGATGAATTACCTGGCTCATCTGATCCTGGCCGGACCACATCCCGACCACCGCCTGGGAGCACTCCTCGGAGACCATCTGAAGGGCCTGCAGGTGCTCGACACCCTTCGACCCGAGCTGCGGCGGGGCGTGCTGCTGCACCGACGTATCGACGGCTGGTCAGATCGACATGCAGTGGTCACAGCCTTCACATCCAAGTTGAATGTCCCCTGGCGGCGCTATGCGGGCATCATGCTTGACGTGCTGTTCGATCACCTGCTGAGCCAACAGTGGACCGACTACAGCGATCAACCCCTATCGGAATTTGCCGCTGATACTGAACGACTATTGGCCGACCATCGGCACGAACTACCAGACCGGCTGCGGCGTTTCACCCGCTGGGCCGAACAAGCGTCGCTGTGGACCCGAATGCATGATCGGCAAATGATTCAAACCATCTTCGATCTGATTGCCCTGCGACATGGACAGGCGTCGCCGCTCAAACAGGGTCTGGATTTTTTTGATCAGTATCCGGATCAGATCCAGCATGCGTTTGACCACTTGATGCCGGACCTGATGAAGCAGGCCCGCACGTTCCGGTCCATCGGTCCATCAACTTGAAATTTTCGCTCAAACGTGTAGCGTAGTAGGGCTATGGATTTAAGTAATTATTCAAGTACCGGTTTCTACGACGAACTGGTAACCGATGCCGGTCGGCCGCGCGCGGCTGCCCGGGCATTGTGGAAATACCTGAAAAACCTGGATCAGGACGAGTTGAACGAACGCAAGGCCGCCTGCGAAATTGCGGCCCTGGTCGCTGGAATTACATTTCGTGTCTATTTCGAAGACACCGGCATCGATCGCGCCATGCCATTTGACCTGATTCCGCGCGTCATCCCGAAAAAGGAATGGGACCAGGTTTCGGCCGGTCTTGAGCAGCGAGTTCGCGCACTGAATCTGTTCATTGATGATTTGTACAACGACCAGCGCATTATCAAGGACGGCGTATTTCCGGCTGAGCTGTTGAAGGATTCCGAAAATTTCCGCAAACAGTGCAAAGGGTTTTCGCCTCCGCTGGGTATCTGGGCCCACATCTGCGGCTCCGACCTGGTGCGGGATGACCGGGGTGAGCTGCTGGTGCTCGAAGACAACCTCCGCATTCCGTCCGGCGTCTCCTACATGCTGGAAAACCGTCAAGTGATGAAGCGGGTGTTTCCTGAGCTGTTTGACGACAGCGGCATCCAGCCGGTGGATGAATATCCGGCTCAGCTGTTCGACACGCTGGCCTCGTTATCACCCCGGCCGTTGGAAAACCCGAATGTTGTCGTACTGACGCCCGGTGCGTTCAACTCTGCCTATTTCGAGCATGCCTATCTGGCCCAGATGATGGGCGTCGAGCTGGTTGAAGGTCGCGACCTGATCGTCGACGATCAGGATCAGGTCTTTATGCAGACCATCGACGGACTCGAGCGCGTGGACGTGATCTATCGTCGTATCGACGACGCGTTTCTGGACCCGGAAGTGTTTCGCAAGGACTCCTTGCTGGGTGTGCCCGGACTGATGCGGGCCTGGCGTGCCGGCAATGTCGCCCTGGCCAATGCGCCTGGTGCCGGCGTCGCCGACGACAAGGTGGTGTATGCCTACGTACCTGAAATCATTAAATATTATCTGGATGAAGAGCCTGGTATTGCGAATGTTCCAACCTGGAAATGTGGCAATCCGGATGAACGGGCCTACGTGCTGGCGCATCTAGATGAACTGGTCGTCAAGCCAGCGAACGAGTCGGGTGGCTACGGCATGTTGATTGGTCCGCATTCGACCCAGAAAGAGCAGCGCAAATTTGCGCGTTTGATCAAGGATGATCCACGAAACTACATTGCCCAGCCGACGCTGGCCATTTCAACCGCGCCGACTTACGTGTCCGGGCGTGCGGCCCCACGGCACGTGGATCTGAGGCCGTTCATTCTGTCGGGCCTGCAAACGCACGTGACGACCGGCGGCCTGACCCGCGTGGCCATGAAGGCCGGCTCGCTGGTGGTCAATTCGTCCCAGGGCGGGGGCAGCAAGGACACCTGGATCGTGGATACGGAGCGCTAGACCATGTTATCGAGGCTTGCAGAGAATATCTACTGGCACGGCCGCTACCTGGAGCGGGCCGAGGGCCTGGCGCGTCTGATCAACGTCAATGCCAATCTGAATCTGGATCTGCCCGGAAAGCTGGCGCCCGGATGGGATCCGCTGGTGCGCATTACCGGCCACTCTGAGCTGTTTTCCGAGCTCTACGGTGAGAGCCGAAGCGAGCGACAGGTCGTCAAATTTCTGATGTCCGATGAGCGCAACGGTGCATCGATCAAGAGCTCGCTGGAGTTTGCGCGTGAAAACATGCGATCGGCGCGAGATCTGTTGCCAAGAGAGGTCTGGGAGCAGATGAACGCGCTGTATCTGGATGCCAGTGAGCAGTTCAAGGGCAACCAATCCAAGCGCAAGCAGCATGAATGGCTCGACCAGATGATTCACGATTGCCAGCGCATTGCCGGCATGCTGATGGGGACGATGAGCCAGGACCATGCCTATGATTTCATCCTGATCGGCCGGTACCTGGAACGGGCCGATATGACGACCCGGATTATCGATGTACGTGCCGATGATCTACTGCCGGAAGAACTCGAAGAGCTGCCGCCGTTTGAATCGATCCAATGGATGAGCGTGCTGAAATCGCTGTCGGCCTATCAAATGTATCGCCGTCATGTTCGCGTTCGGGTCAGTGGACCCTCCGTGCTGGCTTTCCTGCTCAAGGATGCTCAGTTTCCCCGATCCGTGCAATTCTGTCTGCTGGCGCTGGAATCAAGATTGAATGCATTGCCGGGTGAAGACGACCAGGCGCTGCGTCATGTGGTGCAGTTAATGCGTCAGGTCAACCAAGCGCCCAGCACCAGGCTGAAAGATCAACCGCTGAGTGAATTCATGGATGATCTGCAGATCGAGTTGGCCGAGGTGGGCCGGTTGATCGGCCAGACCTGGTTTCCTTCGAAGTGAATGACTTGCGAAGTGAATGATGAATACCCCGGTTTGATATCGAGCCTGTTGTTGCATCAGCCTGGTTCTTGTCATTGAACCTGGCTGAATCAATACAATGCAGGCTGCGTGTTAACCTGACATCGGATTTTTAATCGAAAACCTGCGTCGGCCAAGCATGCAGGCAGATCAATACTTGTAACGTCGCCGCAGTCGCTCCATATTGTTGTTTGTCCTACCAGCGAATTGGCACCAATCCAGGATTCATTCGTCCAGATTGGATTAATCCATGATCAGTATGTTGCGGCTTCTGATTCAGAGGGTGTAAATCGAGCTCATGAAAAAATTTCAGTGTACGTGCGGCAATACTGTCTTCTTCGAAAATACAAGCTGTATGGAGTGTGGCCGCAAGCTGGGGTTTCTGCCCGATGTATTGGAACTATCGGCGCTGGAGCCAGCCAGCAATGGCCGCTGGCTGGCGCTTACGCCCTCGGCACAGGGCACGCACTATCACCAGTGCCGGCATTACTCACAAGATGATGCTTGCAACTGGATGGTGCCGGTCGAGGATCCCGAACCATTTTGCATCGCCTGTCGATTGAATCAAGTGATTCCCAATCTGAACAAGCCGGGCAATCGCGAGCTTTGGCTGCGTATTGAACGCCGTAAACGGCGGCTGGTGTATGACCTGCGCAGGCATCATTTGCCGGTATTCAGTCGTCAGGTCGATTACGAGCGAGGCCTGGCGTTTGCGTTTCTTGAAGACGAACCGAGCGACCTGGAGTTTAACCACCTGGATCAGGGCAATCAGATCATGACCGGCCATGCCAATGGTCTGATCACGATCAATATTGCCGAGGCTGATGATGTCGAACGTGAGCGCATGCGCATTCAGATGAACGAGCAGCAGCGGACCCTGCTTGGCCACTTCAGGCATGAAAGTGGTCATTACTACTGGGATTTGCTGGTTCGCGACGGTCCCTTGCTCGATCGCGTGCGTACGCTGTTCGGTGACGAACGACAGGATTATTCGTCCGCTCTTCAGAACTATTACGACAAAGGCCCGCCACCCGACTGGCAGCAGCAGTGGGTCAGCGCCTACGCCAGCTCGCATCCATGGGAGGACTGGGCCGAGTGCTGGGCGCACCTACTGCAGATCGTCGATACGCTGGAAACCGCCGTAGCCATTGGCATGGCACCCGTTGAGGCGATCAGTGACGATATGGACGTGCGCATTGAGCACTGGGTTCAACTCGCAATGCATATCAACCTGCTCAACCGCAGCCTTGATCAACCCGATCCGTACCCGTTCGTGCTCACACCTAAAGTGGTTGAAAAGCTCAAGCTGGTCAATGAGGTAATTGGCTTGAGTGGCTATAGCCACTAGGGAAAGGGCGCGCAGCGGATGCGCTCGGGCCGATTGAGGCCGCGCTGGAAACGCCTGCTCGGCGTGGACTTGCTTGGTTTGACTGTAAAAAGGATAGGCGAGTCAAGGGCTTGTTGTTCAACGATCCAATCCCAAGCTGGCTCTTAAGCACGAGCCAGCACCCAGATATCGACGCGTTGCGAACCATGACGCTTCACCACCCGGGCGCATTCGTTCAGCGTGGCCCCTGTGGTCATGACGTCGTCGATCAACGCAACATGTTTGGGCACCTGATTGACGCGACAGCGAAAGGCCCTGGCCACGTTGCCGGTTCGACTGCGGGCAGGCAGCTCGGACTGTGTCGGTGTGTGCCGGGTTCGTTGCAGTGCAGACTGCCAGGGAATTTTCAGCGTTCCGGACAAGTCTCGCGCGATCAGCTCGGCCTGATTGAAGCCTCGGCGCCACTGGCGACGCCAGTGCAGCGGTACCGGAATCATCAGCTCGGGTCGGGGACCGGTCAGTTGACTTTCGAGATGCTCGGCGTACAGCTCGGCCAGCAGACGACCCGCTGCCAGATCGCCTGAAAACTTGAAACGCTGGATCAGGCCGGTGACTGGATTTTGATACGTCCACGCCGCCAGGCTGCGGTCATAGGCCGGATCGGTTTTCAAGCAACGACCACAAGCCAGCACAGCACTTGGCAGCTCCATCGCGCAACGCTGGCAAGCCGACTCAATGGTCGGCAGTGCCTGCCTGCATACCGAGCATATTTCGATGGACTGCTCACTGGCGCAGCCACACAAGCGACAGCCGACGGGCCAGAATGAAAATACACGGTTCACGATACGCCAGTTCCCCAACGGCCAGCTATGATCATCACATGCGGGCTTCAAGCTGGCAAGTATGGTGTTTATCAGCCTATTGTCGAGCCACCTGTGCGATCGTATCCAGACCATCATGTTTCCATTTCGAACGTCATCCAAGCCAGAAACGCCGCAATCGGTTCTGCAGACTGAAGTCGCTTCGCGCCTGATGGAGCGTCTGGACGGCTTGAAGTTGCAGCCGGCCACCATCCTTGATCTGGGTTGCGGCGAGGGTCGTCAAGCGGCCGGGTTGAAACAGCGCTACCCAGAGGCCCAGGTGGTTGCGGTTGATCATTCGATGTCGCGTCTGGATCAATCACGAGCCCAGCGTGGGCGCTGGCGTAAGTCCTTTGATTTGCTGTGTGCCGATGCCAATCGACTATCGCTGGCTGAGGCATCAGTCGATCTGCTGTTTTCCAGCCTGATGCTGCCGTTCTGTACCGATTTGCAGGCGGTTTTGAATGGCTTTCGCCGTGTTCTGAAGCCCGGTGGTTTCGCGCTGTTTTCCACGCTCGGGCCCGATAGCCTGACGGCGTTGCGTGCAGGATTATCCGAACATGACCAGGCGCGTTATCCGCAGGTATTGACCGATGTGCAGACCGTCGGCAACCTGCTGATGCGCACCGGTTTCACCGAGCCCGTACTGGATACTGACTGGCTGGACCTGAACTACCGCAACACCAGCGATCTGCTGAAGGAGCTGCGCGTACTCGATCCGACGATCGACTTCGAGGTCAGCCGTGATGTTCTCAGACAGTTCAAGCGACAGCAGCAGGGACCAACGCACGCCCATGCACGCTGGGAAGTGATTTATGCCTCGGCCTGGGCGCCGGAAGACGGCACACCGATGCGCGATGATTCAGGTGGCGAAGTCGCCAGTATTTCGATCGATCAGATTGGCCGCCGACAGCGCTGAGGCCGATTGTTCGATGCCAGTTGCGGGCTTTCTGCTCGTCGACCCGTCGTTTTGGCCGTTGTTCCAGCCAGGCATCGCGGTTACTGCTTGAGCCGATTTTCCAGTTCGGCCAGGCGCTGTTCGACGGCTTCCAGTCGCTGGATCAGGTCATCCATCGCCGGCGCAGCAGGGCTATCGCTGGAGCCTGGCTTCGGATCGGGTGCCTGGTTGGTTTCAGCGCCAGTTTCAGCCAGGCGCTGAGCAAAGCGAGCCTCGCGCTGACCCGGCAGGCGCGACAATTCTTCGGTCAGCGAATGCTGCGCCAGTCGTTCGAGCTGAAAACGCAGGTCGTCGACATCATCAAACGAATGCATGCGTTCAGTACGGACGAGTAATTCGTTCAGCGTTTGAGGTCCGCGCAACAGCAGCAGGCCCATGAGTACCCGCTGCGCTGCGGTCAGTCTAAGGGTTTGATCCATCCGATGGCCCCAGCGCTCGGCTCGAGCGCCATGCTGACGCTCGACCCACCGACGTTGCTCCAGCTGGCGAAGTGCCTGGCCAACCTTGCCTGACTCGAGCTGCAGCACTGGGTTGCGGCTGGTTTTCTGATTGCAGGCCGTGACCAGGGCGTTGAGCGTTAGCGGGTAGTTTTCAGGTGTAGTGGCTTGTTTTTCAATCAGGCAGCCGATGACGCGGGCTTCGATCGCGTTCAGCCTGGGGTTGGACACGTCGTCCTGTTGGGTGTGATCGTCGCTCATGATGCCCTTGATGGAATGGATGACTTTTGGTCCATGCATTATGCGTTGAGCTGGTCAATAATCCAATGAATTGTTTCGATAACACCGGGCTTGAAGGGTTGGCTCGTCGAAACAATAATGGAATCGAAGTGCTAGATTGCAATGAGGACTCCATATGAATTTCGTTCCAACTCAATAGCTTGGATTCAATGCATGAATTTTTGAAACTTTTTTTGAATTTGGACGGTCTATTCAACTAATCGGCAGCGCTAGTGGTCCGATCATCGCTTAACAGGTTTCGGTCGTCTCCCTCCCTAGACGACCGGAAGGATTCGGTAACGTCCCCAAACCGGATCCAACCCCGAAGGCCCCGGGTTCTCCCTCTCCCGGGGCCTTCACTTTTCTGTTCCTGACAGACCTGAGCGTCTGCAACAGGCCATCGCCCACGCTATGCTGGGCATTCCTGAATCTTTCGCGATGTTATCGAGGGGATGGTCCGTGAGCGGTAAATTGATCCATGTCGTCGTGCTGGCTGCCGGTGAAGGCAAACGCATGCAGTCCAAGCGCGCCAAGGTGCTGCAGCCCGTCGGTGGCCGATCCATGCTGTGGCACGGACTTGCCTCGGTCGTCGAACTGAAGCCCGACGCCATTCATGTCGTGGTTGGGCACGATGCGGAATCAGTTCAGCGGGAGGTCGAGCGGTTTGGTCAGCACCATCCCGAGCTAACCCTGAATTGTGTTCAACAGACCGAACGTCTCGGCACGGGTCACGCCGTGCAGCAGGCCATGCCCAACGTGCCAGACGATGCCACGGTGCTGGTCATGCCCGGTGATATGCCGCTGATTCGAGCGTCCAGCCTGCAATCATTGCAGGCCCATTTTGCGTCCAGCCAGGCCGTGTTGTCCGTGCTCAGTTTCTTTGCGCAGGACCCGACCGGCTATGGTCGTATTCTTCGCGATGCGCAGGGCCAGGTGACCGGCATCCGGGAACAAGTCGATGCCAGCGCAGAGGAGTTGGCCGTTGACGAGGTCAACAGCGGCGTTCTGATGGTTGAAGCCGGGCAGCTCAATGACTGCTTGGGCCAATTAAGCAACGACAATCAACAGCAGGAATATTATCTGACGGACTGCATCGGTCTGACGGTAGAAGGGGGGCTGGCCGTAACCGCTGAGGTCTGTCAGGATTCAAACGAACTGCTGGGTGCCAATGATCCGCTACAACTCGCCACGATCGAGGCTCACTGGCAACACCGCTGCGTCATTGCCTTGATGGAACAGGGTGCGCGCTTGGCGATGCCGCAGTCCCTCCAGATTCGAGGCAGGGTTCAGGTAGGGCGGGATGTCTGGATTGATCGGGACGTTATATTCGAAGGCGAAGTCGTGTTGCATGACGACGTCAGCATCGGCGCGGGTTCGATTCTGCGCGACTGTGTGCTGGCTGCCGGCACCAGGATTGAACCTTACTGCGTGCTGGAAAGTACGCGCACGCATGGCGCCTGTCAGATCGGTCCCTTTGCCCGGCTGCGGCCGGGTACCGAAATCGGCCCGGACTGCAAGGTCGGAAATTTCGTCGAGGTCAAGAATGCGGTGTTCGAAGCCGGCGCCAAGGCCAGTCACTTGAGCTACATCGGCGACGCGTCGATCGGTGCTGCAGCCAATATTGGCGCTGGCACGATCACCTGCAATTACGATGGCGTCGCCAAACACCGCACGGAGATCGGTGAACAGGCGTTTATTGGCTCCAATTCATCCCTGGTTGCTCCGGTTCGTATCGGTCACCGCGCCACAATCGGTGCCGGCAGCGTGGTCACGAAGGAAGCCCCGGACGATGCGCTGACCCTGACGCGCGCCAGCCAGACCAGTATTTCGGACTGGCATCAGCGCAAGCGCACGGACAAAAAATAACCGATCGGCTTTGCAAGCGGTCGGTGGCTGGGGTATTCTGCGTGTCTGATTGTTGAATCCATTGAGTATTTTCTATCATGCGTAGACGTAACCGCCCCGAGGATGAAGCCGAAATCAACATTACTCCGATGTTGGACATCGTGTTCATCATGCTGATCTTTTTCATCGTGACGACGTCGTTCGTGCGTGAAAAGGGGCTGGATATTTCGCGTCCGCAGCAGAGTGAACAGCAGGTTCAGCAGGAAGATACTGGCCAGATTGTGGTTCGCATCGACTCGACCAGCCAGATTACGATCAACGATCGCTCGGTCGATGAGCGGGCGGTTCGAGCCAATCTGGAGCGTGAATATGCGCGGGCGCCCAAAGCGCCGCTGATCATTGCCTCGCACCCGGACGCGGATACCAATTCGCTGGTGGTTGTGCTCGATTCGGCCAATGTGGTCGGCATCGACAACATCAGCGTGGCAACGACGCGCTGAGCGTCTTTTTTTCCTCATCAGATTTCATCCAGGCAGGCATTTGACATGGAAGATTCCAAAGAGCTGAAAACATGGTCGCTGATTCTGCATTTGTCGCTGCTGGCCGGTTTGGTGATTCCGCTGGGCGGCTTGATTGTGCCGGTCGTCATCTACATATTGAAAAAAGACGAACTGCCCGGGCTCGAGCCGCACTGGCATGTCGTCATCAACTGGATTATCAGCGCCATCATCTACGCTTTCATCTGTCTGTTGCTGTCGCTGATTGTGATCGGTATTTTCCTGTTCTGGATTCTTGCCCTGCTGGGCCTGGTCTTCCCAATCATCGGGGCGATCAAGGCCAATGATGGCATTGTCTGGCCCTATCCGCTGTCGATCCAGTTCTTCGGTCGCGGTTGAATCTAAATCGGCTGTTTCGGCGCCGTGCATTTCGAGGACTCATCGCTATGACAGCCATTGACAAACCCGCATTGGTTCGGTCTTCTGCAATCTTTTTTGGCCTGACCAACCTGGCGGCCCTGACTCTGGTCCCGCTATGGGGCTGGATGAACGGCTACAGCCTGGCCGCTTGGATCAGCATGATTGTGCTGCTGATGCTGGGCGGCATCAGTATTACGACCGGCTATCATCGATTGTGGTCGCACCGGACGTTCAAGGCGCGCTGGCCTGCGCGGGTTTTTCTCGCGCTATTTGGCGGGATGGCGATTCAAAACAGCATCTATATATGGGCTGCGCGCCACCGGGTACATCATCGCCACGTGGATGAAGTTGATCGCGACCCGCACTCAATCAAGACTGGATTCTGGCATGCGCATATCGGCTGGATGTTGCGTGCCTGGCCGACCAGTGAAGTGGATTTTTCCGAGGTCCAGGATCTGGAAAAAGACTGGGTGGTGATGTGGCAGCATCGGATTTACTGGCCGCTGGTCTGGACCATGAACCTGGGGATTCCGATTGTGCTGGGTCTGATTTTCAACGACCTGATCGGCATGCTGCTACTGGCCGGTGTGTTGCGTTTGGTACTGAGCCATCATCTCACTTTTTTCATCAACTCTTTGGCGCATACCTGGGGACGCCGGCCATACAGCGAAGACAACACGGCGGTTGACAATGCCTGGATCGCGCTGCTGACCTGGGGCGAGGGATATCACAATTATCATCATGCGTTTCAGGCGGATTATCGAAACGGTGTGCGCTGGTGGCAGTATGACCCGTCCAAGTGGCTGATCAATGCCATGGCCTGGACGGGGCTGGTCTACGATCGCAAGAAAGTGCCGTATTTTCGCATTCAGCGAGCGCGTCTGGCCATGGAATTTCAGCGGCTCAATCATCAGCTTGCTACCCACGCAGGCGCGCAGGCGCGCTGGCGTACACAGCTTGAAAGTGAATATCACCAGTTTCGTGAGACGGTATCGGCCTGGCAGGCCCTTCAGATGCGCAAGCTCGAGGCCGGCAAGGACGCGTTACGAGATCGCTGGGTCAAAACGGAACTGCGTTGTGCGATCAAGGAGCTTGATTATCGACTGAAGCTTCAGCACAAACGACTTCGAATCCTGGCCGAGCGACTGCAGCCACAGCCAGTCTGATCAGGCGTCAGGGTTCAAACCGAAAAACTGACGTGCATTGCAGGTGGTCTGTTCGGCCAGTTCAGCAGGCGAACAATTTCGTAGGGCTGCCACAGCTCCGCCGATCCACGGCAACCACTGCGGTTCATTCCGATGCGTCTTGACTTTGGGGCGGATGTTGCGTGGTTTCAGATAGGGTGCATCGGTTTCCAGCATCAGGCGATTGGCTGGGATATGCGGGACCAATTCTTTCAGCCCAAGGCCGCGGCGTTCATCGCAAACCCAGCCGGTGATGCCGATGTGGCAATCCAGGTCCAGATAGTCAAACAGCGCCCGTTTTGAATCGGTAAAGCAGTGCACGACCACCGGCCCCAACCGGTCTCGAACCGGCTTCAGGATGGCCATGAAATCATCATGTGATTCCCGTTGATGAAGAAACAAGGGCTTGCTGGCTTCAATGGCCAGTTCAAGCTGTCCTTCGAAGGCTCGATGCTGCGCCGGCCTGGGGCTGAAATCGCGAAAATAGTCCAGTCCGCATTCGCCGACAGCCACGACCTGAGGGTTGCGATGCAGCGCTTGCAGTTGCTGAGCGGCTTCGGCATTGAAATCTTCGGCCTGATGCGGATGAATCCCTGCGGTGGCCGTCAATTCACCAGGGCGCTGCCGGGCCAATTCAAGTGCGCGCAGACTGCCTTCAACCGAGGCACCGGTCAACACCAGTTGCACAACCCCGTGGTCCTGGGCGCGGTCAACCACCTCGCTCCAGTCGTCGTCAAAGCTGTCGTGGCTCAGATTGCAGCCGATGTCGATCCATTGCATGGCGGCCATTGTAGTGGAGCGCTGCAGTGAAACGGGTTATGCATCCGAAGTTGGGCTGCCCCGTTGCTGGGTCAAATTCTGGTTCACTCGTCCGGCGAGCCAGGCGCCAGTGGCAGCAGCGATTAGCGGGTTGATGGTAAATAACGCCGCGGTCGTCGTCTGTTCTGCAAAACTGACCTGGGCCAGCATCAGCGCGGGCAACATCAGCAGCACGCCGGCGACGCAGCCCGTGGTCAGACTGTGCCCGATCAGACTGGCCATCAGTCCGGCAGACAGGCCACCGATAAACCAGCACGCCAGGATAATGGCTGTAAGCCCCGGCATTGGCTCCAGACCGATAATCGCGGCGTTCAGGCTGATTTGTGGCGTCAGGATATCTGCGATCCCCAGCAGTATCTCCTGAAGGATCAGGCCGACAAACAGGCCAAGCGTCAGTGCCGGTAGTTGATGTGAGATGCGAAGCGCCATCAGTACAGTGTAGCGAGATCGACGACATGAATCGGCTGAAAGCACTGCATGGCAGATTGATGCTGCAATCGCTATACTGACCGATCAACAAGCGGGAGGGCCCACGGAAAAAGCATTGTTCAACGGGGCCACGCTTTTTCCAGCGAAGGGGTATGGATTGTGACAACCGCTACTAACCCACACGTGTCATCGGCGCAAAGGCTACGGCCTGGATTTCGCTCTGCGCTGCTTGCACTGCTGTTTCTGGCGTTATTGCTGACCGCCACGATCTACCTCTATCGCGTGTTGGATCAGGGCGAGCAAGATTACATTGATCGTCACCTGTACAACATTGTTACCCATATCCAGAGCGATATCGAACGAGGCGCGGTCCGACATCAGTTCGTGCAGTCGCGCATGGCTGCACGGTTGGCCTTGGGTAATGTCAGTAACCGGCCGCTCTGGGCACAGGATGTGCAGCGCTTGTTTCAGGAGTACCCCTCTTATTTGCTGGTTGCGGTGCTCGATAGCGATCTCAACACGCTTTGGGTCGAGTCGCGCGACGCACTGAATATCGTCGAGGGGGATCCATTTCCGATCCGTCCTGAAGCCAGGCGCATGCTGGCCGACATGCCGCTCGATGCTCGTGCACGCATCCTCGAGCCCACACCCGGGATTTACCTCGGACAGGAAGCGGCCATGACCGTGGTCACACCGGTGGTCGACGAACAACAGATTACCCACTGGCTGGCGGTGATCAATCAGCCATCGGTATCCATCACCAATATGCTGTCCGATTTTTACCTTGAAGAAGTGTTGATCTCGGTACGAATCGCTGATGATGAATTCGTCATTTCACCTGACCGGGACGCGCTCAGTGATGTCAGTCCCCTGAGCGGATCGTTGGTCATGCCGTTCACGAACGGACAGGGCCAGATCGAATTTGACGTCAGCCTGTTGGAATCCATTCGGCAACAGATGCACAGTGAACTGCCGATTATCGTATTGGTTCTGGGTAGTCTGCTGTCGTTTCTGGTTGTGCTTGCGGCGTGGTTGGGTATGTCCAGCAGCCAACAAGCGCGCGAGCTGAGCCTTTCGAATGCATCGCTGCAGAGCGAAATCATGGAACGCGAATTGGCCGAACAGGAACTGGAGGCATTGCTAACGCACGATTCCCTGACCGGTTTGCTGAATCGCAAGGGCGTCTTGCAGCACTTGCAGGACCGGCTGGGATATGAACAGTTGGAGCCGGTTACTGCGGTCATGCTGATCGATCTGGACCGGTTCAAGGATATCAACGAAACCCTGGGCCACCAGTTTGGCGATGAGCTTCTGATGCGCGTGCCGGATCGGCTTTACCAGGATTTGCACAAGCATGACGAGCTGTCGCGTCTGGGCGGGGATGAGTTTCTGGTCGTGGCATCGCGCAGTCACGCTGATCAGATTCATCGCCTGGCCAAGACCTTGCTGGCGTCGTTGGAGCAGGCCTTCGAAGTTGATGATCGCCAGCTATTTATCACCGCAAGCGTCGGCATTGCGCTCCTGGAAACCTCATCGACTGATGCATCGGAGTTGATTCAGAATGCCGATATGGCGCTGTACAAAGCCAAGCAATCGGGGCGCAATCAATATGCCTTTTTCAGTCCGGAAATGTTTGCCCAGGTCGAATATCGATTGAACTTGAGCCGTGATCTACGCGAGGCGATGAATAACGGCGAATTCGAAATGGCCTATCAGCCGGTCGTCAACCTGAAGGATTTGAGCCTGTGTGGACTCGAGGCGCTGCTGCGGTGGCCGCATAAGGATGGCTACAAGGTACCGCCAGCCGATTTTGTGCGGGCAGCTGAAGAGACCGGCATGATGCATCAGCTCAATCAGTTCGCGCTCGAGCAAAGCCTGCACGACCTGAAGCACTGGCATCAGCTGACGTCCCAGCCGCCTTGGGTTGCAATCAATATTTCGGGCGTCCAGTTCAACGAGCCGGACTTCGTGCGCGAGCTGAGCATGCTGTTGCATCAGCATCGATTGGACCCCGGCTGTATTCACCTTGAAATAACCGAGCGGATCCTGATCGAGAACATGGCGCGCAACCGCTCCATTCTCGAGCAACTGGATCAGATTGGTATTCCGATCGTGATTGATGACTTCGGCGTCGGCTATTCTTCACTGGCTTATATCAAGAACTTCCCGATCTCCACGGTGAAGATCGATCGCGGGTTTTTACGCACGATCGAAACCGATCCCGAGGACCAGGCCATCACGCGGGCCATTATCAATCTTTCGTCGGATCTTGGGCTCGGCACCGTCGCCGAAGGTATTGAACATCCTGAACAGTTGAAGCGCTTGCGTGCTTACGGTTGCACGTATGGGCAGGGATTCCTGTTCATGCCACCAGCCGATGCTGCGACCATTGCCAAGTTATTGACCCAACCGCCGCCGTGGGCTGATCTCGAATCGTCCGGTCCACGACTGGTTCAGCCTGGCTGAGCTCGCGATGGGCTTCAAGCCAGCTGCAGATTCATTGCTGCTTGTCGCGAATCGTAAACTGTGGCAAAGTCAGGTCATGCTTCATGAGTACTCCATCACTTGGCCCGAACGCCTTTTTCCCGAACGGATGTTACGACGATCCGGCCTGCCCTTTCTGCTCGATGGTTGATGTCATGCAAGATCTGAATGCAGACTATCCAGCCATTGGGCTGGTTTTTTTTGGATGATGAAATGAAACACTTCCTGTCGACCACGGACTACTCGCGCACTGAATTACAGCATTTGCTGGACCAGTCCGCAGCCTTGAAGCAACACCCGGTTTCCGACGTGTTGGCCGGCAAAACCATTGCCTTGATGTTTTTGAATCCATCGCTGAGGACCCGGACCTCGTTTGAAATCGCATCCTTTCAGCTGGGGGCCCACGCCGTTGTGCTTGAGCCCGGCAAGGGCGCTTGGGGGATCGAGTTCGAGCCCGGAGTGGTCATGGACGGCGATGCCGAAGAGCACATCGTCGAGGTTGCAGGCGTGTTGTCACGCTACTGCGATGCCATTGCCTTGCGGGCGTTCCCGCAGTTCAAGGATTGGTCCGTAGATCGCGAAGACCGGGTCATCCGGTCGCTGGCGCAGCACGCCAGCGTCCCGGTGATCAATATGGAAACCATTGTTCACCCCTGTCAGGAACTGGCCATGATGCGCACTATCCAGGACCATCTGGGAGAGCCGGACCAACGCAAGTTGCTGGTGACCTGGACCTGGCATCCGCGGCCGCTGAATACGGCGGTGGCAAATTCTGCGCTGTTGATGGCCAGCCAGTTTGGCATGGATATCACCCTGCTGATTCCGGATGAAGCCTACCGCCTGGACCCGCAGTTCATGCAGCAGGCAGAATCTCAGGCTGCCAGGTCGGGCGGTCGTATCCAGGTCAGCCAGGATATTGAGCAGGCCTATCGCGACGCGGACTGGGTCTACGCCAAGAGCTGGGGTGCTTTGCCTCTCTACGGCCAGCCCGCGCAAGAGGCCAGGCTACGCGCACCGTTCAAGCATTTCATGGTTGATGAAGCCAAGATGGCGCTGACGCGCAATGCGCGCTTCAGTCATTGCCTGCCGCTGCGGCGCAATGTCAAGGCGACTGATGGAGTAATGGACTCGAACGACTGCGTGGCGCTGGACGAGGCCGAGAACCGGCTGCACACGCAGAAAGCACTGCTGCTTGAATTACTGGGAGGACAATGACATGAGCAAGCCAGGCATCGTGCTCGCGTTTTCGGGCGGGCTGGATACCAGTTACTGCGTGCTCGCGCTGAAACAGCAGGGGTATGACGTGCATACCGCGTTTGTCGATACCGGCGGCGTCGATCAGAAACAGAGAGAGTGGATTGCACAGCGCGCGCGGACGTTGGGTGCGGTCGAGCACCATCAGTTGGAGGCTGGCGACGCGCTTTGGGATCAATTCGTGGTGCCGTTACTGTGGTCCGGTGCGCGCATGCTCGACCAGTATCCAATGCTCTGCTCGGATCGCTATGTCATTGTCGAGCGCTGTTTGCAGTTGGCCGATCAAATCGGCACTACACATTTTGCGCATGGCTGCACCGGCATGGGCAATGATCAGCTGCGGTTTGACCAGTCGGTACGAAGTCTTGGCGATTACACG
This sequence comes from uncultured Pseudomonadota bacterium, assembly GCA_937138395.1. Classification (GTDB taxonomy): domain Bacteria; phylum Pseudomonadota; class Gammaproteobacteria; order Xanthomonadales; family Wenzhouxiangellaceae. The sequence goes on from CAKZPB010000106.1 coordinate 38,010, forward strand.
ATCCATGCACCCATTCGTGATCTGCAGCGTCAGACCACCAACGTGCGGGCACACGAGTTGGAGCTGATGCAGCAAGCCGGCATTGAGGTGCCCGAGTCAAACAGCCGTTATTCGATCAATGAAAATCTGCTGGGTGTCACGCTGTCGGGACAGGAAGTCGATGCGTTCGAGGCACCGGCCGACGATACTCGGGTGTGGTGTCGGCCACGATCCGAGTGGCCCGAAGGCCCAACGGATTGGCTGATTGGTTTCGAGCGTGGGCGAGCAGTTTCGCTTGATGGCGAGGCCTTGCCCGGGCCGAGCATGCTGGCACGCATGAATGAAGCGCTGGGCGCGTACGGTGTGGGTCGGCATTTGTACACCGGTGATGTTTCGATTGGGTTGAAGGGGCGCATCGTGTTCGAGTGTCCCGGAATCGCTGGTCTGATGACGGCGCATCGGGCATTGATGGATGCCGTCAATACGCGACTGCAGAATCAGTTCCGGCACTTGATTGCCGCGCGTTGGGCCGAGTTGGTCTACACCGGCTTTTTCTTCGAGCCACACAAGCGCGATCTGGAGGCCTATCTTCAAAGTGCGAACCAGTTCGTGACCGGCCAGGTCCGCATCCGGACCGAAGGTGGCAACGTGATGGCGGTTGCGGTGAAATCCGACTACGTGCTTCGCGATGCCGAATCGGTCTATGCGCAGTCGGCTTCGTGGACGCCGGAACAGGCCGAAGGCTTTGTCAAATTGCTAGGCCAGAGCTCGACGCTGGCTCAGCGCGTGCGGTCCAAACCACAGTGAATGGCAGGGTGATTACTGAACGCATCATTGCCCACCTGTCTGCGCTGGTTGCCTGCGACAGCCAGAACCCGCCGCGTGCGCTATCAGCGACCAGCCCGATGTTCAGCTACATCCAGGACCAGCTCGGCGCGAACTTCGAGTTTGACCTGGTCGACCACGGCGACGGCCATGTCACGTTGCTGGCCGAACGGGGTCGAACCACGACGCTATTCAATTGTCACCTGGATACCGTGCCGGCCGGCGCGGGCTGGTCGCATTCACCGCTTGAGTTGATCGTGCGCAATGAGCGCGCCTATGGCCGGGGCAGTTGCGATATCAAGGGTGCAGCAGCGGTCTTGATCGCGCTCAGTCAAGCATCCGAAGCGCCGATGGCACTGTTGTTTACGACCGACGAAGAAGGCGCCGGCGGTTGCTGCGTTCAGCGTTTTCTGGAATCCAGCCACGCACAACGCTATGAGCGCGTGGTCGTATGTGAGCCGACTGCCTGTCGCGCCGTGCTGTCGCACAGGGGCTTTCTTTCAGTCAAGGGCCAGTTTTTTGGCGCTGCCGGCCATTCATCAGAATCACGCGCGTTGACCGACAATGCAATTCATCGCTTCGCAAACTGGTTGGCCGCCGCATTGACCTATTGCAGCGCCGAGGCGGAAGCCGGGCGCGAAACCTGTTTCAATGTCGGCACCGTGGATGGCGGCATCAAGAGCAATGTGATCGCTGATCATCTGGACGTGCACTGGTCCGCTCGCTTATTGCCGGGCCAGGATAACCAGCAATTGCTTGAAACGCTGAAAGGGCTCAGCAGTCCAGCAGATGCCGAGTGGCTGGTGCCGTTCTCAGGGCCCTCGTTTCCTTCATCTTGTGTGGATTCGGAATCGGCGCGCCAGTGGATGAATCAGCACCGTGTGCCGATGATCGAGGCCGTTGACTTCTGGACCGAAGCGTCGTTGTTTTCAGCCGCAGGCAAAGACGCCGTCGTGCTGGGGCCCGGCCATATCGAGCAGGCGCATACCGTCGACGAATGGGTCGCGATTGATCAGCTGAACGAGGCCATCGAGGTGTATGCGCGGCTGCTGGCGGAGCCCCAGCAGGATGACTGAGATTCGTCCTATCGTGACCGAGCTGCTTGGTCAACTCGGCTCATCTCGCGAGGCACGACAATATCTGGAGCAGTTCTCGCGCGTCAGCGAAACCCGCTTTGCCGTCATCAAGGTTGGCGGTGGCGTGTTGGCCGACGAGCTCAACGAGCTGGCCGCTGCGCTGGCTTTTTTGCACCGGCTGGGTTTGCATCCAATCGTATTGCACGGTGCCGGGCCACAACTGGATCAGGCGCTGGACGACGCCGGCGTTGTGACCGAGAAAAAAGACGGGCTTCGAGTCACGACCGAACAGGTCATGGCCGTGGCGCGCCCGGTGATCTATCGTGCAAATGCACGCCTGGTTGATGCGCTCGAGCGGATGGGCGTACGCGCTCGTGGTTTGCAGCACGGTGTGTTCGAGTGTGGATTCGAGGACCGCGAACAGCTCGGGCTGGTAGGCCGAATCGAAGCCGTCGAGCTGGAATCGATCCAGGCCGCAGTGGCCTCGGGCCAGATGCCGGTGGTGGCCTGTCTCGGCGAAACACGCTCCGGCCAGGTACTGAATATCAACGCGGATGTTGCAACCCGCGAGCTGGTCTGGAAGCTTGAGCCGTTCAAGGTGATCTTTCTGACGCCGACCGGCGGGCTGCTGGACGCGCACCAACAGATCATCTCGGCCATCAGCCTGAATCAGGATTATGACGATCTGATGGATCAACCCTGGGTTCACTCCGGCATGCAGCTGAAGCTGAAACAGATTCACGCCATGCTGGAGCCATTGGCGCCATCGGCTTCAGTGTCGATTACATCGTCGTCGCAGTTGACTCGGGAACTGTTTACGCATACCGGTGCAGGCACACTGATTCGTAAAGGCGAGCGCATTGACTGGTTCGACCAGCCCGGTGCCGAGCAATGGCAACGGCTCGAGCCCTTGCTGGAAGCCAGTTTCGGTCGCCGCCTGCACCCAGACTGGCTGGACGACCGCGAGATCGAAGGCCTGCTGCTGGCCGAAAGCGGACGGGCAGCGGCACTGATCGTTCGTGGTCGAGGCGACATCGCCTATCTGGACAAGATCGTGGTGACACCTGAAGCCCGTGGCGAAGGTCTTGGGGCTGCACTGTGGCAGTCCCTGCGTCAGCGTTTTCCCAGCATGTATTGGCGGGCCCGGATCGGCAACCCGATCGCTGGCTGGTATTTCCAGCAAGCCCGCACTTCGCACCGCGACGAGCCGTGGGTGGTATTTACGACTGGCGTCGAAGATGATGCGCTGGTCAGTCAGCTTGTGTCCGATGCATCAGCGCGCGATTCAGGCTGGACTGAAAATCCAGGGTTTGAACACGGCCCACAGATTGACACTGATCGATTCAAGGGCGAATGATGACAAGGGTTGAATAGATGATGCATTCAGATCTTTATTATCGGTGTTCACGCGTGTATATCGGTGGACCGTTCGGGCGTTGCACATGACCTTACAACCTCCAAAACGGATGGTGTTGATCGGTGCACGCGGCTATGTTGGGCAGGAATTGCTGCAGTTGATTGCGCAGCATGAGCACATCGACCTGCTGCTGGCCAGCTCCAGCACCCAGTCGGGCCAGCCGATTGCGTCGCTCCTGCCGGAATGGCCGGATGAACAGTGCTTCGTAAAGCTGAAGCAAGAAGAGGTGCGTGGGCTCGATGCCGATGTATGGGTGCTGGCGGTCCCGAATGAGCAGAGCCGGGCGTGGGCCGAGGTCATCCGTCAGGCTCACCCGGATTGCGTCATCCTGGATCTCGGTGCTGACTTTCGATTCGAGCCGGATTGGGTATATGGCCTGACCGAATGGAATCGAGCCGCGCTGTCGAGCGCGAAGTCGATCGCCAACCCGGGTTGCTACGCGACGGGCGCTCAGCTGGGCTTGATGCCGATTCGGGAACTGCTGGCCTCGCCACCGGTGATTTTTGGCGTCTCGGGCTATAGCGGCGCGGGCCGCACGCCTTCGCCGCGAAATGATCCGGAGCGCCTGGCCGACAATCTGATTCCGTATGCCTTGGGTGGTCACGTCCATGAGCGCGAAATCAGTCAGCATCTTGGTCGAATGGTGCGGTTTTATCCGCACGTAGCAGGTTTTTTCCGCGGCCTGACACTGACCATCGCGGTGCGCTTGACCGAGCCGGTGGATCAGGCCGATCTGCTGCAGCGCTTCGAGCATGTCTATGGGAATGAGCCGCTGATTCATACGGCCGAGAAAATTCCCGAAATCAGGGATCTACAGCCACGCGTTACTGTTCGGATCGGCGGCTTCAGCGTCGATGGGCGCGATGCGCATCGCGCCTGCTTTGTGGTTGTACTGGATAACCTGCTCAAAGGTGCTGCGTCTCAGGCCCTGCAGAACATCAATCTGGCGCTTGGGTATGATGAACTTCATGCGGTCCTACATTCCAACGAGTTGACATCATGAGTGATCCGATCTGGAAGAAATCCGGTCAGCAGCCGGTGCCAGAACACATCATGCAGTTCCTGGCCGGTGATGACGTCGAGCTGGATCGTGAGCTGTTTGTTTTCGATATTCGTGCCAGCCGGGCACATGCGCGCGGCCTGGCCCGAATCAACGTGTTGTCGACCGAGGATGCCGAAGCGCTGGTCAAATCCCTCGATCGACTGCGCGCGGCATTTTTGAGCGGTGAGTTTGTGCTCGATCAGCGATTCGAGGATGGTCATTCCGCCATTGAGCACTGGCTGGTCGACCAGCTTGGAGAACTTGGTCTCAGGATTCACGCCGGGCGAAGCCGCAATGATCAGGTTGCGGTTGCCATCCGGCTGTATTTGAAAGATCGGCTCGAAACGCTGGCCGAACAGTGCGCGGCCATTGCGGACCTGTGTCTCGAGCGGGCCGAGGCCGAAGCGATGGTGCCGATTCCAGGCCATACCCATTTGCAGCAAGCCATGCCCAGCTCACTGGGCCTATGGTGGGCAGGGCACGCTGAGGGTTTTGTCGACAATCTGGAGTTGACGCTTGCGATCCACTGCTGGCTGAACGCCAGCCCGTTGGGCACGGCATCCGGTTTTGGCGTGAACTTCCCGCTCGATCGGGATAGCGTTGCCGATGCGCTGGGTTTCGATCGCCTGGTGGTCAATCCACAGAATGCCCAGGCTGGTCGCGGCAAGGTCGAGCTGCGCGCACTGGATGCGTTGTCGGCAGCGACCTCGGATCTGCGTCGGCTGTGCTGGGACCTGAGCCTGTTTGCCAGCCAGGAGTTCGGCTATGCGCAGCTTGGCGATGTGTTCTGCACGGGATCTTCAATCATGCCGAACAAACACAATCCGGACAGCGTCGAGCTGTTGCGCGCGTTGCATGCAACGGTGGTCGCTGCGCGAGTCGAGTTGGAATCCATTCTGAGCTTGCCGTCCGGTTATCAGCGCGACCTGCAGGACACCAAGCCGCCGGTATTGCGTGCTTTCCGTAAAGCACTGGCGGGTCTGGCGCTGGTGCCTGCGATGTTGTCCAGCGTGCGTTGGAATACCGAGCGCATGCGCGAGGCCATTGGTCCGGCGATGTTCGCCACTGACCGGGCGAACCAGCGGGTCGCCGAAGGTCAGAGTTTCCGCGAGGCCTATCGCGCCGTTGCCACTGAAATCGCCGAGTTGGGTCAACCATCGGCTGACCAAAGCCTGGCTGATCGAGTATCACCGGGCGCGTGTGGCCAACTGATGCTTGATCGAATTCGGCAGCGGTTGACCGAGGCCCGAGCCAGCCATCCATCATTGACTCAGGAGTAACGCATGATCAAATCTTGTCAAGGCGTATTGTGCTGCACACTATTGCTGTTGTTGACCGGCTGCGCCAGCCTGAATCCCGACTACCAGCAGCCGATTGTCAACGTACAGTCTTTTCGCGCACTGCCTGGCCAGAGTGCCGGTCTGCCGGAATTCGAGATCGGCCTGCAGGTGCTCAATCCAAATCCGGAGCCACTGAACCTGGAGGGCGTGTTTTATTCCATCAGCCTGCAGGGGCAGGATCTGATCAGCGGGGTATCGAATGATCTGCCCGTCATCGAGGGCTACGGCGATGGCGTGATCAATTTGAAAGCTTCAGTCAGCGTGCTGGGTGGCATTCGCCTGATTCAGCGCTTGATGAACCAACCCCGGGATCAGGTTGAGTATCGATTGACGGCACGACTCGATCCGGCTGGTTTTGGCCGTACCGTGCGCGTGGAAGAGTCGGGCGTTATCTCGCTGACCGGGCAGTAAGTTTTCCAAGGCTGACCTCGTCACAGACTGGTGTTCGAACGGGCGCATTCAGCAATCCAGTGTCATTGGATTCAAAGCCACAGCCTGCAATCGGGTAAAGTGAGAGGCTATGACGGTGTTCCAGTAATCGGCCATGATTGACCAGTTGTGAACAGTGGACTGACCCTGACCGGGGATATGTTGCTGGTCCTGATGCTGCTTGGCTTGACCATCGGCCTGTTCATATCCGAGCTCGTACGGATTGATATTGCAGCGATTTCCGTGCTCGTGCTGCTGGGCCTGTTTGGTCTGGTTCCATCCGACCAGCTGTTCAATGGCTTTGCGTCCAATGCAGTTATTTCAGTCATTGCGGTCATGATTATTGGCGCAGGGCTGGATCGAACCGGCGTCATGAATACCGTTGCAGCCTGGATTGTGCGCTATGGCGGACGATCCGAGCAGCGGATTGTATCGATGATTTCCTCGACCGTCGGTGTGACCTCCAGCTTTATGCAGAACACGGGTGCTACGGCACTTTTTCTGCCGGTGGTCGGCCGCATATCCAGCCGGCTGGACCTTCCGCTGTCCAGGCTGCTGATGCCCATGGGCTTTTGTGCGATTGTCGGCGGCACCATCACGATGGTTGGTTCTTCGCCGCTGATTCTGCTGAATGATCTGATCGAGACGTCGAATCGCTCGCTGCCGCCCGGAGCCGAGTCGATGCAGCCGTTCAATCTTTTTTCGGTCACGCCCATCGGGCTGTCGCTGCTGGCGGCAGGCCTGATCTATTTTCTGTTGGTCGGTCGCCTGTTGCTGCCTTTGACCACGACCAGCAAAGCGGCATCGCCGGGTCGGACCAAGAACTATTTCGCCAATGTCTATGGCATTGAAGGCGATGTGCATGAACTGCTGGTCACGGTGGATTCACCATTGGTCGGCATGCGCGTGTCCGAGGCCGAAATGCTGGATGATGCGCCGCTGTTGCTGGCCATTCAAAATACCGACAAACCGCGGCTCGCACCACCTGCAGACGAAATGATCTGGGTTGGCACAGTGCTCGGCGTCATGGGCACTCGTCAGCAGGTCGGACAATTTGCCGTCAACAATCAGCTGCGTCTTCAGCCGCGATTGCGCACCTTCGGTCGTCTGTTCGACCCAAGTCGTGCCGGCGTGTCCGAGGTCGTGATCCCGCCGGGCTCCAATCTGATTGGACAGACCATTGGCGAAGCCATGCTGCGCTCGCGTCTGGGTGTTTCGGTGTTGGCGATCAACCGTGGCAATCAGATCATTCGTTCCGGTCTGCGCGAAGAAGAGCTGAGAGTTGGCGATTGCCTGGTGTCTCATTCGACCTGGCGTGACCTGTCCAACGTCGCCCGTGATAAGGACTTCATTGTTGCAACCGACATCCCGAAAGAAGAACAACGACCGCAGAAAGTGGGTTGGGCGCTGGCGTTTTTTGCCCTGGCCATGGGACTGATCCTGTTTACCGATTTCCGTCTGTCGATTGCACTGATGACCGGAGCAGTCGGCATGGTGCTGACCGGCGTGCTGAGCATGGATGAGGCCTACCAGTCCGTCAGCTGGAAAACCGTGTTCTTGATGGCCAGCCTGATCCCGCTGGGCTTTGCCATGGAACTGACCGGTACCGCGGCCTGGCTGGTGCAGCAGATGCTGTCGATCGTCGGCGATGTCAGTGATATCTGGATGCAGATTGCACTGGCCCTGCTGGCCACGGCGTTTACGCTGATCATGTCGAATGTCGGTGCAACCGTTTTGCTGGTGCCAATTGCAATCAATATTGCGCTGGCCACCGGTGCCAATCCAGCCGTCTATGCGCTGATCATTGCGCTGGGCACATCCAATGCATTCATCCTGCCCACTCACCCGGTCAACGCCCTGATCATGGGGCCGGGTGGCTACAAGGTCAAAGACTTTGTCCGCGTGGGCGGTGGCATGAGCGTGCTCTTTTTGGTTGTCACGTTGACTGTTGTGAATCTGATCTATTAACGCTGAACACGTCGATCAATTTTGGATATATAAGCCTATGCAGAGACATTACCGGGCGTTCATCAGCTATAGCCATGTCGATGAGAAATGGGCGTCCTGGCTCCACCGGAGTCTTGAGCGTTTTCGCGTACCGCGCAAACTGGAAGCCGGACACAATTTGCAGGGCAAGCGCCTGGCACCCGTTTTCCGAGATCGTGATGAGTTATCGAGTTCGTCCAGCCTGAGTGCTGAAATCGAAGCAGCTTTGGAGGCATCCGACTATCTGCTCGTGGTCTGCTCCCGATCTGCAGCTCAATCGCACTGGGTTAACGAAGAAGTGCTGACCTTTAAATCGTTGGGACGACACGATCGCATACTCTGTCTGATTGTGGACGGTAAAGACGGCGAATACTTTCCTCCAGCGCTCAAAAATGACGAACCACTAGGCGCTGATGTCCGCACTGGCGCTGACGGCAAGCAGAATGCGAAGCTTAAAATTATTGCTCGAATGCTGGGCGTTCGCTTTGCGGAACTGAACGATCGTCAGGCCCGACGTCGCAACCAGGTATTCGGATTTGCAGCAGCCGGATCCCTGGCCATTGCCGGGGTCATGTCCGCACTGGCGATCAATGCAGTCATCGCGGGTCGCGAAGCCGAACAAAGTCGGGTTATGGCAACGGAAGCACTGGCCGAGGCCGAGCAGGTGGCCGGTTTCTTATCGAGTATGCTGGCCGAAATTGATCCAGAAGCGATGGGGCAAACCATCCTGGAGGATATCCGTAAACAGGCGCCAAGCGCTTCGCTTCCGGTATCCATCAGCAGTACGGATACAGCACGTCGATTACTCGACCAGCATTTGCTGAGTGGCGCCACGAATACTGTGCGTGAGCAATTTGCCAATCGCCCTTCGATTAACGCGCGTCTTGAGCGTTCGATCGGTGATTCCTACCACGCGATCGGCCTGTATTCCAAAGCAGTTGAAGTTGGCACCACGGCCGCTCAGCGCTATCGCGAAGTGTATGGGCCGTTTGATGAGCGTACGCTTAGTGCTGACTATGCGTTGGCCTTGTCGCGTATTTACGAAGGACAGCTCGAGCAGGCTATTACGGAACTGGAGCAAAACCTGGCTTCCGTTCAAAGAGAGCTTGGGCCAGACCACGAACAAACGGCATTGACAATGACCGGGCTTGCCATTGGCTATTTGGATATCGGCCGGAACCAGGATGCGCGCGATTTGCTGGAAAAGGCCGAAGCAGTGTATGCAAACCAACAGGATATAGAAAGCGAGATCTTGCTCAGCATACAAGGAAGCCTGGCGTGGGCGCTCTACTTATTGGAAGATTATGCTGCAGCAGAACAATTGAATCTTGAATTGTTGTCCGCTCAACGCCAAACACTGGGGCCCGAGTCTGTAGAAGAGTTGAACACTTTGAATAATCTAGCGCTGGTTTATCGCCAGACCGGACGCTATGAACAAGCCGAGCAGATGCATCAGAAAGAGCTGACGATTGCACGTAGGGTGATGGGCTCGGATCATCCGGAAGTGCTGATTTCGATGTTGAATCTTAGCCGGGTGCTTAATCAGCTAGAGCGATTGACAGAAGCCCATGCACTCTTGTACGAGGCCTACGAAACGGCAGCCAGCGTATTGCCTGAAACTCACCCGTTACGCGCTGCCATTACCTTTGCCTATGCCGATAGCACGCTAAGCAATGGTGATACTGATCAGGCGCTCAGGCTTTATCGCATCGCGCGTTCTATTTACGAGCAATTGTTCGAGCCCGATCACCCGGTGTTTTCGAGGCTGGACGAACAAATGACTGCGCTTGAGACCCAATAGTGAACGCAGGAGTGGGCGATATCGTCCGCCAAGCTTCCGTCGGCAGTTGCCGTGACTGGCCATCGTGATCTGATGACCGAGGAGGTGCTGCACATACGAGCTGCTGTAGGGATACTGTTGAGCAGTTATTGGATCAATATGGATCGGCAACTGCAATTGCTGGCGCCATTGGCTCAAGGTTCAGATCAGCCGGCTTTCGATATAGCCCATAAGCTTGGTTTTGAAGCTATTGACATATTGCCAATGAGTTTAAACACCGATCGTGCGGATTTTCCCGGGCAAGAGCGCACGGTTGCGCATCGATCGCAAAAAAAGCGTGCATGAGCAGCGTCAAACCCTACGCGCATTACACCGTGCTGCGCTGGATGAGCATAGCGAATGGCTGGATATGCACCAGAGCCAATTCGTTGATCAATGCGATATATGGAGGATGAGCAACCTGGGGTCCTCTGAATGAATTCATCGCGCGAAAGAAGAATGATCCGGAGGTTCTCTAGTACAAACTGATGGCGCGAATGAATTGGTTATGAGCGCATTGCAAAGGGGCCACACGCTTGTTCAATTCAGTGCCTGATTACACTGCACACCTTTGCAATGGATGCAAAGATGGCCCTGAGAAAACATAATCTGTTCGTGGTTCTCGGACGATAGGCAAAGTCAGTCGAGTATTACCAGAAATCAAGATCGGCTGCAGGTTCAGGTGGCGCGACGACCAACAGCCACCAGGTCAATACGATGACCAGCACGATGACTACGACTGCCAGCAAACTGCGGGAACCTGGAATGCTGGCTGACGCTGGCACCCGGCTGTTAGGCTTTTTGCCGGTGATCATGGCGCTGGTGAGTCGATACCCTTTGTAATAACGGTACGCCAGAATGGCGAGGATATGCAGACCAATCAATACAATGATCGGCCAGCCCAGTTGGTGATGAATACTACTGAACCAGTCCGCTGTATCGGCGCTGACCGCTGGAAACCAGGGGCCTTCATACAGAATGTCGTCGCTGATAAACAGGCCGCTGACGGACTGCAGCGTCAGCACAGCAAGAAAGGCGATCACTGACAGGGCAGCGAGAGGACTATGCCCGGCGCTTTCGGGAGCCGTGCGCTCAGGCAAGGTTCGCAGATAGGCCCACAGCCGCCTCGGGCCGGTAATGAAATGATGAAACCGGGCATGGCGCGGACCAACAATTCCCCAAACCAGCCGAAAAATCAACAGGCCAACCACCGATTGACCGAACCAGAAGTGCCACTGGCGCCAGTCGAAGCCACCCCATTGCCCTGTGATCCAGGCGCCAACAACGGCAATGGCAAACAGCCAGTGCCACAGTCGGGTCGGCCAATCCCAGATCAGCCGTTGTTGATTCGATTCAGGCACGCTGCCAGAACAACAGATCCAGGCTGATGCGCAGCGGCTGGTGATGCACTGACGGCATGCACGATTGCATCACCATCCAGCGCATCAGCTCGTGAATTCAATCATCCAGTCGAAAGTCATCGTGACAGCTACCGCAGGTACTGCCCAGTCGCCCAATGGCCTGCTTGATGTCACCTTCGTCGCCGGTGGCGGCAACCGCGACCAGAGCATTGCTGGCATCGATATTGTCCTGTAGCTTGGCGGCGAACGCATCCGGCTGTTCCCAAATCACATCCAATGCTTCGGTGGCAAGCGTGTTTGCACGAGTATCCGGTTTGAATGCATCGCCCAGCATTTCGGATAGCGCAACCAGCCGCGTGGCATTGATTTCAACGCGTTCGCCGTTGAATTCGATGCGGTCACGAGCCATGGCACCGAGAGGAGCCATATTCCAAGCCATCAATTTCAATACCGACTGACGGGTCTCTAGCGCACGCTCGGCCTGATCGTCATTCAGCGCCGCGGCGACCGTTCCGACGACCGCTAATACAGCACAACACAGCAAGATAACGAACTTGTTCATGGTTAACGCTCCTTCGATAGGGTTGTTCGATTCAGCACATCAACTGGTAATGGGCGTGTCAGCAAGATCTTATGCATCGTCAAATAGTTGACTCCACAGCCTTTCACAGTCCGCAACGCTCTTTGCGTCGGGTACTTGATCATACCCGCGTTTCAGATAATGCCAGTCTCTTATTTCAATCGCCTCGCCCTGAATCGCCAGCAGGCGATTGGCGTCATCCTGACAGAGCCAGCCAATTTCGGCCAATTGTTCCAGCTGATCGTCGGTTGCGCGATGGTTGATCAGCTCAGGCTCCTTTCTTGCGTTCAGCAGCACACCGAGCTCGGCAATGAACTGAATGTCATTCAACAGTTTTTTCTCCGGCATTTCATGCCGGCCTTGTTGTTGCTGCCGTCGCATCGTTTGAAGTGATTGGCGCGTCTCGTTCGGGTCTCGATCCTTGCACAGGGCGCGTCGACGAATGGCCTCGAAGGCTTTCTGATCATCGCACCCGCCGTCGATGCAGCGCGCGCGAATGAGTGACTGGTGTTCCCACAGCCAGGCTTTGTGTTGCTGGTAGTCGGCGAAACCATCAAAGGTTGAAACCAGCATGCCCGAACGGCCATTAGGTCTCAGACGGGTATCGATTTCATACAGCCTGCCGCCAACCTGGGGCAATTGCATCGCGCTGATCAGGCGCTGTATCGGGCGCAGCGGCATGCTGTCGTCGTGATGCAGGAACACCAGGTCGAGGTCGGAATCATAGTGCAGTGACCGAGCCCCGAGATTGCCATAGCCAATGATTGCGGGTCGTGGCTGTTCTTTTTGCAGGACCAGGTCGAGGGTTGCGCCGACAACGGCCTCGGCGACATGGCTTAATTGCGTTCGAGCCGATCGCCGATCCAGGCTGTGATCAAGCTGGCCGAGCGCCGTGCGCACAAAGCCGGCCTGACGATAGCGGGCCAATGCCAGCATGCCGCTTTCAAAATCCTGTTCGGAGTCGATGCTGAGTTCGGGCAAGGCATATCCATTAATCGGGTCGAGCAGATCATCAAGCAGGTTTGGATTGTCGATGACCCAACGCGCGACACGTCCAGACTGCCGGAAGACCGATACCATACGGTCCAAGGTGCTGGGACGTTCATACAGCAGCGCCAGATAGGCCGAACGGCGACTGATGGTCTCGATCAAGGTCAGCATATCGTCCAGGCCGCAATCGGGCAGTTCGTGCTGCAGGACCTGATCCAGAAACACCGGCATCAAGCGGTCGAGACGCCTTCGTCCTTCAGCCGATTGCTCACGTCGCTCCAGTCGCTCAGCCAGTTGTTCCAGCCGTGTTGCTGATGCCGAAGGATCCGCGAATCCGAGCTGGCTTAGTTTGGCTTCCAGATCTTTGGCCGGCCATAGCCCGTGATCGGGCACGTGTTCGCCTGCATGACTGTCGAAACTGGCATGGAATATGCGGGCCACGTCCTGACGGATGCTGTCAGTCATCCGATCGAGCTCATCCCAATCGCTTCGACCCATCCATCGAGCCAGGCGTTGCTGGAAGTCCGGACTTGCCGGCAGCCTATGGGTTTGCCGGCCGCTTACGGCCTGCAAGCCATTTTCCAGTTGGCGAAGATAGCGATAGTGATGCTCCAGGTCTATTGCTGAATCGGCTTCGATCAGACGAAGCTGCCGGGCTGTGCGCAGCGCCGGCAGAAACCCGCTGATGCGCAGCGATGGTTCACGACCGCCGCGCAGCAGCTGCATGCTTTGCACGACAAACTCCAGTTCTCGAATGCCGCCCGCGCCTCGCTTGATATCGGCAGCCAAATCGTCGCGCCGGCTTTTCAGATCAATCCTCTGGTGCAGATTGCGCAGGCTTTCGAACAGGCCGTAATCCAGATAGCGACGGAATACAAAGGGTTGGAGGAGTTGCAGCAGCGCTTGACCAGTGCGGATGTCGCCAGCGATGGGTCGCGCCTTGAGCCAGGCATAGCGTTCCCACTCGCGGCCTTCATTGACGAAATAGCGCTCCATCGAGCCCAGCGACCAGACCATGCTGCCGGACTGACCAAACGGTCGCAGGCGGGTATCGATAACCCAGGCTCGGCCCTGTGCGGTAGTCGCTTCCAGCAAGCGGGTCAACTCGACGACAACACGACCAAAGTAGTCGGTCGCTTCAAGCGATCGTCGACCGTCACTTCGGCCATCGACGTCGTGGACAAATACCAGGTCAAGATCCGAATTGAAATTCAGCTCATTGCCGCCGAGCTTGCCCAGCGCCATGACGCAAAGGCGTGCAGGGTGACCTTCCGAGTTGTTAATACTGCCAAAGCGATCGGCAATGATCCGCTCGGCTTCCTGTAGCGCCTGTTCCGTGCAGTCCTGCGCCAGCGCAGATAGCGCGATGCCGGTCTCCTCGACATCATGGACGCCTTGCAGTTCACACCAGATGGTGCGCAACGCGCCCAGCTGTCGTTTGCGCCGGATCTGTGCATCGACCGCCAGCGTGCGATCATGAATCGGCTGGTCCGTTTCAAACCATTCCGGTTCCAGCCGCCATCGGCGCAGCGCCTCGGCGGCATAGTCGCTGAGTTGAACAAATTCCCGGGCGCCCGGGGCTTCCGTCAAACGGCTCATTTGCGCGATGCAGACCATGTCTTGTGCTGGCCGACCAGCTTAGCCGAAGCATGGCCTGGTCGTCAGCCGGGAATCACGCTCATCACAACTCAGTTGATGCGCTCGAAGCCGTCGGCAAATAGCCGGTCGGTCGTCAGGCGTTCAATAAGTACGACCCAATCCTGGTTGGCATTGTCGGGTGGGGAACCCAGTGAAATGGTGGCGCCAGCGGTGAACTCGGTCTCGGACGCAAACGCGCAGTTGCGCGGGTCGAACCAGCGCTGTCGGTAGGTTTCGCCCGGGCTGTTGACAGCGAGCGTGCCCGATGGGCTGGCGTCCGGCAGATACACGGCATAGCGTTCATCCTGTGCGCTGGTGGCTGTGCGGAAGACCTCACCGCCATCGAAGCTGGTGGACTCGCCGGTCAGTCGATCATCCTCGGGCAGCATGCGCCAGAACGGCAGTTCGTCTTGAATCAGATTGCGTGCGCAGCCCATGGCTGTCCACATGGCCTCGCGCGTGCGGAAATCTTCCAGCGTGATATCGCCGCCGATATTGTCCGGAGGGCGCGGAAAGTAGCCGGCATACCACTCGATATTGCCACCGCTGAAATACACGTCATACAGCACGCGCTTGCGAAGATTATCGGCGTTGCTGTCATTCAGTCCGGAGTTGGCCGGGTTGTTTTCGTCCATGTCCAGTACCCATGGCCGCCCGGCGGCGGCTGACTGGGCGCGCCAGTTCTCGACGTGCCCGCCAGCCAGGTCCGGGTTGTATTGGATCGATGTGGTGCTGATGCGCGGATCGCCGAGCAGGTTGTCGTAATCGCGGAAGTTATTCGGCTTGGTGTGGACGGTAATCGGATGCGCTCGTTCATCCTGTGCCAGGATGTAGTCGGCGAACTGACGCAGTTCAGCCACCGAAAAATCATTCTCTTCGCTCAGGTTCCACTTGATGGCCAGGTGATGGCCGAATCGTGCAATGAGTTCACGATAGAACAAACGGCGTTCGAGACCAAGATTGCCGTTGTCCAGCCAGTTTTCATTCGGACCCTCGGTCTCGTTCAGCACGAAATGCAGCGCGATGGACTTGCGCTGGGCGTGCTCAAACACGATGTTCCATTGACGCAGCTTGCTGATGTCGTACTGAAGGTTCGCCGGGCTGCCGCCATTGGGGCTCAGAAACGGATAGGTGTCCTGACCATCGCCGCCGAGATTCATCGGCAAGAAGTAGATCGAGTTGACGTCGACCGACGACAGATAATTCAGCGCGCCGATAATGCCGCGCCCATCCTGGTTGCCCCAGTCGGGATCGCCCGGCTGCCAGTTGACGATATGCGGCTCATAGGCATGCAGGAAGTCACCGCCTGGCGGCAGATTGCCCTGGTCTTCGGTATTGTCAAAGCCCTGGTAGGCCATGAAATTTTCCGGGCTGTCGGTACCGCCCTTGATCCAGTAGTCGCCGTCGGCAAACTGAAGATAATGCTGACCGACATAGGCCAGCCGACCCTTACCGAGGAAGCCCGGCGCATCGGCCGTGGTCGGGTTGATTTCAAACGAGCCGCTGGCACCGGAAAAATCACTGGCGCTGCCGGCGGCCGGATCGAGTGCGACGGACACCTCGCTGCCGCTGCGAAAACCGGCGACATAGTGCCAGGTGCCCGATAGGTTCGGGCTCAATCGGACCCGCCAGGTATTGCCCGTGCCATTGCCGCTACCGTTCCCGTCAAAGAAACCGGGTCGGAGCCAGACGCTGCCATCGGGCGCGCGCAGCCAGACTTGCAACCGATGATCGACAAACGGGCTGGGGTTGAGGTCGGATTCGTCAAAGTTGGGGCCTGAAAAATCCAGGCTGAGCGGGTGCCACGGACGCGCCGTGCCCGACAGGCTTGCCCCGTTGCCATTCGGATCGGCCACGGCAATCACTACGCGATCGCTGCCGGCTGCGCCGGCGTTCAGCTCGAAAACGTAATAGCCGGCGGTCAAACCGCTAACCGGCGTCTGTGCTTGGCCCGGCAGGTCAATCACGGCCGCATTCGGGCCCTCAAGCTGGCTCCAGATCAACGAAGCCGCGCCGGCGGCCTGACCCGACAGCATGACTGAATTATCCGGCAATACGACAAACTGATCCGGTCCCGCATCAACTGCGCTTGCGCCAGCTTCAATCAGCTCAAATGAGAGACCGGCCGAACCACCGGCGCTGCCGCTGCCGTTCGTGCCGCTGAAGGCCGTGGCCGTTAGCTGATAGTTTCCCGGGCCAAGACTCAGGCTGTTGTAATCACCGCTGTTGTCCCCGGCCAGCGCATACGGCGCGACGTTTTCGGTCGCGAACACGCTGCCGTTCAGTTCAAACACCACGCTGCCAACGCTGCCGGACACATTGGCCTCGATATTGATCTGGGGCGTGCTGTCCAGATTGATGACCGAAGGATCCGGTATCGGATCAAAACCGGGCATTGGCTGGTCGGAGGCCGCATTGATCAGCGTGAAATCATCAACGGTCTGTGCAGCCGCTGCCAGAGAGAAAAGAACAGACGCGAGAAGCCCGATCAAGGCACTGCAAAGGTGACGCATATCACAATCTCCTCAAATTATGCTTGGCGGCCCCTGGTTGATCGACGTTAGCAGCCCATCGGTTAGAAAAGAATTAAACACCAGCCTCCGTTTCAGGCTGATCATGATATGGCGACTTCAGACTGTATTTAGCCTTTCGATTGGTTGGTGCGTCCAGGTTGATTTCACCGTTGACTGTACCGACGTCCAATGCCTACTCGACCTTACCGCCTACTGAATACATCGATGCCTTGTGTCTGGGTGGCGTTGAATGACCAGATCAAGCGGCAGTGGAATGCCACGCATGAAGAACTGCTGATAGCGGTCTCAGGTCACAGGTGATTGGGCATTATCAAAGGCCTGGTGATCCAGTACACTGAATCATTGAGTCTGGTCAGGTTGTATGTAATGGACGCGATTCGCAGTATCTTGTTGTTGGTACCAGGGGTCATCCACCTATTGCCGATTACCGGCGTGCTCGGCGGCCCCCGCTTGGCTGCCCTGTACGGGATCGGGATTTCCGACAATAACCTGCTGATCCTGATGCAGCATCGAGCCATTCTGCTGGGCATTCTCGGCCTGTTCCTGATCGTGGCGGCCTTTCGTAGCGCACTGCAGCCTTTGGCTATTGCTGCCGGGCTGATCAGCACCCTGTCCTACACGGCACTGGCAGCGTTCAACGGCCAGTTCAACGATTCCCTGCAGCGTGTCCTGTACGTTGATATTTTTGCCATCATCTGTTTGTTGATCGCTGCTGCCCTCGTGCTCTGGCAGCCCACCTCGAAGCGAGCTTGATGGCGTGCGCCTGTACCTTCAGCATGGCTGTACTGGCCCGACCCACCTGAGTTGTCTGCCAGTGCGTGGTCTTGTTCCAATCAGTCCTGTCACTGCCGCGCACTGCTGATGCAGCTCCATTCCGACCTCACGATCGGCAATAAGAAATACCACAAGGGCGATTTCGTGCCCTGGTATTACGTGTATCCGTTTTTTCTGGTCCACATGGGCGCGTTCGGATTTTCCGGCTTTGCCATGGCCTACATGGACGACGGGCCGAATCTTTTATTTCTTTTCTTGCATGGCGGCTTTGCCTGTTTGATCTATGTGCTGTTTTATTTCGGGATTTTCGGTGTTGATCGCGTCAAGTGGATGTTTACCAACGCGGCACTGGGCCTGTTTGGCATCTATGCACAGATTGGCTGGATACTGGAACGGTTTGGAAAAGAGGTGTCTGATTACTCAGCTATCCGCCACGTGATTCCATTTTTCTATTACGTGCTATACACCTTCCTGCTGCACCAGATGATCCTGGATATCACCGGTTCGCGCAATAAGCCGGTGCGCAGAAAGTTGGTCAATGGACTGTATGTAGGCGGCTCCATGATGGCCTATGGATCCATCTGGATGGCGCAGCATTAGTCGTCAAGATGCTTTTCAAGAAAATACCGGGGAGCCATGCGGCGAAAGGCTTGGCACTTTCATCTTTTTAACGCATTATTTCAAGCTGCCTGCGATATCCGCTCGACTTCAGCGACCAGCGGTGCCTCGCCCAGCATCATCGCGGCGGCTTTTTCGGCGATCATGATGGTCGGGGCGTTGGTGTTGCCGCCAATCAGCTTCGGCATGACCGATGCATCGATGACGCGCAAGCCTTCGAGACCGCGGACGCGCAATTCGGTATCGACCACGGCCTGGTCATCGCTGCCCATGCGGCAGGTGCCGACCGGGTGATAGATCGATTCAGCCTTGTCGCGAATAAAGCCGAGTAGCCCGGCGCGGTCTTGCACGTCGCCACCAGGGTGAATCTCGTGGCCGCGGAATGGTTTGAAGGCAGGCTGCGACAGAATCTCGCGAGAATGACGCACACACTCCAGCATCATTTCAACATCCTCGGCTTCGGACAGGTAGTTGGCGTGAATCGCGATCGGCGATCGGGGGTCGTTCGAGCGCAGGGCCAGGTGTCCGCGGCTTTCCGGTCTGAGGTTGCAGGCATGCAGCGTATAGCCATCGCCCGGCAGACGATTGCGGCCATGGTCATCGAGTAGCGCGGGCACAAAATGGAACTGGATATCGGGCCGGCTGTGCTTGGAACGGCCGCTCGAGCTGAAGCCACCGGCCTCGGCAATGTTCGAGGTGCCGATGCCCTCGTGGTACAGGTAGTAGCGCAGGCCAACCATCAGTTCGTTCAAGTGGTCATAGGTGACTGGCTGCGAGCAGCGCGTCAGCGTCATGACGTCCAGGTGGTCCTGCAGATTCTGACCGACCTGGTTGAGCTCATGCCGAACCACTACGCCGGCCCGTTCAAGCATGTGAGCCGGCCCGATCCCGGACAGCATCAACAGCTGCGGCGAGTTGATGGCGCCGCCGCACAATAGTACGTCGCGTTCGGCGGTTACGGTCCGGCTGATGCCGCGCTTGCTGTAGCGCACACCGGTGACCCGGTCGCCATTGAACGTCAGCGACTGGGTCAGCGCACGCGTGCGCACGGTCAGATTCTTGCGCGATCGAATCGGCTTCAGATAGCCACGCGCCGCACTGCAGCGACGGCCATCGCGTTGCGTGACCTGATACAGCCCGAAGCCGCGCTGGACCGCGCCGTTGAAGTTGACGTTGCGATACAGCTCGGCCTGTTCGGCGGCCTGGATGAATACGCGGCTCAAATCGTTGACGTGCTGTAGGTCGGATACGCCGAGCGGCCCGCCGACGCCGTGGTGGTCCGATTCGCCACGTTCCTGATCTTCGGCGCGCATGAAATACGGCAAGACGTCTTCATAGCCCCAGCCCGGGTTACCCAGGTCGCGCCAGTCGTCATAGTCTGAGGCATGGCCGCGGATGTAACACATGGCGTTGATGGAACTGGAGCCACCCAGCACGCGACCGCGCGGCCAGTACAAGCGGCGATTGTTCAGGTGCGGCTCAGGCTCGGTTTCATAGCCCCAGTTGATCGACTTGAAGCTGACCAGCCGGGCCAGGCCGGCCGGCATGTGAATGAATGGATTCCAGTCTCGCGGGCCGGCTTCAAGCAGCAGTACCTTGCAATTGGGATCGGCACTCAAGCGGTTGGCCATGACACAACCGGCCGAGCCTGCGCCTACGATGACGTAATCAAACACTTCTTGCATTGCATATCCTGTACGAATGGGCATTAGCCAGCGGGTTGGATCGCCGCTCTGGGAGCGGTCTGAACCAAGCCGAGCGGCAGATGCGAGCGCTGAGCTGGCCTTCTGCTGTAGTTAGCACTTCTACCCCGAAGCACAGAACCTATACGATACCGCAGATATTACCGCCGAATGTCGACGGGCTTGATCCTGATTGGTATCAGGAGCCGCCGCCGGCACCCGGAGTGGCGAAGCGCTCTACCCATTCACGCACCTGTCCGTACCAGTACAGTGAATTGTTCGGCTTCAGAATCCAGTGATTTTCGTCCGGATAGTAGATCAGCCGCGATTCAACGCCGCGGGTCTGCAGCGTGCGAAACAGCTCGAACGCCTGGCCGACCGGCACGCGCAGGTCCCACTGGCCGTGAATGATCAGGCTTGGCGTGTTGAAGTTCTCGGCAAAGTAGTGCGGCGAAATCGAGCGGTAAATGTCCGGGTTTTCCCAATACTCTCCAAAGCGTATGCCGTGTACCGAGAAGTCGGCCGCCATCTGCGAGTACATGTTGTAGACGGCCGCGTGAATAACCAGCGCATTGAACGGGTGCTCACGGCCAAGCAGAATGCTCGACAGGTAACCACCATAGCTGCCGCCACCGGCCACCATGCGCTCTTCATCGATCCAGGGCTTTTCGGCAAACCAGTCGGCAGCCGCAATCGTGTCCTGGTAGGGCTTGGTCAGCCAGTCCGGATTGATCGAGTCGGTAAATTCCTGGCCAAAGCCGGACGATCCATGAAAATTATGCCAGGCCGTTACATAGCCCCACGAGGCAAACGTCTGCGCATTCCAGCGGAAGTGGAACTGGTCGCCGATGGCGCCGTGAGGCCCGCCGTGAATCAGCAGGAACAGCGGATATTCCTGATCCGGATCGAAGCCCGGCGGATAGTGCACCCACATCTGGATATCGGCGCCGTCGGCACCGGTATAGGTCACGGATTCATAGGTGCCAAGATCCACGGTGCTCAGCAATTCATCGTTGAAGGTGTCGAGCCGCGTCGTTTCGCGTGTCTCCGGATCGATGCGTACAACCCGGGGAGGATAGAGAAAGCTCTGGTTGGCCGCGACCAGCGTGCCATCTTCGGCAATCGAGAGACTGCCGTAGCTGGTGTCGGTGGTAATGGCGACCGGGTCGGAGCTGCTCAATGGAAGAAAATACACGCGTCGGGTGGCTTCGTCATCGATCGCGCCAAACAGCCCGGCCGAATCAGGCGACCACACCAGGCCGTCGGCGGAGCGATCCCACTCATCGTGCAGCAGTCGCGTGTCGCTATTTGCAAGGTCATGCACCATCAGGAAACGGGTGTCACCATAAAAGCCCGGAATATGCTGGCGATTGAAGGCCAGCATGCGGCCATCGGGTGAAAACATCGGGTTCGCGTCCGTACCGGCGTTGCCCTGGGTCAGGTTCACGCCGTCATCGCTGCCACCGTTATCATTCAGCTCGATCAGGAACACGTCCATATCGGGCCGAGTGCCCGAATTTGCGCTATCCGAAACAATGGCCAGCTGCGATTCGTCTGGCGCCACATCGTAGCTGGCGCTACTCTGGCTCGAACGCGACAGCTGCAGGCCGGAAGCCAGCGTCAGGTTCTGAACCACGCCACCCTCTGCCGGAATACGGAACACATGAGCCTGGCGGTCTTCATCGATCCAGTGGTCGAAGAAAGAGTACGGCAGCGCGTTCCAGGTATGCGCCGAGAGGTGGCTGTCCTTGTCTTCCTTGATCTGCTCGGCCATCTGGTCAAAATCCATGTCCGGCCAGATGCTGGAAATGAAATAGATGTGCCCGCCGACCCACTTCAGCGAACCGCTACCCGTAGGCACGTCGGAAAGCCGGGTTGCTTCCCCGGGTTCTGTCATCGGCAGCAAATAGATCTGACCGGCTTCATCATCATCGCGTGAGCTGACAAACGCCAGCTGTTGTCCGTCCGGTGAAAAAACCGGGGAGGAGACCGACAGGCCTTCTCCGGTCAGGGGGCGTTGCGGTTCATGACCGCCTTCGCCATCCGAAGACATTAACCAAAGACGCGTCGAAGGTTCATCGGTTTCAACGTCATACCCTGTCACCGGGACAACCACCTGGCTGCCGTCCGGTGAAATAACCGGTGAGCCGACCCGGTCCATCTGCCACAGGACGTCGGCTGACAGCGGCGTGCGTTCCTGGACGGTTTCACCTTCCTGGGCCAACGCGAACGGCGCGATCAGTACTAAAACAATCAACAGTATGCGGTTCATAAGCAATCTCGTGGGTAATTGATGTTGTTTACAACCAATGCTCGGGATCATCGGTCATTGGGTCAATACAGTTCCAATATACTGACATCCATGGTGTAGGCCGATGCAGCAGTTTCGTTTTCGATCTGCTCGATGTTCAACTGACCTTCCATCCAGTACGCGTCCCAGATATTGATCATCGGCATGGGCTCATTCAGCCGGCCATAGATGATCTGGTTCGCAGGCGGAGGCGGTAAATGGATGCAGGCGCCAAAGTAAGGCACCAGAAAAAATTCAGTGAGCTCGCCCTCGGCATTGGTCTCGATCGGCACAACAAAACCGGGGATGCGGACTTGCTGACCGTCCAATTCCGGGATGGTCTTGAACGACTGAAACGGTTCCGGCATGAAGAAGCCTGAGTGGTCGATGCTGGACTGATCATTCAGCCAGGCCTCGGATTCGGCTTCCGGCATCAGTTCCAACCACTCGATTTCGCGTGGTGCGGCGCTCAGGCAGAGCGGCAACAACAGCAAAAGGACGAGTACGTAACGATGTTGAATATTCATAGGGTCTGAATTGTACAGGCTGCGTGATGTTTGACCGGGTCCAGCCGAACAGTTCCATGGGCACGCGTGGTTTCCATCCTATTCACTGGCCACGAATCTAGAGTATGGTCTCAAAATGTTCGCCGGCAATGCGTTCGGACGTGACGTCTACGATGCGATTGCACAGTCCATTCCAGTTCGGCCCATCGACCAGGCGCTGGTTGATTTCCAGTTCGAAAGTCATCAGCTTGGCGTCGGGAAAATGCTTGCGATACTGCTGGCCGATGTTGTTCGAGATGCCTCGATAGGGCTGGTTCATGTGAATTTTCAATGCTGGAAAGTTGCGCTTCAGCGCTTGGCCATAGCGAAAGCAGAAGGCTTTTTCCGAGGGTCGGGTCGGGTCGTACAACAGCCCGATATCGGTCTTTCGCCGGTGCCCATTGAATACCGGCGTAAAGCTGTGGCAGGCGATGTGCAGAATACGGTCCGGCAGTTGATGCAGATGATCCTGAAAATCGCGCCAGTGAGGCTGCCACCAGATGCTGGATATCGCCTCGCGTTCTTCGGTGTGCAGATGGCGGGTAAATTCGGAAAAGCGGGCCGAATGGCCGCGTGACCGGTTCAGGTCGACCAGCAGACGCGTGTAATCTCCGGTCAACAGCGGTGCATCCAGACGGCTGGCCAACGTACGCGCCAGCTGCAGGGCGCCGGCGTCCCAACCGCGATGGCTGTTCAGCGTGTCTTCGTGGCCGATAAACAGATGACGGTATTCCTTCGGTACCCGGTTGGCGGCATGCTCACAGGTAATCAGCACCGAGATCGGGTTGGCCTTGACCATGGATTGGCTCAGGAGCTGGCGAGCGCCTGTTCGAGATCCCAAGCCAGGTCGGGCAGGGTTTCGATACCGACCGACAGCCGCATCAGATGGGCATCGATCATCAGTCGTTGCTGCTCCGATTCCGACAGTCGGGCGTGGCTGGTGCGGATCGGCTGACAGATCGTGGTCTCGACGCCACCCAGACTGACCGCCGGCGTGATCCACTGCAGCGCGCTCAGGAAACCATCCGGACTACAGTCCGGTACCAGGCGAAAGCTCAACATACCGCCGTAGGCCTGCATCTGTCGACTCGCGGTGGTATGAGCCGGGTGGTTGTCAAGACCGGGATAGTAGACGGCAGCGACCCGGTCATGTTCATCCAGCAGCTGCGCCAGGGCCAGCGCGTTATCGGACTGACGCTCGACGCGCAGGCCGAGCGTTTTCAGCGAGCGTTCGAGCAGCGCCAGGTCCTGGCCGTTCAGGCTCGAGCCGAGCCGGATGGCCTGGGGCTTGATGCGTGCCATCAGCTCAGCCGAACCGGACACGACGCCGCACAGCAGGTCGGAGTGTCCGGCCAGGTACTTGGTGCCGGAATGCATGACCAGGTCAAAACCCAGTTCAATCGGCCGCTGCAGAACGGGCGTCGCAAAGGTATTGTCGATGACGCTGATGACCGCGTGCGACCTGAGCGTTTCGGCGGTCTGGCGCAGGTCGATGACGTTGAGCAGCGGATTGGTCGGTGATTCGACCATGGCCAGGCGCGTGGTTGGTGTGATCAGTGCTTCCAGCGAGTCGGCCTGGCCGTCCCACAGGCTGAAGTCCAGGCCATAGGGTTTCAACAGGCCTTCGCACAGATCGCTGGTTCCCCCATACAGGCCATCGAGCAGAATGGCATGGTCACCTGGCTGCATCAGCCCGATCAGAATGGCACTGATGGCACCCAGTCCGGACGCCGTGACGAGCGCTTCATCAGCACCCTCGAGCGCGGCCATGCGCTCGGCCACGATGCGGTGATTGGGGGTATTCATGTAGCGCGGATAGCGCACCTCGACATCGCGTGTGTAATCAAACGCAGTCGAGGTCACGATCGGATTGGTGATGCCCTGTTCAGGTGTGTGGCTTTCAGGACCGGCATGCAGGCACAGCGTCGCGATGCCGGGGTCTGGCTGTGGTTTTTTTTGATCGCTCATCGTCGAGTGGTTCTGGAATTCATGCTCGCACCTGGCCTTTGCCGCGGACTTGGTATTTGAACGTCGTGAGTTGTTCAACGCCGACCGGGCCGCGTGCGTGCAGCCGCCCGGTAGCAATGCCGATTTCAGCGCCAAAGCCGAATTCGCCACCATCGGCGAACTGCGTCGAGGCATTGTGCAATACGATCGCGCTGTCGACACGATCAAGAAACGCGTTGGCCGTTTGCTCGTTTTCGGTCACGATGCCGTCGGTGTGGCCGGAGCCATACTGCTGGATGTGCGCGATGGCCTGGTCCAGGCCGTCGACCTGTTTGATGGCCACGATCGCTTCCAGATACTCGGTCGACCAATCCGCTTCGGAGGCGGCTTGAACACGCGCATCCAGCGCCTGAGTGGGGTCATCACCGCGCACCTGACAGCCGTGTTTGCACAGCGCATCGACCATTGCCGGCACCAGATTTGCACTACGCGCGTCGATCAGGATGGTTTCGAGTGCCCCGCAGATTCCAGGTCGACGCATTTTTGAATTGACGACCAGCTCGATGGCCTGCTCTCGATCCGCTTCGCGATCAATAAACAGATGATTGTTGCCGTCCAGATGCGCAAACACCGGTACCCGTGCATCGGCCTGCACGCGTTCGACCAGCGAACGGCCACCCCGCGGAACGATGACGTCGATGACCCGATGCGCAGCCAGCATTGCACCGACCAGTGCGCGGTCCTGGTCAGGCACCATCTGCATGACCTGGGGGGGCATGCTGGCGGATTCCAGCCCTTGATTCATCACGTCGAAAATGGCTCGATTGCTGTGCACCGCTTCAGTGCCACCACGGAGAATCACGCTGTTGCCCGCTTTCAGACAGAGTGCGGCGGCATCGGCCGTCACATTGGGTCGGCTCTCGTAGATGA
The DNA here is from genome assembly GCA_937138395.1 of uncultured Pseudomonadota bacterium. Taxonomy (GTDB): domain Bacteria; phylum Pseudomonadota; class Gammaproteobacteria; order Xanthomonadales; family Wenzhouxiangellaceae. The sequence goes on from CAKZPB010000106.1 coordinate 63,812, forward strand.
CGCCAATCACACCAATTGGCACCGCAACGCGCCGAATGTGCAGTGCGTTCGGTCGTTTCCAGTCAGCCAGCACACGCCCAACCGGGTCCGGCAGTTCGGCAACCTGTTCGACGGCATCCGCCATGGCTTCGATGCGCGTGGCATTCAACACCAGGCGATCGCGCAGGGCACCGGTAATACCGCGCTGATCGGCAGCCTTCAGGTCCAGGTCATTGGCTGCCTGAATCGTGTCGGCCTGATCACGCAGGGCTTTGGCTGCAGCTTTCAACGCATGGCTTTTGGACGCGCTTCCCAGCTGAGACAATGCGGCGCTGGCCGTCCTTGCCGACTGTCCGAGTTGGTCGATCAGCCCGGCGGGCGATTGAATCTCCGATTGCGTAGCGGTTTCTGCGTTCATCCTTCGAACAATACCAGATCATCGCGATGCACGATCGGGCCACGACCGGCGTAGCCAAGCGCATCCATGAAAGCGTCGGATTTCAGGCCGATCAGCCGGCTGGCTTCATCGTACGAATAGCCGGACAGGCCCTGGCCGATTGGACCATTCGGCCCGATCAGTCCAACCAGGCTGCCGCGCTCGAACGGACCATCGACTGCGGTCAGTCCGACTGCCAGCAGGCTGCCACCCTGCTCAAGCGCAGCACAGGCGCCGGCATCGAGATGCACCCGACCGGCATGCTGTTGCAGGCTTTGCAGCCACTGCTTGCGTAGGATCCGTGGCTGATCGAGCGCGGCAAAGTGCGTGCCACGACCGGTTTCAGCATAACGAGACAGCGGTGCCTGCTCACCCAGTCCAGACGTCAGCAACACCGGACAGCCGGCGGCCGTTGCAATCCTGGCGGCCGTCAGCTTGCTGCGCATGCCGCCGGTTCCATAATTCGTGCCGCTGCCGTCATCAGCCAGTGCATCGATTGAAGCGTCAATGTGCTTGACGTCCGGAATCAGGCGTGCGCTTTGATCCATTTCGGGATTGGCCGTGTGCAGGCCATCGACATCGCTGAGCAATACCAGCAGTTCGGCCTGGGTCAGCTGTGCAACCCGGGCAGCCAGGCGGTCGTTATCGCCAAAGCGGATCTCACCAGTCGCGACCGTATCGTTTTCATTGATGATCGGCACGATCGATTGGCCGAGCAGCGTTTCAATCGTGTTACGCGCGTTCAGGTAGCGACCGCGATCCTCCAGATCATCCAGCGTCAATAGTACTTGTGCGGTTTGTCGTCCGTGCTGATGCCAGGTCTCAGCCCACCGTTGCGCCAGTTGAATCTGCCCAACCGCTGCTGCGGCCTGCGACTCGGCCAGATTGGTCGGTTTTCGATCAAGCCCGAGGGTGGTGCGGCCCAGGGCAATGGCACCCGAGGATACCAGTACGACCGGGCCGGGTCGCTGGATCAACTCGGTGGCCAGTGCCTGCATCCAGTCAACGCGCGGCTGATCGTCCTGCACGAGCAAAGATGAACCGATCTTGATGACCAGCGGCTGCTGGCCGTTCTGGATGATGGTTGAATAGGGTGCGACGCTCACAGGAAAATAGAATCAGTGCGAAATGATTCGATGATGCCAGATCGGCGCCATGCAGAGTGAATCAAGCCGATGTTGATCGCTAACGCTACAACCAGCCGTTGTCGCGCGCAATGCGCCAGGCCTCGATCCGATTATCCGCGTTCAGTTTGCTGATGGCCTCGGACAGGTAGTTGCGCACCGTGCCGTCGGCCAGGTGCAGTCGCTTGCCGATTTCAGCATTGCTGATGCCTTCACCGGCGAGCTTGAGTACCTGGCGTTCACGATCGGTCAGCGGGTCCTTCGAATCGAAGGCCGTCAAGGCCAGTTCCGGCGCTATGGTGCGCTCACCGCGCGCGACCTTACGGACGGCATCGGCCAGTTGTTCTGCCGGCGTTTCCTTCAGCAGGTATCCGCGTGCGCCGGCTTCAAGGGCGCGTCTCAAGTAACCGGGACGGGCAAAGGTTGTCAGGATCAACAGCTGAATATCGGCATATTCCCGCTGCAACCATTCGGCCAGGTCCAGCCCACTCATGCCGGGCATTTCAATATCGGTAATGACGACATCCGGCTGATGCGCTTCGATCAGCTGCTTCGCCTGCTGACCATCTTCAGCCCGACCGACAATGTCAATATCGTCTTCCAGCGCCAGCAGTGAGCCCAGTGCCCCCAGCAGCAGGGTCTGGTCTTCGGCCAACAACACCCGAATCATGATGCTACTGCTGGAATATCGGCAATCAATCGTCCACCGACGGATTGCGAGGGGATACGAAGTTGTCCATTGATGGACTCGATGCGCGCGCGCATGCCCAGAACACCGTTGCCATCCGGGCGAATCCTGCCGCGACCATCGTCTTGGATTTCGAGTCGATGTTGTTGACCGGTCTGGCATCGAAGCAGCCGAATAGTGCAGTGACGTGCATCGGCGTGGCGGATTATGTTGGTCACTGATTCGCGCACGACCAGCGCTAGCATGGCTTCGGTTTGCGGCGCGAGCACGATGCTTGGGTCGCGTTCGACGGTCAAATCCACATCCACCGACTGCAGCGAAAGCCGGGCCTGCTCCAACGCTTCGTCCAGGGTCATTTCCTGAATACCACTGATCGCCTCGCGCACTTCAGCCAGTGCGCTGCGGGCGGTGCTTTCGATCGATTGAATTTCTTTGTGGGCTTTGGCCGGATCGGATTCAATCAGGCGCCCGGCCAACTCACTTTTGACCGTGATTAAGGACAGCGTATGGCCCAGCACGTCATGCAGATCACGCGCGATGCGCTCGCGCTCGGCCACGCGCGCCAGTCTTCGCGTTTCTGCCTTCGACAGCCGAAGTTCGGCATTTTTGCGCTCATTCTGGGCAAAAAACAGGTTGGCCAGCCCAATCATCAGGCTGATCACAGCCGCTGGAAACCAGAAAAACCAGGGCAGATAGGCAAACGGTGCCATCACGCTGGCGATCGCAATGATGCCGGCAATGATCAGTATGCTGCTGCGTACGCTACCAACGCGATATGCAAAAGAAGCGGCGAAAATATACAGCACCGAAGCACCGGTATTGAATGGCGTCCAGACCACGGCCAGTGCGAGAATGGCAACAATGTGTGCGAATGCTGCCACGCCCTTTCGACGATAAGTGCTGAAATACAGCACCAGAAACACACCAAGCGTAAGTGCGGCCAACAGGTTCAGAGCCAGGGTCAGATCCTTGAAGATCCAGTCGATAAAGAAAAACGACAGATAGATCAGCCAAAGATACGGCGTCCAGCCTTCATTGGTGTCCTTGGGCAACAGGAATTGATGAATGCGTTTGAACATGGCTCAACAATTATTCAGATGCTTCCAAGTCTAACCGCGCTTGCTCAACAATGAATTCAAACGCGCCCGATTGGTCGGCGGCGAATATGCCGATGGCGCGCAGGCGGCTCATGTCGAGCCCGGCCAGTTCGCCCAGGTTCAAGGTGACGCCTTCGGCCATCTGCTCGGCGCTGAAGTCGCGCATTACCGGCATGCTGTTGGCCTGCTTGCCGCTGAACAGCATCACCCGGTAGCGGGCCTGTTGGCCGGATACTTGCAACGTCATTTCAGTGTAACCGGTCAAGTTGGCTGCCTGCATCGGTGTATCGCTGGTCATCCACATCGAGCCTGCGTAGGGGAACGCCGTGCCGTTGCGAAGTTCACCACGTATTCTCAGGCCTTGATCATCCCAGGTTTGTTCGGCCACGGAATTGCCGCCCATAAACTGATCGGTCGAGACCATCCAGCGGTTTGTGTCGGTCAACAAGTCACGCGGCTCGATGTTCTCTGGCGGTGGGCTGGTCACCGCGGCCGGCTGGGGCTCGAGCGTAATTTCGACTGCGTGACCATTTTTCCAGACCCCGGCAATGTTGGCAAAGGCCTCAGGATTGGCAAACGGATTGCCGCTCAACAAGACCAGGTCAGCGCGACAGCCGGGCCTTAAACAGCCTCGATGCTGAAGCCCGAAGGCGTTGGCCGGGACCGAGGTCGCGCTGGCCAGCGCCTCGATTGGACTCAGTCCAGCGGTCATCAGCAGTTTCAGTTCGTGCTGCATGCTGATGCCGTGCGCGGTGCTGGGGTTGGGCGCATCCGAGCCGGCCAGGATCTTAATGCCGGCTTCATGCAGCGCGGCCAGATTGTCCAACACCAGCGACCAGCGCGCTTTTCTCAGATCATTGCCTGGAAAGCTCGCCGTCAGCGACTGTTTCTGGCCGGTCGACAAGCGCGAACTCAGCTCGGGATGCTGCATCAATTGGTTGGCACCGGATTGTCCATAGGCACCCGCTAGTACCGTTGCGGTCGGCACCACAAACAGGCCGGCTTCTACAGCGCGTTCCAGCCAGTCGGCTGGAATGGGCTGATCAGCAAATAGATGCACCAGCCCGTCGACTCCGGCCTGCAGCGCAATTTCGGCGCCTTCGAGATCCGACACATGCGCTACGGCCATCAGCTCCTGCGCATGCGCCGCATCAGTCAGCGCTGCAACGGTGGCTGCGTCCAATGTCGCCATGGTGCGGCCCCAGTCGCTGCCGTCTTCAATAACGATCTTGATGTAATCCGAGCCCTCGTCGATGCGATCAGCAACCCATCGCTCCGCTTCATCAGGCTGGTTCAGCGTCGGGACTGGCAGGCCGAACTGAGTGCCATGGCCGCCCTCAACCGTGGCCAGATTGCCGGCCGAATACAGATCGGCCTGTTCGGTCGGCGCCAGGCTTTCGCGCTGCGTTCGTGCTTCGGACAGCAGCTGCGGAGAAGTAAACATATCCAGCATCGTGGTAACGCCAAAGCGCAGCGCATCGGCTCGTGCAGCGCCCCAGGCATGCACATGGCTGTCGATCAAGCCGGGGATCAAGGTTTTTCCCTGGCCATCAATGACATCGGCATCGTCGGGTATTGGAATGTCTGCGCCCAGGTCTATGACTCGACCGTCCTGAATGATCAGCGAAGCCGAGTCATAGACCTGATGACCATCGAAAACCCTGACATCAATGAATGCAGTCGGCGTTTCACCGCCTGACTGGTTTTCAGACGACGGCGCTCCCGATTGGCTTCCAGGCGTGGGCAAAATAAGAATGATGACAATCATGACTGCGACCAGGCCGGCGATGGACATCAGATGTTTCATGTATTAACCCTCACTCAAATTCAACGGCGTTCACGAACGACTACCGTCGAGGCGTTTCCAGCCCAACGCAGTCAGTGCGGCGAAAATAATCGTGTAGATGACCAGAATCAGTACTGAAACCATCCAGTCACTGGTTTTGGCCCCGGTGATGTTCAGCGCCAGTTCCGCCAGGTGATAGGGCGGCAGCCAGGTGGCCAGTGACTGCAGGAACGGCGGAAACTGCGTGGCCGGCACCCATAGGCCGGATAGAAATGCCAGCGGCAGATAAATGATATTGATGACCGCCGGCGCTGCGTTTGGCGACAGCAACAATCCCAGGCTCAGACCGAGCAAACAAAACGGGATGGTGCCGATCATCTGAACCATTACCAGTCCGGCCCATTGACTCGTCTCAAGCCGCACGCCGCCAAACCAGCCGGCCAGAACGCTGATGCTGACTACGATGACCAGCGCAAACAGCATGGCCGCTGCGGCCTTGCCAATGACCAGTCCGGCAATGGGTGCAGGCGATGCGCGCAGCAGCAACAGCCAACCCTGACCGCGTTCGACCGCAATACTGACGCCAAATGAAAATAGCGCCGCGCCCATGATGCCGAAGGTTGAATACGTACATAGCAGCCACAGCGAAAGGCCCGGAATCATCAGCAGGCCAAAAAACGCATAAAAAATTACCGGAAACAACAGGGTTGGCAACGTATAGGCAGGTTGCCGTACTAGATTCAACCATTGGCACTTCAAGAATTGCCAGCCAGGCGATGTCAAGGTATTCATGCAGCCTCCTGATCGAGTGGATTGGAACGGTTGCTGTCTGCTTCGGTCAGCGCCAGAAAAGCGCTTTCCAACGTTGTGCGCTGTACCTCGAGCGCTGTCAAATCAGGGTCTTGAGCAAATAGGTGGCGCACCACCGGTTCGGCTCTGGTCGCAAGAATTTCGATCATGCCATCGTGCTGTTGAACCTGTAGAACGGTCTCCATGGACTCGATCGGATCGATCGACTGTGAAGAACGACAGCGAATCTGCTGGTTGGGCACCTGTGCACGCACGTCATCGGCAGTGCCCTGAATGCGAACCCTGCCTTGGTCGAGCACGACAATTTGATCCGCTAGCTGTTCTGCCTCATCCATATAGTGGGTGCACAGCAAGACCGACCCGCCATGCTGTCTGCGCTGCTCAATTGCGCGCCACAGCTTTCGCCGTGCCGATGGATCCAGGCCCGTTGTCGGTTCGTCCAGAATCAGCAGATCAGGCTGCCCAACGACCGCCAGCGCATACAGTAATCGTTGTTGCTGACCGCCCGACAAGCGCTGAAACTGCCGCTGCTCCAGACCATCGAGCCCGGCTTCGTCGATCAACTGATCGGTATCGGCCCGCTGCGGATAAAAACTGCCGAATAAATCAATCAGCTCAATGACCGTCAGGTTGTCCTGCACGCCGCTGATCTGCAGCATGGCACCAATACGCTGGCGAGTGAGTTGACCAGGTCGAGTGCCGAACAACGAAAGTTCACCCTGTTGTATCGGAAACAGGCCCAGCATCAGGTGAATCAGCGTCGTCTTGCCCGCACCGTTCGGGCCCAGCAGCGCGGTCACCTGCCCGGACTGAAGACTCAGTTCAACGGTATCCAGCGCCAGCGTCTTTCCGTAACGATGGCTTAGTTGCTTGCATTCAAACAAGGTTTTGCTCATTGAAAAGTACTCTTCGATCAGATGCAGACCAGTTTCGCAAGTCTGGTTTACATCGGCCAGTGATCAGGCTCAGCAATCGAAGATGACAAATGTCATGAGGTGCTTTTTTTGACTGGAATCAACTGCGCTGCTCACTGCGTGAGCTTTTGCGCCCTACTTTTTGTATGAGCAAAAAGTAGGCAAAAACGCTCTTCGCTCAGACACCTTTTCGTCCGATTGTCATCTTAAGCGCCGCCCGCCTCTTCGCGCTTCGGCGGCTCACACGCTCACCAAAGTCAAAAGCAAACCCAAAATCAATTCCAGGGCCAACTCCAGCACCGAATTTGTAGGAAGCCCGCCGCTGGCGATTCGGATCCAAACCCATGCCGAATAGCAGTTTGTAAACCACTGAGAATAAGCACTTGCATCCAGCGATCCGAAAAGATGAAGCAAAAGCAGCAACCGAATGATTGCCCTGATCTGTTAGTCAGCACAGCTGGTGGCTGTGTTGAAGCGCATTGTGTTGCTTACTTCTTTGCAAGACATGTATATGACAAGCGGTCAGACGCATCAGCCGGCGCAGCCGTGCGGCGAAACGCGTTAGATTTTGAACTGAATAAATCGGCTAATGATGTGGAGGGTCATCCTCACAGTCTATTTCAAAGCTTGATCATGACGCATTCTGGTGATAACTGAAAAAATACCAATTGCCGGCCGCAGGCCAAAATAATCACCGCTGACATTTCGGACACCAGACGGTAGAGCGCTGACCAATCACGCCGCTCTTCAAGCTTGTTGAGCAAGTCAGGCACGGCTGGCCCGCACGGCCGTAGACTTTCAGCTCCTGGCCAAAATAGCCTGGTGTGCCGTCGCCGACGGTGAAATCTCGCAGCGACGTGCCGCCGACGTCGATGGCCCGCGCCAGGGTTTGACGAATGACACTGGCAAGCGTCTGATAGCGAGCCCGGCTGATTCGTCCGGCCGCGCGCCTGGGGTGGATGCCCGCCTCGAACAGGCTTTCAGCCGCATAGATGTTGCCCACGCCGACAACGATCCGTCCGTCCATGATGAAGTTCTTGATCGGTGCTTTGCGTCCCCGGCTGCGCTGCCAGAGCAGGTCGCCGGAAAATGCGGCCTCCAGTGGTTCAGGCCCGAGTGAGCGTAGTCGGGCATGTTGCATCGGATCCGATCCGGGCTGCCACAGCACGGCACCAAAGCGGCGTGGGTCGGTGTAGCGAATGCAGTGGCCACCTTCAATCTGGACGTCGATATGGTCGTGCGGACCCGGATCAGGCGGATTCATCCAGCCCCGGAACGAACCGGACATGCCAAGATGCCATAACACGGTGCCCCGTTCGAATCGCCACAGCAGCCATTTCGATCGGCGTTCGAGCGCCATCACTGGGTGTCCGGCCAGGCTTGAAAGTTCTTCAGCAACAGGCCAGCGCAGCTGTCGATGGCGCACCACAATGTGCTCCAGGATGCGCCCAGTCGTCAGTGGCGCCAAGCCGCGGCGCGTGGTTTCGACCTCTGGCAGCTCAGGCATCGCGAATCACCTGCATCTTGGAATTGCCCATCGGGAAATGATACGGTGTAAGAACGCGCTGACCAAGCTCAATTTATAAGCTCAATTTACAAGCGCTGTTGATACGCCAAACAAATCATAAGGAGATTTGCTATGTCCAGTGTTGCCCGGGTAACCGAAGTCATTGCTTCATCCAGCACAAGCTTCGACGACGCCATTGAAAATGGAATCAAGCGCGCCAACAAGACGCTGAAAAATGTTCAGGGTGCCTGGATTCAAAGCCAGAAAGTTGAATGCAATGATGACGGCGAAATCAAGGAATATCGGGTGGTTATGAAAGTCACCTTTGTATTGGACGACTGAATATTGGACGAATGAGCGCGAACTTTGGTTCATCGGCTTGCCAGGCCTGGACACAAGCAAAACGTGCAGAATTGTTCTACCGGCCGATGATCCGGCTCGGGGTGCGTGGAATCAAGCCTCAATCCTTCGTCGCCAGAGTGCCCTGAGTGATGCGCCGGCAATCTTCAAAGGTCTGGCCGTTGAGTTCGGCCACGGCCTGGTCGCCTTTGGACCAGAACATCGTGTCCGTGTCTTTGTATTTCACGCCTGATGCGCTCGGGTGGAGAGGCAATGCAAACACGCGCTCGTTGTGATGAAGACCGGCTGAAGCGGGGCCTTCGCGTAAAGTCAAAAGTTGACCTGCGCAAGCCCAATCGCTGATCCTGATCTGGGCAGCTTCATCGGCATAGAGAATCGGTGAGAATGCGGTCAGGCTGCCATGGTTATCGGCAGCCCGAACCTGCAGTAACTCGGTCATCAGTGAATACAGGTCCACGCCGCGGGTGGCCGGCAGTCTTGAGCCGGCAACAAATGCCGGGCCGTGTGCAATGAACATACCGTGCATGGCTTTCCAGGCGGGATCCCAGCCGTGCATGCCATTGAGCAGGCCTCGCTGCATACCGGCGTAGTAGGGTTTATTGGAAATCATCCAGCCAAGGTCGGCTTCGGCAACCACATCCGGCACACGCTTGTGGTTGCTGAAGTGATAGCGTGCAGGAATGTCGGCTTTTTTCCAGACACGCATGTGAGGATGGGCGTCGTCCAGCGCAGCATAGATCTGCTCTGCAGACAGGCCGTCTTCGGATGCCCAGATCTGGGCCGCAGGCCCCCAGTCTGAAACGTGAACCTGGCTCAGGTCGAGAAAATCGTCCAGCATGACATAGCGATCGAGGTCGATCGTTTGCATGCCGTGATCGGACACGATCAGGATATGCATGTTGCCGAATAACTCTCGAGCTTCAAGGCCTTCGATCAGCACGCCCAAGGCCCGATCCACTTCCTGCATGGCCTCGACTACGCGTGGGTGATCCGGACCATGGCGATGACCGGCATCATCGACGATCGAGAAATAAAGACTCAGGAAATCCGGGCGCTGTTCGTAGGGTTGGTCAAGCCACTCGAGCACTTTGCCGACGCGTTCGTCATGCGGCGTATTGCCGGCGTAAGGCAACCATTCAGTCGGCCGCATGCCTCCGATCTGTGCCTCCGACCCCGGCCAGGACCAGGTTGCTGAAGTCTTGCCGGCCTTTTCCACGCTGTTCCAGATCGGCTCGCCGTCGTACCAATAGCCGTCACCGACTGCGTCTCGATCGCCGAGCGAGAAGCGCGCTTGTCGATCCGGGTCCCACATATTATTGGCAACCACACCGGTGCCATCGGCATATAGACCGGTGGCAATGGCATAGTGCGTTGCAAACGTTTTGGTCGGGAAGATCAGCTGAAGTGAATCGGCTCTCAGGCCCTGTGCAATCAGACGAGAAAAATTCGGCAGGTTGGCAAAGTCCAGGTAATCAAAACGCGCACCGTCCACAGAAATCAGCAACAGCGGTGGCGTTGCTCGCGCAGTTGCCCCATTGCCATTGATTGAGCCCGGTCGGGGATCGATGATTGCGCAGGTCGCCAACATCGTGATTACAAAGGCAATCATCGCTAACAGGAAATTGAACCTAAACTGTGACATCAGTACATCAAGTAAATTTCAAGTCGCAAAATAACCGGAACACGTTGATGCAGGATGAAGGCGATCAGTCCCGGAAATTCTTGAATTGCAGCGGTCGGTCGACATCCATTTGCTTCAACTGTGCGATGGCGGTCTGTAAATCATCCCGTTTTTTTCCGCTGATCCGCACCTGGTCACCTTGAATCGCAGCTTGAATCTTCATCTTTGACTGCTTGATCTGCTTGACGATCGAGCGGCCGAGGTCGCTGTCGATGCCTTCGTGCAGCAGGACCTGCTGGATATGAGTCTGCCCGGAAATTTCCGCATCGGCAGGATCCACGGCTTTCAGATCAATGCCGCGCCTGGAGAGTTTGGAATACAGGATATCAATCATCTGCTGCAGCTGAAAATCCGATGCTGTTTTCAGCTTGATCGCATGCTCGTCGAGCGTATACGTTGAACCGCTGTTCTTGAAGTCAAATCGCGTGGATACTTCCCGGTTGGCCTGATCGACCGCATTGGCAAGCTCGTGGTGATCCAGTTCTGAAACAACATCAAAGGAAGGCATGGCGAATAGGGTGTCTGATCAAGCCTACAGCGTACACGATTCTTGCTGCACGGCTAAGAAACCTCTAAAAACGCACTGGACGGGCTCGTCTCACGCGGCGATCGTAATGATTGGCGTCCAGTCATGCTGCGTCTGATGAGGATTTTTTGACGCTCGTCACTCGATCGTAGCAGTGGTGCTGACTGAGACGCGCTTTGCACAGCAGTGTTCAACTATCACACTCAAGCAACGGGCTGTTCACTTGGTTGCTGGATGAAGTTGCCCTGAATCAGGTCAACTTCCATTTGCCAGATGCGTGCAACGGATTCGGCGTCTTCGAGCATGGGAATGATCAGCTTGCGCGACGCATCATGGGCACGTTCAGTAAAGCTGGCGAAACGCTGGTGAAGCTGCTCACTCAACAGCATCCTGCGAGCAAAATCAGCTTTCATGCGAAGATAGTCAGCCGGTAAGTGTTCAAGCACAACCTGCTCGGGAATCTGTTCATCGATTCCGGTAATGCAGACTGCAATGCCTTTCTGCTGCAGTTGGTCAAGTACGGCTTTCGCGTCCTTGATGCGCGATTTGAGATCATTGACGTTGAATTCAAGCACGAGCGCGCGTCGGTTTCGATCCAGCTCTTCGATTTCTTTGGACAACCAGCCCAATAATTTCGGGTCGTCAATCAGTGCTGGCGATTGATTTAGAAAAAAGATCGGGCTCTCAGAGCCGGCATTCTGATGGCCCATCAGCAAGTCGATGGCCTGACGGATCATCCAGCTGTCAATCGCGGGCAATACACCCCGTTTGGCAGCTATCGGAATGAAGCTGGCGGCCGGTATCAATTCGCCTTGATCGTCAACAAGGCGAGGCAGAAGCTGGAAACGGTCGCGATTGCAGCCGGTGGTCGACAGCAGGGGCTGGTACAGAAACTTCATGCTGTTGTCGCGCAGTGCCTTGGTCAAGCGACCCAGCATCGAGCTTTCGCTGCGTCGACCTTCGGAGCCAGAGCGCTGGATGATTTCAAAGCGGTTGCCGCCTTGGGTGCGCAGCCCTTCAGCGGCGCTGGCAGTCATGACCAGATTTTGTTCAGCAGGCTCGACATGCTCATCGATGGTGACAATAGCAACACTGATGGTTGCTGCGACCGATTGCTCACCGACTTCCATCAGCTCGGCACAGAAACCGTCCAATAGGTTTTTCAGCTCGGATTCCAGGTCACGCTCACCTGCCAGGGGCTCTAGAATCAAGCCGATTGAATCGATGCCAAATCGCGCAGTCAGATCTCCCGCACTCAGCGCATCGCGCAATCGACGATGGACTTCACGCATCAGCTTCTCCAGGCCGGAAAAACCAAGCTGTTTGCGCAGGCTGTTGATTTCGTCAACAACGACCCAGCCGCAGGAAGGCGGAAAGACACTGCCATTGTTATGCCGCGCACGGTGGGCAATTTTCTCCAGGCTTTCGAGCAATGTAGTTGGGTTGACTACATGCGCACGACGGTCTTCAGACGACAGGCCGTCGTCATCAACTTGAGCAGCCGGAGTTTCGTTCTGCATCGACATGATTCACTGTACGCATTCTGGTTTACCGTGCAGCCCGCAGCCAGGAACGGGTGCTTGCAGCGGCCGGTATCTTTACATGCGCTGCGACGATGTAAAGTCCCCTCGTTAGATCCGAGTATAACTGAGATGAATCGGCCTATCGAGTGACTTCATTACGCAATTGGCCTGCCGAATCAGACATGGGCAGGTTTTTCGGGGCAGGTGGAGCAAAGTCGAAATATTCGATTTCGCGAGCAAAAATCTGTTCAATCAACTGCGATTCCTGAGTGCCGTAGATCAATGATGAAGGTCTGGCCGCATCCGTTTGTTTTTCGTGCGGAATCGATGTCAGTGGCAAACCCAACCTGGCGAACACGCTTTGTAGATCTTGCTCAAATTGCTCGAATCGGCCGACAAAATCCACCGCGATCTGGTTGTTCAGCGTATACATTGGCCAGTTATCGAATTGTTTCGGGATGATCTTGTTGGAATAATCGCGTTGACGGATTGCGCTCAGAAATTGCCGAAAACTGAGCCCGGTATTCGGATACTTCTGGCTCCTCCAGCGGTAGTCGGACCAGGCGCGGTCATAGGGGTTACGCACAAAGCAGAACTTGAAATACTGCATCCAGGCTGCAGGGGCGAATCGGGCCAAGGCCTCAGCGTTCGGATGCTCCGGCGATTGGCCGAGCGCCGACCGGTACGGGAAGCGTTGTGCACCATTCATGGCGTGTACCTGATAGTCGCGTTGCATTGCACGTGTAGGCCGCCTGGCCAGACGTGTCAGCAGGCTCAGTAATGCAGACGGACGCAGAAGATCCCGATGCGCGCGTCGATTCATCCTGACGCCAGTTTTGTACGCTTCCGGCCAAGTACCCAGATGTATATCATCCGGCCCAAGATGCGGTGCCAGTGCACGCGCAATCGAGCTGCCGCCGGTCTTGCGGCAGTGGATGAAGATAAAACGGTGGCGATGACTGATAATCAACTTTCAGTTGATTGGGTGTAAGTTTTATTAACTGATTCTAAAGAAAACAACCGGCGCCAGGGGCGCCGGTTGTTTGTTGTTTTTTCCGCTCTTGTAAAGAGTGGATTTGCGAATGGCGCAGAGACGCTCAGTCCACCGGAAAGTCAATAAAGAAGAGTTGAGTCTCGCCATCCACAATCTCGACCAGCGTGCCGCGTGGATCAAAATCCAGCAGTAAATCATCGTCTTCGATTGGGTTGCTGAACGAAAGATCACCTTCGGCTTCGTCGTCATCATCGTCAACGGTTGCAATCAGCGTTCCGCGGACGATGCCATCGACAACCAGGCTGTAGCTACCGGCAGGGATGCCGCTCACGCTGATGTCGAACGATGCGCTGTCTTCGTCGGCGTTATAGCTGGCTTCGGCATCACCGTCTTCAAACACGCCGCTGTTGTTGAACTCAACATCGATATCGCTTGTAGTGTCGCCGTCATCGCTGCCGTCGTCGTCATCATCATCTCCGCTGTTGCCATCGTCGCTGCCGTCATCGTCATCGTCATCGTCATCGTCGACACCCATGGTCGGGAAGGTCCCGGAGAACAGCACGGTTTCACTCTCAAGCACTTCGATCAGCTGGCCGCGAGGATCAAAATCCAGCAGCAGTGCTCCCGGGCTACCGGGATAATCGAATTCAATATCGCCTTCGGGTTCATCGTCATCGTCCAGCGTGACTTGAATCTGGCCGCGCACGACACCGCCGACTTGAACGATGTAGCTGCCGACTGGAATGTCTTCCACGTCGACTTCAAATTCGGCACGATTGCCGTCATCATCGACATCCAGGTCCGCATCGGCTTCACCGTCCGGATATACACCCTCATTGCTGAGTTCGAGTTCAATATCGTCCTGACCAAACGTTGTCGGGCTGCCTGGTCCGCCGGGAGGCGTGCCAACAGCGGGCGCAACGGTGGTCAGCACCACGGTGCTGCCTTCCAGGATATCGATGATTTCACCGCGCGGGTCAAAGTCCAGCAGAAGCTCGTCGTCATCGTCCAATGGCGACGAAAACTCCAATTCGCCTTCCGTATCGTCACCATCCTGTTCAACTTGAACCGTGCCGCGCGTGATGCCGCCGACCTGGACGATATAGTCCCCGACCGGTAGTCCTTCGACATCAATATCGAGATCTGCATCACCCGGCGACAGCTCAAATTCCACATCGCCCGATGCATCCGGGTAAACGCCGGTCGGCAACAAATCGATATCAAATGATTCCGGCACAGCGCTGGGCGGCACATTGTCTGCGATGCCGCCGCTGCAGTCCAGGCCCGGTTGATTTGCCAGCCGCTGGATCTTGAATCCACCGGTGCCTACAATGACGGTGGGCGTGTCGAAGCCAACATTACCGGTGTTGCAGTCGGTGAACTGAATCTGCATTGTGCCAACTGGATTGGTCGGATTGAGGTCCGGGTTTGCAGGCTGCAGGAACGTGACGCCTTCGACTTCAAACAGCGTTGCATTCAGCGTGTCGCCAGTAATCGCGCCTTCAGCGTACAGCCACTGCTCATTGCCCAGCTGGTCATAGAATGCCCAGTACCCGACGCCCAATTCGCTGCCGTTGGATTGGCTGGTGATCTGTAAAATCAAGCCATGGTTTTGCTGGTCCGGTTGATTCCAGAAGCCGGAAAAACTGCCGGTGACTTCTAATGCCGATACCGGACTCAGCGCCGCGGCAATGGCGCCAACGAGCGATAAACGTGCGGTCCTCGGGAGCCAGCCAACATTTGGTTTGGGTCTAGTTGCGGAAGTTCTGTGTTTATTGCGTTTCATGGTGAACACTCCTTAAAGTACTGCGGTTTGGGGGAAAGTCATTCAAAGTAATACAGGCCGAGACCGACCCGGGTTCGTTCCGTGCGGGGTCCGGCCTGGTCGATCTCATCGGATCGGGTCTCGAATTCAAACAGCCACTGATCGGCCCGTTCGGCAAACTCACGTGCGCCATCCTCGATCTTGTCTTTTGCTTCCTGCAGCAGGCGAGGATGAATGTTGCGGTTGTAAACAACCAGCTGTAGATGCTTGTTGGCCTGTTCGGGCTGCCAATTGTGTGAAATGGTTTCAATCAATTCACCGCAGGCAAGCCCGAATACCTGACAGTAATCAATATCGATATCTTCGGTCTTGGTGATGTACCGGGTGCGCACAAGTTCCACCTGACGATCGGGAAGGACCTTCACTGCATCATTCAGAACCAGTTCGTCCAATACAGCCCGTGCCGGCGCTCCACCGCTGTACCGGGCCACGAGCTGAGTGAACGAGGGCACGGACTCATCATTGGACTCGAACGGCAAGATCTTGATTACGCCATCGGTATTCCTGAAGTCCTCGTCATTGGCCCAGCCGGATAGCACCAGGCCTGCACGGTGATAGTGCTCTTCCTGGTTAGTTTTATCGGGCGGTGCCATTTCCAGCAGATGATTCACGTCAATACGAGTCAATCCGGTGAGTACAGCAATCCTGGATTTCGACTGCTTGCGTCCTGGTGGTGCAAATTCCCGGTTGGCGACGTCGGCATAACACCAGCGCAGCCACTCGGCACAAGTCTTATACGACACGTTATGGCGTAGCAGGATTCGCACGAAGGGTCGAAAAATACGGATGGCAGCTCGGGCCATGGCGTCCAGCGTGCTGTCGGGATTGGCTTGTTGGTGAGTGCTCATAATTTGTATATTATTTTACAAAAAAACAAAAGTCAATAAGTAAATGAAAATATATTTTCAAAATAATTGAGACCTGAGTCCATCCAGCTGCCTACATTGCCAATGCGCAGCTCAACGTCATGCACCACTCATCATCTGATGCAACTGCAACTGATTTATAGTGAGGTGCAATTTTCCTAGAGCGCCGATTCATGCCCACGCGATTGGTTGAGATCCTGACCTCAGAGGACAAGCTGGATGAGCTGTCCAAACGGATTGTCGATTGCCGACCGATCGAAATCCTGAAATTGACTGAACAGAGTGGCGAGCGAATCTCGCTGCGCGTGCTGATGGATACAGGAAGGGTCGAGGAGCTGCTGGACCAACTGGAGCCGCTGGCAGAGACTGGCAGTGACAGCGATGATGATGAAGAGCAATACCTGGGTAATCGGAAAGGCACGCGCATTACGGTGTTTACCGTCGATACAACGCTGCCGCCGCTGCACCAGACCGAGCATGATGAGGATGAGGATACGAACAATGCAGGCGCAGACACAGAGGAGCGTCTGACACGATTCGAGCTGTATGATCAAATGGCCGAAGAGGCGCGGCTGACACCGTATTACCTGTTGATGGTTGCGCTGTCGAGCATCGTCGCTGCCGTTGGCTTGATTCAGGACAACGTCGCGTTGATCGTTGGCGCGATGGTGATTGCGCCCTTGCTGGTGCCGAATGTATCGCTGGCGCTGGGTATTGTGCTGGCCGATTCACGCTTGGCTCTTCGCGCCAGTCGCACCGGCATGTCCGGTGTCATCATTATCGTCGCGATTGGTCTGTTGATGGGCTGGTGGCTTCCGGTCAGCACGGATAGCTACGAAATTGCCAGCCGCACTCAGGTCGATGAACTGCATTTCATGGTTGCGGCTGCTGCGGGCGTTGCCGGCGCACTGGCCATCTCCAGAGGTATTTCCGGTGCCATGGTCGGCGTGATGGTGGCGGTTGCATTACTGCCGCCATTGATGGTGGCAGCTTTGCTCGCAGGGTCCGGCTACTGGCTGCAGGCCGGCGGCGCACTGATTCTGTACATCATGAATATTGCGGCGATCAATCTGGCCGGCATCGTGGTATTTCTGTCGCGCGGCATCACGCCCAGCAAGCGCTGGCAGAAAAAAAAGGCGCAGAAGGCCGCATGGATCGTCATCGGTTTCTGGCTGGCGCTGACGTTTCTATTTGTCGGTGGGCTGATCGTCTACAGTGATTCAGGCATCTCAGCGTTTGGGAACTAGGCCGGTCCATACTGATAGTCGCCACCCGCTTCAAGCGCGCGCTGGTAGGCTGGACGAGACTGAAACTGATTCACGTACTGCTGGACATATGGATAATCCTGACCTACGGTACCGCCTGCAACGGCAGCTTCGAGCGGAAAGCTCATCTGGATATCGGCGGCTGAAATGCGCTCTCCGAGCAACCACTCATTGGATGCCAGATGCTGGTCGACAAAGCGAAAGTGTGTCTTGATCTGCTGGTTGGTGAAGGCATCGTCCACCTGATCGGCAATTTTCCCAGTGATTGGTCGAATAAAGAACGGCGGTTCGGTGCGGATTCGATTGAACACCAGTTTCAACAATAGCGGCGGCATCAGCGAACCTTCGGCGTACTGCATCCAGTAGTGAAAATCCCAGTAGTCTGGATGATCGAGGCTTGGCGCCCAGCGTCCTTCTCCGTAGCGACGTGCCAGATATTCGATGATGGTGCCGGATTCAGCCAGTGTGGTGGGCTGGTTGGCGTCATCGTCGGTAATGACCGGTGATTTGCCGAGCGGATGTACTTTTTTTAGTGACTTCGGTGCGAGCTGAGTTTCCGGATCGCGCGCGTAATGCTTGATGGTGTAATCCAGCTCGAGTTCTTCAAGTAGCCATAGAATCCGCTGTGAGCGTGAGTTTTCCAGATGATGCAGAGTAATCATGTTGTCGTATTCGTCGGGGAATCGAACTACTCTACATGGTTTGCCGGTAGGTGAACAAAAAAGCGGGTCGGAAGTCCGACCCGCGCGAAGGCACCAGCGGTCCTTGCCTCAGGCGAAACGGAAAAAACGCAGGGTTCGGCGGAGCGTGCGTAGCTGCGGTTCGCTCAGCGATGCCGCATCGAGCGCTTCACCGTTGAACATGACTTCGCCGGATAATTCCGGACCCTCACCGGCGCGATTGACCTGTAGCGAATTGAATTCGATTACGTTCAAGGTCACGGGGCCATCGGGTCCTTCGCTGCGCTGAATTTCCAGAATGCCGGAAAAAACTGTTTCCAGCTCACCTTCGCCCCGGCTGCGCGTGCGCACCACCTCACCATTCACCGTTCGATTGGCTTGCACGCCTCCAAAGTCGGTCAACAGGGCTATCGTCGTGCTGTCGCTGCCGGCTGCATTGGCCTGACCATTGGTGGTCAACGCCATGGTGCCGCCATCAGCGTCGGTCACTGTGACATCACGTTCAATTGTTACCGAGGCCGCAGCGTGGCCGCAGATCAGTCCTAACATCAGCAATACAAGTAGTGTTTTGCGAATCATCATTTGCTCCTATTTGAGTATTGGAAGTCCATCGAACTCATGGTTTGGGGTTCAAGGCAGATTTCGTGGTCTGCAGTTGTACTAACGCGCTGCGAAGCAATCGGTTGACACCCTCAACCATCGATTCATCAGGCTTCTGATCAGGGATTGTGAAGCGCTGGATGGCCATTGCTATTGGGCACAAGGTGAGACCTCCTGACGCTGGAACAGGACGCGCTTGGCCAAGCGATCGAGTGGCTTGTACAGCAAAGGCTGTTGCAACACAGCCGCTGGATTTGGCTTCAGGGCGGGGAAATCAATTCGAGGCGCTGGTCTGCATCAGCAGCGACGAACGCTTCAAGCCAGGCACGCCGTTCTTCAGCGGGTAGGGCTTGCACGCGCTGACGGAATTGTTGGCGTTGTTCCTGGTTGAATGGTGCTAGCGCGCGTTGAAGCACGCGTCGCTGCTGTCGGTTCAGGTTGCGGCCCCAGCCGCTGCGTTCCTGTTCTGCACCCAGTCGGCTGCCAATAGCCAATCCGGCGCGAAAGGCGCGTCGTTCTTCCGGCGAGCTTTGAAGCCAGCGCTGTCGCACACGCTCGCGCTGTTCAGGCGGCAGTTGTTGCCAGCGGTTATAGCCGGACTCGGCGCGCGCTCGCTGCGAGGGTTCCAGGGCCTGGTATTGCGCCGCGCGCTCGCGCAGCAATTGTTGTTCTTCTTCGCTGAGCGTTTGCCAGCGCTCGAATCGATCCAGCACCTGTTGGCGTTCGGCCTCGCTCATCATTTCCCAGCGTGCAGCCCCGTTGACCAGCCGTTGGCGAATCCGCGGCGACAGCGTGGTCCATTCCGATTCCCAGCGCTGCAGCGTTTGCTGCTGCTGCGAGCTCAGTTCATCCCAGTCCTGACTCCAGGCCGTGGCCTGGCAAGCCAGCATCAATAGCGCGACGAACAGCCACCGATTCATGATGAGCCCTCCTGTTCTGGCCGTTCAGCATCGAGCAGGTCAGCATCCTGCTCAGCCAGCCAGGCCATGAAGTCCGGATCCTGATCCAGCAAATCGAACTCGCTCATGGTCAGTAGATCGAGATCAGTCGTTTCAGGTGGATTCAGCACATCGGATTGATTCGGGCTGACCAGCAGGAACAGGGCCAGACAGGCAGCGCTCGCCGTTGCAAGCCAGGGCCATGCCTGCCATGTACGATTTGAACCGCGGTTTCCGGCCAGTGCCTGGCGGCGCGCCCGGTCCAGTTTCAATTGAGTTTCAGCGGTTAATGTTTCCTGGCGGAAATCAAGATGTGTGATGATGCGCCGCTCCAGTGCAGCGTCCGGTCCAGTATCGGTTGAAGTTGGCGTTTCAGGCGTTTTCATGATGAGGCTCCAGCTGTTCGCGCAGTGTATTCAGTGCGCGAAAATAATGCGTCTTGATACTGCCACTACTGATGTTCAGGGCCTGCGCGCTTTCCTTGACGCTGAGTCCCTGCCAGGCGCGCAGCAGAAAAACCTGGCGCTGACGAACCGGCAGTTGCTGCAGGGCCAGTTCCAGGGCCTGGCCGAATTGATCCTGCTCCGCACTCGAGGCCGGTTGCCGATTGGTCGAATCAATCACCAATGCATCCGGCCCATCGGCCGACCAGTCATCCTGGCTGTTCCAGGGCCAGTGCCAGCGCGAGCGACGTTTGCGCTGGCGATGGAAATCAATAATCCGGTTGTTCAAGCACCGAAAAAACAATGCGGCGCGCTGCTCGGCTGGCTTGCCGCGGTAGTGCTTGATGAATGCCGCCATGGCGTCTTGCACCAGGTCCAGCGCTTCGTCATCGCCCCGAGTGGCATAGCGCGCCAACATGTAGGCACGTTGTTGAACACCGGCCAGGAATTCATCCAGGCTGACGGACGGCTGTTCCGGTGCATTTGATTCAATCGAAAGTGTGGGTATGGTCACGGGAACAGCAGGCGCCAGCAATCGGGTTCATAATCATTCAACGCGCGTGTCCATAAAGGGTTGACACGGCAACTCAATCCGCACGAATCAGCAAGGCCGCTTCGGGATAGGGTCGAATATCGCGCGACGGGTTGTCAAGCAGCTGTTGCTTTACGCGCTGCCACCAGCCCGGATCGAACAGTTCGCTGTGATGTTCGGCAAACACGCCGCGGTGTTGTGCAGAAAGATCCATGAACTGCTGAAATTGCTCCGGGAAGGCGTCCCCGGCATCGACGGTGTACCAGATTTCATCGCTCATCAGCTGTTCTTCGCTGCGTGCCGGCGGGATGCGGCGAAAATTACAGTCCGTCAAGCGTCGCACTTCGTCAAAATCATAGAATACGGTGCGCAGGCTAGCGGTGACCCCGAAATTCTTCAGGAACAGGTCGCCCGGAAAAAGATTGGAGTGAGCCAGGTCGCGAATTGCCTGACCGTAATCAATCACGACGCGCTCCGCCTGTTCGCCCGATACCTCATCAAGATACAGATCCAACGGACGGACGCGACGCTGCACAAAGCAGTGCGCAATAATGACGCGCTCGTCATCAATACGCACGATGCGCCCGCACTCTTCCTGAAGTAGCCTCAGTAGTTGATCACTGAACAAGCGCCGTTCAAAGCTCAGATGGCGGTATTCCTGTGCGTCGATTAAACGGCCGACCCGGTCATGATTGAAGACCAGCCGGTATTGATTCAGCACGTGTTCGCGGCCGAGTTTTTTACCGGGTGCAAAATGGTCACGTACCAATTTGAATACCAACGGGTAGGAGGGCAGCGTAAAGACCAACATGACCATGCCGCGCTGTCCCTCGGCTTCGATCAACTGTTCCGACTCCGCTTGGGTCAGGTGCTTGAACAGATGGCGATAGCGTTCGGTCTTGCCCTGCTTGACGCGCCCCAGAACGGTATACAGCTCATCAATCGGTTTGTTCGGCAACAGCGTGCGCAGAAAGACGATAGCATCGGCGATCGTAGCCAGGTCTGCCTGGAAGTAACTGTAGGTAAAGCCGAATAGAATGCTGATCTGCTGACGTTCAGTCAGCACGGCCTCAACACGAACACCGTCGTCGGCATGAACCAGCGCCAGTGCACAGGCCAGCCAGCGATCCTGACCAAAGGCGCGTCCAATCAGATAGGCACGTCGATCGCGATAGAACACGACTTTCAACAGTTCAATGGACAACAGGCCGGCCGAATCGATGGCGCGCATGTCGCGCTGCAATCGATCAGCAACCGCTGCGGCATCGTTGACTAAAGAACGCGTATCCAGCCCCAGCTCCAGGTTGGACAACATGCGTTGCATCGCGCTCATGACGTTATCGCGACAGCTGTAGATGTGACGGTCGATCGGATGTGTAATCTGTTCTGTCGGCTCGATGTCCAGCGCAACGAATTCAATCCGCGCCTGCACGCCGCGCGTCTTGAACAGGCGCCGGGTCAGGGTATTGAAAAACGTCTTGTACAGCTCGGCATCGATCGCCTGATCAATTCGGTCGGAATAGTGTTTTCGGATGTCCAGCCAGATCGCCTTGACCAGCAAACGCTCCTGCAGGCAGTGTTCGAGTCGGCCGATCGTTTCTGCAATGCATACGTCGTACAAGCCAATTCGTTCACGTGCTGATCGCTGTTGACCTTGCCAGTCGCGCCGCGCGAAGTGGCGCGCAGCACGTCGGGTGATGTCGGAAAAACGTGCGTTGTAGTCATCGAAGGCGTCGATGATCAGTTCCGCAGCACGGATGATCTGCAGCAATCGGCGATCAGCGTTGCTCGGCATCGCCCGTGTCGTTGTTCGGGATCGCAGTGGCTTGCCAGACAATGGCCTGCCAGTTGGGCGGTTGGTTCTGGTGCGACTGGTACTTCAGCACGCCCGAGTTGAAGTAGCGGACAACGTCCAGATGCTCATTCGAGACGGTTTTCGCGACCAGGGTAAAGGTCAGGATGGCGAGGTCATGTTCAAAGCGGATGTTGACCTGCTCAGCCGAGTAGTTCGTTGATTCAGGCACCGGATCGCCCGATTCGTCGTTGAGGGCTGACAGGATGGCGTCCTTGCCAAAGCGTTCGCCGCTGGAGCTGGTATAGATCAAATCTTCGGCCCAGAACAGGGCATGCGCAGCAGCATCCTGTCGGCTGGCACCATCCAGGAATTCGTGCAGCGCGGCCTCGACGCTGGCCGGATCCTGAGACTGGCCGACAGTGGGTATGGGCAGCAATACAGCCAGTGCAAAAAGGCCGAATAACAGCCTCATGCTTTGGGTTCCCACTCGAACCGCGGTAAGTAAGCGAACAATGCATCCAGGCCATCGGTCCAGGCGCGACTGGTTTCTGTCAGGAAGGGGTCGTCTTGTTCAAAGCGCAACCGGCGGAACTGGTTGATCGTATCGGCCTGGTACATGAACAGTTCGATCGGTGGACCAATACTGAGATTACTGCGCATGCTGGCGTCCATCGAGACCAACGCACAACGCGCGGCGTGTTCCATATCGGAGTCGGGCTGAATGATGCGATCGAGAATCGGTTTACCGTACTTGGTTTCACCGATTTGCAGGAACGGTTTGTCCTGGGAAGCGGCGATATGGTTGCCCTGCGGATAGACCAGAAAGACATCGGGCGGATGGCCCTGGATCTGGCCACCCAGGATGAACGAAGCCGTAAACGCACTCTGTTCGGCCTGATCGCTTTGCGCTACCTGAACTTCGCTGGAGATTTCGCCAACGTAGCCGGTCAATTCGTCGAGATTGCTGAACGAATTCAGGTCGTGTTCGACTTCCGGATTATCAAGGTCTCGATTCAACTGATTGACCACGGCCTGGGTTGTGGCCAGGTTGCCAGCGGAAAGCAGGACAATCAGCCGATCCGGCTGGGTCTCGAAGCGGTGCATCTTGGAGTAGATGCTGATGTTATCGACGCCGGCACTGGTGCGGGAATCGGAGGCAAAAATCAGACCGGCGTTGAGCCGCATTGCCAGACAATAGGTCATGGATCCATCGACATTGAAGTCGTTACCAACTCAGCAGTTTAATCCAGCAAGCATAGCAGGTCCCGACCGACTGGCGCGTCGGATCAAGGCCTGATGTTTTCGTCTTCAAGCTGATCGGCCACCGCTTGCAGCGTCGCAACGAGACCGTTTGCTGAACGGCTGGCACTCGGGGTAAATGCTGCCGCCTCCAAAGCCGCAATCAGCTTGGTCAGGTTCTGGCTGACATTCGATTCGTTTGTGCCTTCTGACATTGCCATTTCAGCTTGATTCAGCGATTCGTCCAGCGATCGCACCATGGGTTCGTCAATGGCTCCGGTGCGATGGAGTTGGTCCGCGAAAGCTCTGGCGACTACTGGATGGTCTGGCCATGCCACCTGGAACTGTTGCTGTGGATTGAAGCGGTCGCCGTCGATGGCCAATGCGGCCGCCTGGATCTCGGCTGCGCTCAGATGCTCGCTGGGCGTCAGGGAAAATACATCCAGTCCGCGAACGATTTCTGTTCCGTAAATACGTCCGTTGTACCAGTAGGTGGACCAATAGCCGCCGAGCACCAGTTCCTCTTCATCGACCGGCCCGCGATCGAAATAGGCAATTTCGACTGGATTCGACGCGTCGGTGAAATCCATCACCGATAGACCGCCCTGGTACCAGGCCTGGGCAAACAGGTCGCGTCCCGGTACCGGCACGATCGAGCCGTTGTGTGCAACGCAATTTTCAGTTTCGCTTTGAGGTGCAGGAATCTTGAAGTAACTCTGAAATTCCAGCTGCCCATCGACAATCGAATAGATCGCATTTGCACCCCAGGTGAGCGGATCGGATGGACGGCATCGGGGCCGCATACCGCCACCCCATTCGTCGGTAAAGATGACCTTGCTGCCGTCATTGTTGAACGTGGCGGAATGCCAGTAGGCAAAGCCGGGATCGGTCACGGCATGCAATCGGCGCGGCTGTAGCGGGTCACTGATATCGAACAGGATGCCGTTGCCTGAACAGGCGCCGGCCGCGATATTCAGGCCGGGAAACACCGTGATGTCGTGGCAATGATTGGTGTCATTGGTTTCCTGGCTGTCGTCGCCATGGTCACCGCCGCGCCAGAGCCCGGCCAGTGCGCCACTCTCCGGATCGGAAAATACAGCAGGACTGTCGATAATGCGCGCTTCGGCCGGGTTGTCGAGTGGAATTTCTATCACATCAATCCGGAACAGCGCCGTGCGCTCATCGCCTGGTAACTCGTCGATACAGAAATCGAGTTCCTGCTGATCCCGGATCGACGCCGTGCCCGAGTTGTAGACCACGATGCGTTGGTCATCAGTTGCGACTACGGTATGCGTATGTGAACCTCGACAGGTCTGGACCACGCCGACCTGGACTGGTCGCCTCAGGTTGCTGATATCGAAAATGCGCAGGCCGCGCAGCCGGTCAGGCGACACATCATCAGTGATGCCTTGCAGGCCGCAATCGACCCGCGCCCGGGTTTCCTCGACCGACATGATCAACAGGTCACCGACGATCGACACATCGCCTTGCCCGCCTGGACAGACGGTCGATGAAATCAACGCGGGCGGTTGGTCTGGAGCCAGACGATAGATATTGAAACCGTGATAATTGCCAGCGACCAACACATCGCCGGTAAAGGCCATATCGGTATTGGCAAAGCTCAGTGGTGGCCGGCGGACATCCTCTTCCTCGTCGCGCGCGTCCGACTCCAGAGGTTCATCCTCGACCGGAACTGCTTCGGTGAGGTCTTGATCGCGCAGCTCGTTCAGCCGCTCCAGCGGCAGATTGCCGGGATTGCCAGGATCAAAAAAACCAGCGGGCTTGGCCAGGGAGGCGAGTCGTTCGAGATTCGAAATAGAAGATTCGGCATCGTCAATGCCGGCCGCCAGCAGCGCGCGTGGATCGGCCGAGATTTCTGACAACATCTCGTTCATGCGCTCGATCTCGGCGGTCTGGTCATTGACGATGTCGCCGGTGAATTCGAACAAGGTCGGGTCGAATGCCGAGCCCTGTTGTTCCAGCAGGTCTTCAACCATGGTGATCGCGCCCTGGTGATGAACAATCATCAGTTCCAGGAACAGGCGATCGAATGCCACGCCGTCGGATGCCGCCAGTTCGGCCATCTGTTCGGGTGTGGCCATGCCGGCCATGTCATGGCTCATATGCATGGCGTGATGATGGGTTGGGTCGGGTACATCTTCACCGCGCTCGTCCAGCCAGCGCTGCATGAATTCGATTTCATCGGCCTGGGCGGCGTCGATGCGGCCGGCAATATCGATCAATGGCGCCCAGTTGGTTCGATCAGATACCAACGCGGCCATTGCCGTTGCCTGGTGATGATGCGGAATCATGTCCTGCATGAATTCAACGTCGGCCGGAGAATAGCGCGTGGCTGCAATCCGGGTTGCATCATCGGCGCTGATGGTCTGGCTGGTCTGGCCTGGGGCACCGGGTTGGATGATCGGTGCCTGGGCAAGCACTGAAGCTGAGAAAAATGAACTCGATATCAGGCTGAACAACATCAGGTTGAACAAGATAAAACGTACTCTCATACGCGCTCGGTTGATTTGGACAGAACCGCATGGTAACGGATGCGTGGCCAGGAGTAGACACCGCTGACTGCAGGAGGCGATGGATTGCGGCCCGCCAGTGGCCGGGTCTTTCGCTGAACGACGACATCTGGCGTGCTCGAGAAATCGACCCGGCTGAGACCGGTCAGACAGGTATACTTTTCGATCGATTTGTCAAAGGCAGGTAGGATGAATGCATTCATGAACGCCTTACTAGGAATTTTTGCTGCGGACATGTCCGAATGAGCGGCATCCACACGATCGATACAGGCTATTTAGGGCGGGATGAATTTGCTGCTGCCTATCTGCTTGTGGACGGTGACCGCGCAGCCTTCATCGACAACAATACCAATGCCGCTGTACCCCGCTTGCTTGCGACACTCGACGAACACCAGCTATCGCCTGAGCAGGTTGAATATCTGATCATTACGCATGTCCATCTGGATCATGCGGGCGGCACTTCGGCGCTGGCTGAAGCCTGCCCGCAGGCAACGGTGCTGGCCCATCCACGTGCAGCACCACACGTGATCGATCCGAGCAAACTGGTTGCCAGTGCCAGCGCGGTATACGGTGAAAAAGAATTTCAGCAGTTGTATGGCACGATTCAGCCAGTGGCAGCCGAACGGGTCGAAACCCTTGACGATGAGCAATCCATTGTCTTCGGACAGCGGGAGCTGCGATTTCTGCATACGCGCGGTCACGCAAATCACCATTTCTGCATCGTTGATTCCGCGACGGATGCCATTTTTACCGGCGATGCGTTTGGCTTGATCTATCCGGCTCTCCAGCATCAAGGCATGTGCGCTCTGCCGTCGACCAGTCCGACCGATTTTGAGCCCGAACTGGCACGTCAGTCCGTTCGTCGTCTGATTGCAGAACGCCCCAGCGCAGTATTCCCCACGCATTTCGGTAAGGTGACCGATATTGAGACTGCTGCGGCCCAGTTGATCAGGCACCTGGATTTTGCCGAAGCACTGCGTGATGCAGCCGAGCATGGTGATCGGCCTGATGAACAGCTGGAAGCCTACTGTCGTGCTCGGTTGCAGGATTATTTTCAAGGCTTTTTCGATGGCCTGGGAACGCTGGGTCAGGAGCCGGATGTCTGGAATTTGCTCTCGATGGATCTCGATCTGAATGCACAGGGCATCGCCTTTGCGGCTACCAAGCGGCGGCGCAAGGCTCGTCAGGCCAATGCGACCTGATGAGTCCATGAGGTATCGCGTCATGTCGACCATGCACCGGCCCATCCACAAGATCAGCTAAAGGACAAAGCAATGCAACACCGCGCCGACCGACAGGACTGGGGCCGTCTGCAAGACGCCGATGATGAAGCTACGCAGCGCAAACAAGCGCTGGCCGATCCTGGCTCCTATCACGGCAATATCGCTGCAGCCGAGCTGCACTGGTTCGATCAGGATCATCAGGCTTGGCTTCAGCGTGATCCGAACAGTGGCCGATGGCATGGCTTCGATGCCACAACCGGTAGGGCCTGCCCCGAATCACTGCGACCGGATGATTGGCGGCCATGGCAGCAATCGTTTGATGATCGTGACGCGCCATTCTATCGCTGGTTCGACGGCGCCCAAACCAATGCCTGCTTCAACGAGGTCGATCGCCACGTGCTGGCCGGGCAGGGCGCGCGTGAAGCGTTCTGTTTTGAAAGCGATCGCTGGGACCCGTCGAGAAATGCTGGTCGCGGCGGTCCTGTATCGCAGCAATCCATCAGCTATCGGCAATTGCTGCTCGAAACTGTATTGCGCGCCGAGGTGCTCTCATCGCTGGGACTGAAGCGTGGCGACCGTGTTGCCTTCAACTTACCCAACATTCCCGAACAGTTGTACTACACCGAGGCTGCAAAACGGCTTGGCATCATCTACACGCCGGTCTTTGGTGGCTTTTCAGCCAAAACCCTGTCGGATCGCATTTACGACGCTGGCGCGCGCCTCGTAGTGACCGCCGATGGCGGCTATCGCAACGCCGAAGTCGTGCCCTACAAAGAGGCCTATGCTGACCCGGCACTGGATAATTTCATCCCGCTGAAATCGGCGCTGGAAGCCCTGGCCGAAGTGCTGGACGGGCTGGATCTGGGTCCGCTGGGGGATCGTCTTCAGCAGGCAGCCGCAACGGGTCTGGCCGGTGAGATCACGATCGAGCGCAGCGATCTCATGCGCGAACTCGGGCGCGCGCTGGCCGAAGAGAGCGCGCTTTCGCCCGAACAGACGGCCTCGGTTCGCACGACCGTTGCGCGCCGGCTGGCCGCGGTAACTCACACTGTCGAGCAGGTTATTGTGGTGCGCTACACCGGGCAGGACATCGTGCAGCAACCGCGCGATCGATGGTCACATGATCTGCTCGAAGCAGCTACATCGCGGGTGTTGGAGCGGGCACGCGCGGCGGGCATTGAAGCGCGTGATCTTGATCAATTGATGGCGCTGGATGACGCTGCACTGTGGCGTGCGGTGTGTGCCAGCCATGCTGCATGCCCGGTTCCATCCGACTGGCCATTGTTCATTATTTACACCTCGGGCTCGACCGGCAAACCGAAGGGGGTTGTGCATACACATGGCGGCTGGCTGTCCGGCATCAGTCATTCGATGCGCACCGTGTTTGGCGTGACGCCCGAGGATCGTATCTACGTGATCGCCGATCCCGGCTGGATCACCGGGCAATCGTATTTGATTGCCGCGCCGCTGGCGCTGGGTATCAGTTCGATCGTGCACGAGGGCTCGCCGCTGTTTCCGCATGCCGGTCGCTTTTCATCGATTATCGAACGTCATGGCGCGACGTTGTTCAAGGCTGGCTCTACCTTTCTGAAAGCCGTCATGACCGACCCGGCCAGCACCAAGGACATGGCGTCGTTCGACATGTCAACCTTGAAGGCCGCAACCTTTTGTGCCGAGCCGGTGTCTCCGGCTGTTCAGGAATTTGCCATGGACCGGGTCTGCAGGCATTACATCAATTCTTACTGGGCGACCGAGCATGGTGGCATGGTGTTTTCCTGCCCGTATGGTGATGTCAAGACACTGAGCGCCGATGCCATGACCTGGCCACTGCCATGGATTGATGCTGAAGTGCGCATTGCCGAACAGACTGATGATGTCGGACGCGCAACCAGGTGGCGAACGGCTGAGGAGGGTGAAAAGGGCGAGTTGGTGATCAAACAGCCGTATCCGTACCTGGCCCGCACCATCTGGGGTGATGCCGATCGGCTGGGTTCGCCGGACTGGCGCGGCGATCTTGATCGATTTACCGACGTCTATTTTGATCGCTGGTCCGATGGCATGGTCTACACTCAGGGTGACTATGCACGCAGCCATCCGAATGGCGGCTTTACGCTGCACGGGCGATCAGACGACGTCATCAATGTATCTGGACACCGCATCGGTACCGAAGAAATCGAGGGCGCGATTCTGCGCGACAAGATCCTGCGGCCGGACTCGCCATTGGGCAATGTCGTGGTCGTTGGCGCACCGCATGACGAGAAGGGTGAAACCCCGGTCGCATTCGTCATCGCCGCGCCTGAACACAAGCTGCAGGATGAGGATCTTGACCGGCTAAAAGGACTGGTGCGCAGCGAAAAAGGCGTGACTGCAGTGCCGTCGGATTTCCTGGTCGTGTCGGCTTTCCCCGAAACGCGGTCCGGCAAGTACATGCGACGGACGCTGCGCGCGATCCTGCTCGACGAGCCGCTGGGCGATACCTCAACCCTGCGTAACCCGGAAGTCATCGACGAAATCCGCCACACGGTGGCCGACTGGCACGCGTTTGGTCGCCTGGCGGATGCCCGTGATATCGTCCAAACGCACCGCTATCTGCGACTGGAAAACCATCGTGTCGGCCCGGGTCAGTCAGTGGCGCTGCTGACGATTGATTCGCCACCGGTCAATTCCCTAAACGAGCGTTCGCTGGATGAACTGCATACCGTGCTACAGCATATCCAGCAGCGGCAGGACACGGTCGCGGTGATTGTGACGGGTGCGCGCAGTGCATTTGTGGCTGGCGCCAACGTCAAGGAATTGCTCGAGGTCGGCGAGGCGGGCGATATTGAAAGCGCACAAACGCCACCAAACGCTGCACATGCTGCGTTTTCAACGCTGGAAAATATTGGCAAGCCAGTGATTGCGGCGGTCAACGGTCCTGCCCTGGGTGGTGGTTGTGAATTTGTATTGGCCTGCGCCTATGTAATCGCCGATGTACAGGCTCGATTTGGCCAGCCGGAAATCAATCTGAACCTGTTGCCCGGATATGGTGGCACGCAGCGCCTGCCGCGAAAACTGTTTGCCCGTCGCGGCCTGGACGGTCTGATCGAAGCAGCCCGGCTGATCATCGGTGGTCGCGTGCTGGATGCCGAACAAGCTCGTCTGATCGGCATGGCCGATGAAGTGGTCGGGCACGACGCCGAAGGGCCGGTCGCGGTGGCCATGCAGCGCGTGCGCGAGTATCTGGACGGAACAGGGCCCCTGGTCGAGGCCATGGATGAGCGCGATACCTTTCTGGCCAAACGCGAACAATCACTGCCGTGGCAGCCCGACCTGCTGGAAGATCCACGCCTGGCCCCGACCATCAATCAGGCCCGCGCCAGCGGTCGAAGCAAGCCGATCGAACGGATTCTCGAAGCGCTCGAGCTCGGCGCCAGCCAGGGCCAGGCAGCCGGGCTCGAACGAGAAGCCGAACTGTTTGCCGAAGCGGTGTGCGACCCGACCTGTGGCCCGAGCGGTATTCGCGCATTTCTGGAAAAACGCAGCGCGCCGCTGCCGCTCCAGTTTGTCGAGGTTGCGCCACTGGCCGATCAGGCCACGCGTGAGCAGCTCGAAGTCGAGGGACGTTTATTGCCGCTTGAGGCGCCGTTCTATCCCGGCATCACACCGGTTCCTGACTATCAGTACGGCATGGGTGTGGTCAAGGACGCAGATACGGCGCTGCCGGCGCACGGTGATCCAGAACAGGCCGAGAAGCTGCTGGTGTTCAAGACGCCGAAGCCGGGGCCAAACGAAGCACTGGTGTATTTGCTGGCCTCGGAAGTCAACTTCAATGATATCTGGGCCATTACCGGTATCCCGGTATCGCCGTTCGATGCGCGGGATGCCGATCTGCAAGTGACCGGTTCCGGCGGTGTGGCGCTGATTGCCCAACTCGGTGAGGAACTGGTGCGCGAGGGTCGGCTGTCGGTCGGTCAGCTGGTGAGTATTTATTCCGGCCAGAGCGAGCTGTTGTCACCGGACCAGGGCCTTGACCCGATGGCAGCCAATTTCCATATTCAGGGCTATGAAATCAACGATGGATCCCACGCACAGTTTCTGGTTGTTCAGGGTCCGCAGCTGCACGCCAAGCTGCCGGGCTTGACCATCGAGGAAGCGGCTGCCAGCGGCCTGACCCAGGGCACCATCCATCGCGCCCTGTTCCGGACCTTGAACATCCAGCCCGGCAAGCGATTGTTTGTCGAAGGCGCGGCCACGGGCACCGGGCTGGAATGCCTGCGCGCGGCCCGGCGCTCAGGGCTGGACGTGGTGGGTACGGTGTCGAGTGATGAACGCGCCGAGCGTGTGCGTCAGTTTGGCGGCGGTGCAGTCAACCGGAAAGATCCGCGCTGGCGTGACATCTTTACGCCGGTGCCGGATACGCCTGAGCGATGGGCCGAATGGCAGGCAGCGGGCCAACCATACGTTGACGAAGTGCATGAACAGGCCGGTGGGCCTATCGATTACGTCGTCTCGCATGCCGGTGAGCGCGCCTTTTCACGTGCGTTCCAGCTGCTCGGCGACGGCGGCGTGCTGACTTTTTTCGGTGCAACTTCGGGCTACCGTTTTTCGTTTCTGGGCAAGCCCGGTTCGGCATCCGCCGATACCATGCTTTCAAGAGCAGGCTTGCGGGCCGGCAAATCACTGTTGGTGATCTACGGGCCCGGAGCCGAAGACGATATCGTCGATCTGGCGGCAATCGAGGCGATCGAGGTCGGTTGCGCGCGCGGTGCACGTGTCGCGGTGCTGGCCGACAGCGTGCCACAGCGTGAGTTCGTGACGTCGCTCGGCTTTGGCGCCAACCTGGCCGGCGTCGTCAGCGTCGAGGAAATTCAGCGACGGCTCGGTGATGATTTCGATCCACCCGGACCCCTGCAACCATTACCGAACCCATTTTCCGAGTCAGCAGCGTTCAAAGAAGCCGTGCGCGCCTTTTCCGATCGTACGCTCAAACCGATCGGCTCGGCGATCGGGCCCTTGCTGCGTAATACGCTGGATAAACGTGGTCTGCCGGACGTTGTGTTTGACCGTCGCGGTCGCGATGGTCTGGCGCTGTCCACTGCGCTGGTCAAACCGAATGTCGGCGTGGTTTGCTACGCCGAAGATCTCGACGGGCAGCGCTTCAGTTTCTATGCACCGCAGGTCTGGATGCGTCAACGCAGAATTCTGATGCCCAGCGCTGAAATACGCGGAACGCACCTGAATACGGCACGCGAATACGCTGAGGTTCAGGAGCGCATTGCCGCCGGTATGATCGACGTGGTTGAACCCACGCCGGTGCCGCTGACCGAACTACCGGCAGCGCATCAGGCCATGTGGGAAAACCGACACGCAGGGGCCACCTATGTTGCCGTGCACGGTCTGCCACGCGCCGGACTGAAAACACGCGATGAACTGTATCGTGCCTGGGCATTGCGACAAGCGGAAGCCGAGGGCATTGATCTACGCCGGGTCGATACCGGCTCAGCAGGGACACTTCGATGACCGATTCCAAGAACAGACAACCTGGCGCTCGACTTGAGGGGCGTCGCATCATCCTGACCGGTGCAGCCGGAAATATTGGCTGCTACATCACGCGGCTGCTGCTGCGCGAAGGTGCCAATGTGGTCATGACCGGCCGCAATGAGGACAAGCTCAAGGCGTTGATCGAGGAGCTGGTCCAGGAGGGATTCGATCGACAAGCCATGCTGGCCGTAGCCGGTGACTCGGCCGATCCCGAGGCTGGGCGGCACATCGTCGCGCGCACGATGGAGCAGTTCGGCGGTCTGGACGTGCTGCTGAACAACGCAGGCGGTGCCGGCCCCAAGCAGACGCTGCAGGATATTCCGTTTACCGAGGCTCAGGCGCGCGCCAGTGGGGATGGTGAGACCATGTTTCAGGCCGCAATGAATTTGCTCGGTGGACCGTGGAACATGGCGCGGGCTGCGGTACCGCATCTGTCCAGAGGGGGTGCGATTGTCAATGTATCGACGATCTTTTCGCGCACGCCGTATTTCGGTCGGATTCCGTATGTCGTGCCCAAGTCCGGATTGAATGCACTGAGCCTGGGTTTGGCGCGTGAGCTCGGCGTCGGGGATCGCGGCATCCGTGTCAATACCGTGTTTCCAGGGCCGATTGAATCCGATCGTATCGACAAGGTATTTTCTGCCATGGATTCCCTGCAGGAGCTGGAACCCGGAAGTACATCCAGCACCTTCAAGGGCCTGATGACACATCGGCGTGCACACCCCGACGGCAGCATGGACTATCGCTATCCCCGGCCCGAGGATGTGGCCAATACCATCCTGTGGCTCAGTACGTCCGAAGCCGATGCGTTTTCCGGGCATGCCTTCGAGGTCACCAACGGCATGCAGGTACCCGCGCAGAGTCGTTCCAAGCTGGTGTCCTGGCCTGATAACCGGCTGGTTGATCTGCGGAATCAGGTGGTGCTCATTCTAGGCGGTGCCGATATCGAAGAAGCGCTGACGTTTACCGAACGCAATCGGGATCGTGGTGCCGAAGTGGTGCTGGCCTTTCGATCGCTCGAGCACATCGGTCAGGCTAGAGCGCGGCTGCAGTCTCGCGATGATCGTCATGTTCAGTTAACGCACCTGGACCCGCTGCGGCCTGAATCGGTCGACCGCGCGTTCCAGTTGATCAATGACCATTTCGCGCGTCTCGATGGCGTCATCATGCTGCCGAAAACGCCGAACGGTGAGCATGGCTATTCATTGAGTACAGCCGAGGATCGTGACGTCGAAGACTTCGTCGACCACGAGATTGTTGCGCCGGTCGCTTTTGCTGCCGCAATTGCGCGCAGCCTGTCCAAGCACATGCAGCTTGAGCAGGCACCGGCGATCACCTTCGTCACCAATCCGGATGACGGCCATGGCAACCGGCTCAATGACATCAAGCGAGCGGCCGTCGAGGAACTCATTCGGGTCTGGCGGTACGAAGAAGAGCACGCCGTTTCACAAAATCAACGCAGCTGGAGTTCGCTGCCGAACCAGATTGTCCGGTTCGATAATCACGAACCGGACAACCTGGCCTTTGCGGCCGACTGGACCGCGACGCTGAACAATCGCGTGCGCAAAATGGATCCGATCAATCTGTGGCTACCCAAGAGCATCCGGCGCGCAACCGGTAAATCGGCCATGCCGCAGTCGATCCAGCGCGTGCTGCCCGGACTGCATCACGGAAAGACCGTCGTCATTACCGGCGGTAGCCTGGGCATAGGTCTGCAGCTCGGCCGTTACTTTGCCATGGCCGGTGCGCGCGTGCTGTTGAGCGCGCGCAGCGAAGGCAAACTGGTTGAAGCGCGGGATGCCATTCGCGAAGAACTCGTTTCGATTGGCTACGCCAATCCGGAGCAGCGCGTGTTAATGCTGTCCGGCATCGACGTCGGCGCAGAGAGTGAACTTCAGCGGCTGTTCGAGCACTCGATTCAATTGTTCGGCCAGGTCGATTTTCTGATCAACAACGCCGGCATCTCGGGTGCGGAGGAGATGGTCGTTGACATGACGCTTGAGGCCTGGAATCGGACACTGGAAGCCAATTTGACCTCGAACTGGTCATTGATCCGCAAGTTCGCGCCACACATGAAGCAAAACGGCAGCGGTCGGATTTTGAACGTTTCGAGTTACTTCGGCGGTGAAAAATATCTGGCCGTCGCCTATCCGAACCGTGCCGACTATTCAGTCTCAAAAGCAGGTCAGCGTGCGTTGGCCGAGATACTCTCACGGCATATGGGGCCGGAAATCCAGATCAATGCAATGGCGCCGGGGCCGGTCGATGGTGCGCGTTTACGCGGGCTGGGCGGTGCCCCCGGGCTGTTCGCCCGACGCGGTCGGTTAATCCTCGAGAACAAGCGATTGAATCGGGTCCACCAGGCCTTGCTGGCCACGCTTGACGATCATCCTGCTGATGAATTGCTGGAGCGCCTGGCCGGTAATGCGATCGAGGCGCTGAAAACCTGGGATACCGCGCCAGAGCCGCTCCGCTTGCTGGCGGCGCAGGTAGCCGAGGGTCGGCCCGATGCCGGTGCAACCTGCTATCTGCTATCCGAGCCGCTGGCCAAAAAGCTCATGCATCGACTGGTCATGGGTGGCGTATTGGAACAGGCGCAGGCCGATCGGTTTCTGGCTGATTTCGCAGCTCCGCAGAGTGACTCGTTTTTTGATGAAGAAGACATCGATCGGGCCGCGGAGAAAATTGAAGCCGGCATTATCAATCGACTGCATCTGCACAAGATGCCGACCGATGAGCAGGTCGCATTGTCGACCGTATTCAGCTTGGCCGACGACATTGTCAGCGGCGAAACCTTTCATCCATCGGGCGGCCTGAAGTTCGACCGCTCGGTCACTGAAGGCGAAATGATGCTGCGTCCGGGTAAAGAAGACCTGGCCGCACTAAAGGGTAAACACGCGGTCCTGATCGGTGAGTCGCTGAAAGATGAATTGGTAGCGACGGCCGAGGGTTTTCTGCGCCAGCAGGTCGCGAGCTTGACGGTGTTGACTCGCAGCGAGGAGGCCGCTGAGTATCTTCGCATGCAGATTTCAGCACCTTCGGATTCCGACTTTACGGTTGAGAAGATCGGCCAGGGGATTGAAGATGGACTGGATGCCGTCCTCAAACGCACCGGACAGATCGACGCAGTGGTCAGTACACCGTTTGCCCGCTTGCCGATGAATCCATTGGCTGCTGAAGCCGGCGCAAGCTGGGAGCGGGTCTTGTCACGCGACGATTTTGCGCAATTGCTCGACGAGCAGCTCACACACCACTTCCGCGTGGCGCGCAAGTGCGCGTTGATTCCACGCTGCCAGATCGTGCTGGTCACGCCCGACACCTCACGCGCATCGACGCGTGAGGAGTTTGCGCTGGCATTGTTCATCAAGAACGCGTTGCATGCCTTTACCGTCACGCTGGGTGTTGAAAGTGAGCGCCTGCCGACTGAGCCGGCGGTCAATCAGGTGCAGCTGACGAGACGTGCCCGAGCGGAAGAACCCAGCAATGATCAGGAACTGGCCGAAGAACTGGAGCGAATGGTTTATGCGGTTCTGCTGTGCTCGGTGCCGGCACCGAGCCCGAGCGATAGCCGCTACCTGGCCCGGATTTTCCGCGGTAATGCGGTCACGGTCTAGGCTTTTTTCCGGTATGCATCAATCGGGTCCGTTCAATGAATGGGAAGGGTTTGCACAGCCAATCTGCGCTGCACGGATACTCCATTCTCAAACACTATTGCGTGGCGGCGCTGATCATGCTGCCAATCAAACCCAGCAAAAAGCCGGTCACTGCGCCCAGCGCGGGCATCCAGCGATGATGCAGTTTGGCTTGGGGCGCAATATCGTCGAATACCAGGTACAGAATGCCGCCACCGGCAAACAGCATCAGCGCAGCCAGTAACTGCAGGTCGTTAGCGAACCAAACGTAGCCGGTGACTGCGGCCATTGGACCCAACAAAGCCATGGCGGAAAACGCCAGTACGATCCTGTTCGGACGGTAATTCGAAGACTCGGTCAATTCCTCGAACGCGTTGAACCCCTCAGGCAGGTTCTGCAGCACAATCAGTGCTGCCATCAACATACCAGTGTCCTGACCCAGCGCGAACGCAGCCCCCAAGGCAATGGCTTCTGGCACAAAATCAGCCAACATGGCAACCATCTGCCCGGCAGGACTCTGATGGCGATCCAGCATGATATCCAGCAGACAGAAACAAACGCCGCCAGCGGCAAAACTGATCGCTGTCCAGACGATCGACAGCTGCTCAACGCCTTCGGGTATCAGCACCAGGGCCACTGCAGATAGCAGCGCACCGCCGCCGAACGCAACAATAAAATGTCGCCATTCGCTGCTCAGCCATTCGGGATGCAAGCGATCCAGTCGAGCGAATACTGCCCCGGCTGGCATGGCCAGGCCAGCGATCAGCGACAAGCAAACAACGAATACCAGTTCATTCATGCAGTGCTAGGGGTATGGTTTGTGGTTCAGTTCGATAAGATGCAAGGCCAGTGACTACTCACATTTCGATGGCGACCACCAGTCAATCGCTTCGCGATAGGCGGCCGGTGCGGACGAGGCATGGTACTGGCCGCTCAGCCAGCGGATGTCAAGCTCCAGTGCCTCATTCGATGCGCGCTGCCAGTGATTCAGCCAGCGCTGCAGCGGCGTGCTGAACCGCGCACGTTCTTCGGTTGATCGGGTCAGCAGTAGCGGCGTTGGCTCTGAGCGCCTAACCGGCTCGAGCTGGATGAAGTAGTCGACGTTGGCGTGCAGTGCCGGATTGATCGACAGGTAATGCCCGAATAGATTCGGTCGGGTCAGCGCAGACAGCAGCGTAAACTGCCCGCCCAACGACTGGCCAAGAATCAGCGAGTCGGTTTGATCGATCCGATAGTCCGCTTCAATTTTCGGGATCAGTTCGTTGGCCAGAAAGTCCTGATAATCAAACGCGCCGCCGTAGTATTCAGGCTCATCGGCCGGAGCAGTGTAATCGGTCGAACGCAGATTGCCGTTCGAAAAGCCCAGTCCGCCATAGGAAATGCCGACCATGACGACCGGCGCCGCCTGTTCGTCGAATTCCATCATGAGTTGATGCGGCGCCAGCATTGGAAACAGAATGCCGCCGTCGAGCAGATACACGACTGGCCAGTTGCAACTGGTTTCGGCATAGTTCAGCGGCAGGCGCACGTAGATGTAGAACGCCCGATCCAGCGTGGCGGAATTGATTGTGAACGTTTCCAGCGGTCCCAACCCGAACAAGCGTTCAAGAGATTGATCTGCTTTCAGCGGCAGTGAACCAATCAAGCAGATGCATAAAGCAGCGAGCAGGCGGCCGCAGGACTCAAGAAAACTGCGAGGGATCAGTTTGCAAGGAGATACGTTCATGACGTTGTCGGATGCTTGAAATCAGCCACCGGGCCATGGCCTTGATAGGGAATACGTCCCGTAGTCAGTCCCCGCGCGGACGGATACAGGGTCACATGCCACCAGTGATTCAGCTTGGGGTGAGTTTTCATGCGAACCTTGCCGATGATCTGCAGCATCAGATGCAGCGTGTCGCGGGTGTCGACCCAATCGGTGTAGATCAGTTCAGGCAGCGTGGGGCTCGTCAAAGGTCTGATCCCGATTCCTGGTGCGAAGACTGAATTATGCCAAGTACACGCTCATCGATGTAGACATTCAGACATGAAAATAAAAAACCGGCGCAGAGCGCCGGCCACAGCTTTAATGAACATGAGTTCCAGCGTTACTCTGCGGTTTTGTCTTCCATTAGCGTGGCAATCGCCGGAGGTACTGCGAACTTTTCGTCAGCCGGTCTGCCGAGTTCGATTTCGTCAATGATCAATTGCTGCTCCTGCCCCATCGTGGTGACATTGGTTGTGACCGGCAGCTTGAACTCGACGCCATCGCGTTCAAAGGTCTTGTATTCGTCAAACACGGTCAGCGTTTCCATTTGTCCCATCGGCGATTCGACCGTGAACGTCGAAGCCAGCAGCAGGCCGGTATCTTGCGAATAGCAATCGGTCGACTCGCGCCCGGATTTCCAGACGATTTCAACTTCATAGCATGATTCGCCGTTATATTCGGCGGTTCCGGTAGTGGTCATCGATTCGACAAACTCATCGCTGCGGATGGTTGCAGCAGGTTCATTGCTTTCGATCTGGATTGTAAGCTCTTCGCCGGTGATCAACCTTGGCCCCATAAAAGGATCAACCGACCAGGCTTGGCGGTCTGCATAGCCGGTGTGGATGGTCCCCAAGCCTTCCAGTTCAATCATCATGACGCGCTCTGTTGGAGTACGCGAATACATCGTCATCTGGCCTTCCATGCCGGCAGCGGGCATCACGAAGCGACCTGTGGTGGTCGAATCCATCTGGCGCAGCATGGCTTGCTCTCCACCGCTGGCCTCGATGTGGGCATCGACCAGGCTGCGGGCAGCAGGCAGTTCACTGTCGGCAACACCGACGCTGCAGGTCGTGGCCAGCAGGGCCAGCGTCAAGAACTGAGCTTTGATTGTGTAATTCATGTGTTCTCCATGTCGGTTAATCAGTTGGTTGGTGAGTCAATTTCAGTGTGTAGCGTTATGCATTCATTGTCATTGTGAAGCTTGAATCCACTTGATCGCAGCTTCCAGGGGCAGGTCGTCACCCTCCAGCAGTTCAGCTCGCGTTGGATTGATGGGTTGATCCGGCACCACGCCAATCCCTTCGATGCGTCGACCCTGACCGTCAATGTAATCGGCAAATGCATACATCAGACGATCACCATTCGGTAACGGCAACATTTGAGCCGGCAGTGCCATGCCCGGTGACTGGCTACCAAAAATGCGCGCACGACCCAGCG
The DNA here is from genome assembly GCA_937138395.1 of uncultured Pseudomonadota bacterium. GTDB lineage: Bacteria > Pseudomonadota > Gammaproteobacteria > Xanthomonadales > Wenzhouxiangellaceae. The sequence goes on from CAKZPB010000106.1 coordinate 103,510, forward strand.
ATTGAACGCCGGCAGAAAACATTTCGGAGGTGCTGGCCGATAGCGAATCGATCAGAATGGCGACCGGGCCGTCGAAGGGCGTAATACGGCTGCCGTCATCCGCAACGGTTCGCGGAAACGCACGAAAGTCGATGCGTCCGTCCTCGCGCTTGAGCTGACCGAGCAGCACAACTTCATCGACCAGGTGCGAAGTCAACGGCATCATGGTGGTCAATACGCCGCCCAGGTTGCCGCGCAAATCAATGATCAGGCCGCGGCAGGCAAACAATGCGTCCCGATTTTCTAGGAATCGTTCCATCAGCTCCGGCACCCAGCTGGTGAACGTGATGCGGCCAATGCATGATTCGGGTTCGCCCAAGGTATCCGCGCGATACTGAAATGCCAGGCCCGGCAAGTTGCCGATTTGCACGATATTCAGCGATTCCGGATCGGTATTCGGCGTTACGATGCGTTCTTCATAGTCAGCATCCAGCAGCGTCAGTGTCACTGGCTCATCGGCTGATTGATAGGCGATCAAGGCGTTGGCCGAAGCTTCAAGATAGAGCGTGGCGCGCTTGCGCGCAGCCGGTTCAGTGATGTCCAGGGTTTCTTCGATCAGCGGCTGCAGCACCTGGTCACCGATTGCAACCAATAGCCAGCCTGGCTGAATCTGTTCGGCGTTGATCTCGGCTACCCGATCAATCACCAGGGCATCATCAATCAGCCGTACGCCCAGCCCGGTCGGTTGATCGGCAGGCTCGCTGCCTTGCGCCTCATCAGCAACCGCGCCCGATGCTGCATTGTCTTCATTGCCGGGGATTGTTATCTGCGTCGGCGGCAGGACAATAAAGTGAGATTCACCGACCACTTCCAGCATGTCGTTCAGCAGACCGCGCAATTCTGCGCGGCTGGCGCCGGCTGCCTGCGGACGCCAGGTTTCTCGGGCTGACAGCCAATCCTGTTCAATCCGCGAATAATCAAAATACTGCTCACGGACTTGATTCCAGACCGCATCAAAGGTCTGCAGCTGGACGGAGGTCTCCGCGGAATCAACCGGCTGCTGAACGTCTGCCTGACCCGCTTGGGCAAATACAACCGCCTGACCGGCGACCAGCATCCAACCAATCAAGGTGTGCTGTCGAATCAACCGCCAGCGTTGCTGTACAGCGCGACTGGCCAGATCATGGGGAGAAAGGGTCATTGGCGTTCCTCGATTGCATGTTTGTAGACCTCGGCCGAAAGTGGCTCGAACGGCTGTCGCGAAAACATCGCTTCGATCGGCAAATCGAAAAACTCGCTGAGCCGCATGGCTAAATCCAGACTTGGACTGTAATCGCGCCGTTCGAGATACCCGATGGTCTGGTAATTGACATCGACTGCATCGGCCAGGTCCTGACGACTCAAACCGCGTTCGGCGCGCAAAACGGCCAAGCGATTGAAAATCGGCTTGTTGTCTTGTTTAGTATTTCTAGGGCACATACAGGATAATATATTGTACTTATACAACAAAGGCAAGTATAAAAACAAACCTTCGAGCGAGTGCATCGTGATCATCAAGTCCCGGATGAACGAATCAGACTTGCTGCGATCCTTGAGCGGCTATCGCTGAAATGCAGCGAGATGCAAGCGCAGCCACCGCCTGATGTAGACTGCAATTTTGGGTGATGCCATGAAGATTGCTCTGATTGTTCTCGTGTTGTTAGTGGTGCTTGTGATCGGCGGCTTATTCTATCTTGGCCAGCAGTCGCGTTCCGGAAGTGCGCCCGGTTTGAGTAACGGCCAGTTGGCTGCCTGCCCGTCATCACCGAACTGCGTGTCCAGTGAATCTTCAGCATCGGAAGATCAGGCCGTCGATCCGCTGTCCGCCGATAGCTGGGATCGGCTACCGGCGGCAGTGCAAGCCCTGGGCGGGACCGTCACGCGACAGGACCCGGATTATCTGTCGGCCGAATTCGTCTCGAGCCTGTTCAAGTTCACCGATGACGTTGAATTTCGACGTGCCGATGATGGTGTGCACGTGCGCTCCGCGTCGCGTGTAGGCCACTCGGACATGGGCGCCAACCGGGCGCGGGTCGAGGCACTGCGCGCGCAACTCGCATCGGGCTGAACAGCGGCCTGGTTCGTCACTCTGCTGCCATTTTGGATGGAAAATAATGACATTAGCTAGCAAAACCGGTCCTTGCCTACTGTTCAGCTTGTTCCTGGTCGCATGTGCAAGCGATCCATCGGGCATGAGGGCTGATGAGCAAGCCGGATATTCAGAACCCGATCCACGCCCAGTCCAGGCCAATTCAAACCGGGTCAGCGTGATGGCTTTCAACGTTGAAAATCTGTTTGATACCGCCGATGATCCGGGCAAGAACGACGCAACCTATCTGCCCGCATCGATCAAAACCGACCCCGCCCATATCGAGGCCTGTAATTTGATCGAAGTGGATCGCTGGCGCGAGGATTGTCTTTATCTGGACTGGAGCGAGGAGGCCTTGAACTTCAAGCTTGAGCAGGTCGCCAAAACCATCCTGGCGTATAACGATGGGTTGGGGCCGGATATTATTGCGCTGCAGGAAGTTGAAAATATTCACGTGCTGGAACAATTACGCAACGAATATCTGCAGCCAGCGGGCTATCTCGAGTCAATCCTGATCGAGGGCATCGATGACCGCGGCATTGACGTGGCGTTTTTATCGCGGCTCCCAAAGGTCGGCGAGGCAATACTGCATCCGCTGGACATGTCCGCCTTCCCGCAAGGCGCGCAGGATACCCGTGGCGTGCTGCAGGCCGATTTCGAACTGCCGGATGGCTCAGTGTTAACCGGGTTTTCCGTTCATTTTCCGGCGCCGTTTCATCCAATCGAGATGCGCTGGGTTGCGTATCAGCACTTGAACAGTGTCCGCGCTCAACTGCCCGAGGATCGCCCGGTATTCGCAGCAGGTGATTTCAACACGCCCACGCGCGAAAAAAACGAAACCACCATCATGGATGACATGGTGCGTGCGCATTGGATCGTTGCTCATGAGGTGGGATGCGAGGGCTGCAAAGGCACCAACTACTGGGCGCGTGGTGAAAGCTGGTCGTTTCTGGATATGGTTCTGTACTCGCCTTCGGCAGCGCGCGGCTGGCAACTCGACCCCCAGTCTGTGGAGGTAGTGACCGCCTATGCCGGACAGACAAACAACGATGGCACACCCAATCGTTTTGATCTCGAGCAACGTGAGGGTGTATCTGACCATCTCCCGATCGTGATGGCCATCGAACGACTGCCATGATTGTTGCAGTAAGTTCGCATTCGCTTCGGTGTCAACCAGGCATTCAGAGTGCAACTGCCGACCCCCTCAGCATTACAAATACGCTGTGCTAGACTGATTTTCAAGCATTGGGGATTCGAGGAATGTCGTCAGGATCACCACCAGCATCTGCGTCGTCAATGACGCTGGATCAAGTCTATGTCGAACTGACCAAAGATCACAGGATCTTTGCTGATCGGCTTGAACGCGGGCTGAAGCGTATTACTCAAACGTGCGCGCGCTCCATGGGCGTGGATCGAGTCAGTGTCTGGGCTTTTGATGCCGAGATTGGCGCTTTGTCCTGTCTTTGTCTGTGGGACCAGAATTCAGCCGCATTCGAACACGGTGCCGTGCTCAAGCAGCGCGAAATACCACGTTACTTCGAAGCACTGAGCAGTCAGCGATTGATCGACGCATCGGATGCACGTCAAGATTCCCGCACCTCGGAACTAACGGATGACTATCTGATCCCGCTGAATATTCATGCCATGCTCGATGCAACGTTGCGTTTTGAGGGGCGGCTGCGAGGCGTGCTGTGCACCGAGGTTGTAGGCAAGTCAAGGGCCTGGTCCGAAGCTGAAAAAATGTTTGTCAGCTCGGTTGCAGAGTTGATCGACCAACTGATGATTCTTGATCGTTTGCGACAACGAGAGAGCCATTATCGATCCTTGTTTGATCATTCAGCAGACAGCATCTTCCTCCTTTCTGATGGCGTGTTTGTTGATTGCAACCCGGCGACTGAAACCATATTCGAAACCAGTCGTAAGGATCTTATGGGTTTGAATCTTGCCGATATCTCACCAGAGCATCAACCGGATGGGCGTCGCTCGAGTGAGGTCGCCGAGCAGCTGATCCAGCGCGCACTCGAAGGCGACGTACAGCGTTTTGAGTGGCGCCATCGTACGATGGCGGGTCAGGCGTTTGATTGCGAGGTCATGCTGAGTCGTGCACAGCGCGGCGATGACTGGTATGTCACGGGCGTAGTGCGAGATATTTCTGGCCGTAAGCAGATTGAACAGGAGCTGAAGAAGTCGAGATCGGATCTCGAGTATCGCGCGTACCATGATTCATTGACGGCGCTGCCAAATCGAGATCAATTTCATCTCGATGCTAACGCCAGTATTCAAAAGGATGAAGAGCCCGACGTTCATCATGCGGTGTATCTGCTGGACTTGAATCGGTTCAAGGAGGTCAATGATGCGCTCGGGCATGAGTTTGGCGATGAAGTGCTGAAGCAGGTGGGCGAGCGACTTCGTGAGTTCAGTGAGTCGAATAACCATGCAGTTTATCGCCTGGGTGGCGACGAGTTTGCGCTGCTCGCGGCGGTCGAATCTGAACAGGACGCACTGCAAGTCGCCGAACAGGTCATGCAGTCGTTCTTGTCGCCATTTTCCCAGCGCGACATCGATTTGCATGTGGATACCAGCATTGGTATTGCCTTGTCCTCGCGGCACGGTGTTGACAGTCATGAATTGCTGCGCTGCGCAGATGTGGCCTTGTACATTGCAAAGCGCGAGGCAAAACATTATTCCTTGTATGAACATCGTTTTGACGACAAAGGCAAGCGGCACTTGACGCTGATGTCAGACCTTGTACAGGCCATGGAATACGATGAATTGATGTTGTATTACCATCCGCGGGTCGAGCTGGAAAACAATACGTGCACGAATTGTGAGGCACTGTTGCGCTGGCAGCATCCCAAGCATGGCTTGATTAATCCTGATGAATTCATTGCTACCGCAGAATTGAATAATCATATTCATCAGCTTACTCGTTGGGTACTGAATGAAGCGCTCGGGCAGCTCAGATCGTGGCTGGACCAGGGCATGAACATGACGGTCAGCGTCAACGTATCGGCCAGAAATCTGGTCGATCAGCGTTTTTCCGAGGACGTTCGGTCCCTGCTGGAGAAGCATCGGATACAAGCCGAGCAATTGGAGCTGGAAATTACCGAGAGTGCGTTGATCATCGATCCGGTCCGTGCGCTGGAGTCGCTCGATGTGCTGCGCGCATTCGGCGTTTCCATTGCTGTTGATGATTTTGGTACTGGCTATTCTTCAATGAGTTATCTGAAGCGCATGCCAGTCCAAGTACTCAAGATCGACCGCTCGTTCGTCAAGGACATGTTGACCGATGAATCAGACGCAACCATCGTGCGTTCCATTGTTGAGCTGGCTCATCAGTTTGGACTATTAGCCGTAGCCGAAGGCGTCGAAGACCTGGCCACTATCGAACTGCTGAAAAAAATGAATTGCGAACAAGCGCAGGGCTTCTATTTCTGTAACCCGCTACCGGCGAAGGATTTTAAA
>CAKZPB010000107.1 GCA_937138395.1 uncultured Pseudomonadota bacterium
TTCGACCCAGCGCTTGGCGTTGATGAAGCCGCTGCCCCATTGGTCTTCGTAGTCGGCCAGCAGGTTGGCCTCCAGGATTTCGTTCAGGCTGTTGCCTTCACTGATCATCTGCTGCATGCGCTGGTGGATGCCAGCAAGTAAATCGCGATAGTCGGTCATCTGGGTTTGATTGATGACCGGGCCGCCGTGGCCGACGATGATTTTCGTGTTGTCGTCGGCCAGTTCCAGGATGCGATCCGCGGCCCGGACCATGCCGCCCAGGTTGCCGCCGCTGGAATAGTCGATGAACGGGTACATGTTGTAGAACACCAGGTCGCCGGTGTGGATAACGTTGGCTTCCTCGAGCCGCACAATCGAGTCGCCGTCGGTATGCGCGTTGGCGACATGCTCGGCATGCACGGTATGGCCGCCGAGGTGGAAAGTGACGGTATCGCTGAAGGTCACGACCGGCAGGGCGGTATCGGGTGCCGGTGGCACTTCACTGTTGAAGAATTCAATCAACTGCCCGGCTTCGAGCCGCTTGCGGACATTGTCGTGGGCGACGATCAAAGCACCCGTTTCGGCCAGGTTCTCGTTGCCGCCGGTGTGGTCGCTGTGCCAGTGAGTATTGAATACGAACTGAAGCGGCAAGTCGGTGATTTCATCAATCGCGGCCAGAATCGGGTCGGTCAGCGGGGCGTATTGATCGTCAATCAGAAATGCGCCCCGGTTGCCGACGACCAGGCCCAGGTTGCCGCCTCTGCCTTGCAATGCATAGACGCCGTCTGCGACCTTCGTGGTCTGGATTTCGACGTCATCGAAATTCTGTGCGGTTGCCAGTGAGCAAATCACGGTCAGCAACAGGCCAAAGGCGAGTGGAGCAGTAAAATCAAGTACTCTGGAACGGGTTTGCATGGCTGGGGCCTTTCGGGTACGGTGCTGTTCAGGCTTGCAATCGAGAAAAACAAGCCTATTACATTCATGGGTGTGGACAGCATTGTGCCCTAGTTCAGGTCTACAGTTCATGGCCCGATGACCACATTCGGTCTTGTAATTCGTTAACAGTCCATGAATAAGCAGTACAAGAAAGGGGAAACATAACGGCGCTTTCCCGAACGCTGGGGAAAGCGTGTAATCGTATTCTCGGGAGAAACTTATGTACCAGAAGCGCCATTCGGTATCTTTACACCTCGTTTTGTTTCTTTTTCTTGTCGGGTTGCATTCAGCCGCCTGGTCCGGACCGGGCGTGTGGACGTCCAGTGGTCCGAATGGTGGCCAAGTCAGTGACCTGGTGGCTTCGCCGTTTGTTTCCAATGAATACTATGCAGTAAGTCGTGGCGGGGTGTTTAAAACGGTTGACGGTGGCGTAACCTGGACCGACTCCAGCGCTGGCATCAATCGCCAGGTGTCTGGTATTGCTCACAGTCAAACGTCACCCGGACGATTGATGGTGAGTGGCTCCACCCGCATTTTCTTCAGCGACAACAGCGCGTTGACCTGGCAGGATCGAACACCTGCAACTGCGTTGCCTGCTAATACGTTTTACTTTTTCCTCGAGGTGTCGGCAACGCAGCCCGGCGTCTATTACCTGATGCGCTCCGATGGCGTGATCTTGCGCACCGGAGATTCTGGCCTGAACTGGACAACGTCACCTGCGATACCCGAACCCGCCGGTTTTTCTCTGAATGCGATGGGTGTCGATTCCGTCACTGCCAATCGCGTATTGGTGTCCACGGAAAATTCAAGCCTCAGCGATTTCAGTCTATGGGTGGCCGATCTGACGGCACCGCCGGCGAGTGTTTGGACTGAAGTGCCCTGCCCACCGGGGTGTCTATGGGAATTCGGACAGATTACTGACATCGAATTCGGAACCGCCGGTCGCGTTTGGGCGGCTGTTGTCAATGGGGTTATACGAAGTGACGACGCGGGCTTGACCTGGGTTCGGCCTGGCGGTCTGGGGAACGTCTTTGGCCAGGCGTTGGCGGTGAACCCTGCGGATAACACGCAAGTCTATGTCAGCGGACGCCCTGGGCTTGCCTACACACTGGATGATGGCGCGAATTGGACCGAAGTAACCGGTGGGTTTGTCGGTAATGATTTGCTACAGACTGCGACATCGACTGTTGTTGTTTTCAACCCCTTCAATCCTGCGCTGCAGTTGGCCGGTTCGTTTAGCAATGGCGTTTATCGCCGCACCAGCCTTGCACCGGTCGATTCATTTACGCTTGGCACCGATGGCTTCAATGCACACAATATCCGGGCCATTGCGAGTAATCTCGGAAACCGCGTGCATGCGGCTGTAGGCGATTCATCAACACCCACATTTACCAGCTTCAGAAGCAGCAATAATGGAATGACCTGGAGCCAAGCAAACAATTTGCTGGAAGCCGATCAATTTCGAGCGCTGGTAGTCGACCCCAATAACCCGGCACGAGACGTAATTTATGCAGGCGGAGCATATTTCCCGAAGAACGACAACATGGGTGGATTTATTGACGGCAACGGCGGCATCTACAAGAGCACGGATGGTGGCGTAACCTGGGCAACTATTGATAATGGGATTCCACTGGGCCCACCGCCTTTTGTGTTTTCGCTGTTCGGCACCGTTCGTGATATCGAAGTGGACGCGTTTGGTCCCGTAGTAGGCGGTGAATCACAGATTCTTTATGCCGCAGGCAGTGGTCGTTTTTCTGATGATGGGATGGGTGGCTTCACCAAAGAGGCCGGACGTGTTTACAAGAGCATAGACGCTGGCCTGAATTGGACAGTCAGTGATACCGGCATGGGTGGTGCCGAGATCGGCGTCAATGGGTTTCCCATTTTTGCCAGTGCTGTGCAGTTGATTCAAAATCCTTCGGACGTCAGCGGGAACTCGTTGTATGCGGCCACGTTTATCGGTGGCCTGGATCCGACTGATGTCCCGTTGGCCATCGAAAATGGTGTGTTTGTCACCGCCAATGGTGGCGCAACCTGGACCAATCGAAGCAACGGTCTCCCGCGAATCGGTGGAAACCCAGCTGCTGCTGCCGTCGGTGTGTTGTCGTTGGCACTGGACCCGACCGATGCAACCGGGCAAACGCTGTATGCGTCCACCAATGATATTTCGAATAGTCTGGTTGGAACGGTGTACAAAACAACTGATGGTGGTCTGAACTGGTTTTTTTCTGGTGTTGGTCTGAACAATCGTGACGTGCGCGATCTGATTGTGGATCCGCTGACCGGCGACCTGTATGCAGCCGTTACAGATCCACTTGGGAACGGTGATGGCGGCGTGTTTGTCAGCAAGGATGGTGGCGCGAGCTGGTCTTCAATCAGCACCGGTTTCCCGAGCGCAGCAGTCGCAACCAAGCTGTCGCTCGACAATACAGGCGCCAATTTGTTGATTCAGGCCGGCACCACGCGAAGTGTGCAAACCCTGGAAGTGATACCGGATGGCGATATTGATGGTGCGCCCACCATGACGGAAGACGGTGTGCCCAATCTTATTGAGGGCGGCCCCACTGGCGATGGCAATGGTGACGGCACTGATGATTCTGAACAACCTCAAGTGGCTTCGCCGACGGTCGACGATCCGATTCGCCGTGGGTTTTCCAGCTATATCACGGCTTCATTGAATGGCCTGGTTGGTAACTGCTCCGCGCTGCAGGACAGCTTCGGATTGAATCTGTTGACGGGCGTGCCGGTTGAAGCGGCGTTGGAAGCGCCTTTCAACGGCCTGCATTTAAGGATTCCGGACTGTGAGCAGGCCGAAGTTGTACTGACGTACCACGGTAGCAATTTCGATGATCCGTCCTTTGTGATGCGCGGCTATGGGCTGGATTTCCCGAACGAGGACGCGGCCGTGTGGCATACCGTGCCGGCCAGTCTAAATGGCATCGAGTGGACCGTGACATTGACTGATGGTGCGCCCGGCGATGCAACGCCGGATGACGGCATCATCGTTTTCCAGGGTGCGGCCAAGCGGCTGGTCGAGGATTTCTTCAGCGATAGTATGGAGGCGGAATAAAAAAACTCGTTGTTCGTGAGTTGGTTGGTTATTTGTGGTTGGTTGTTTGGAATGGCGGCGTGATGTCGTTTGGCTCTGCTTGATTGGATTTAATCTGCGTAGATTTGTGTAATCTGCGGTTCAGTTTCAGTTACGGGGTTAGCGTCGCCGGGTCCCGGCGCTTCGGTCGGGATGACACGGGGTTTAGTATCGGTTTCGGGGTTCCGGATTCCGGGTTAGGGGCTTTACTGGGTTTGCCGCGGTTGGTTGGTTTGATACCGCGCTTGGATTTATTATTGCTGCTGCCCAGGGCTGGCTCCTGCAATGAACCTGGCCAGCTGCTCGACGCCGCTTCGCATGCGTTCGGGTTCGGTGGCAGTGAAACACAGCCGGATATGGTTCGGGTAGGGGCCGAAGCTGGGGCCCGGTGCGACCAGCACGTTGTGCTCCGCTAAAGCCTGCAGGAGCCGGGACAGATCTCCAGCGTATTGATCGTGTTTCAGCGTTTCGGTGACGTCGATAAACAAGAACGTACTGCCTTCGGGCTGTTGCACGCCGAGGCGGTCGGCTGCCCAGGCGCCGAGTTCTGCATATTGGTCGCGTGCTGAAGCTACCCAGCGCTCTCCAGCAGGCCCGAGCGCATTCAAGGCGGCCAGCTGCGAGGCGGTGCAGGCCGAATAGTTGATGTTGGTCATGATGCGGTTGATGGCCGAAATGGCCGCTGCTGGCGCGACCAGGTAGCCGCAGCGATTGCCGGCCATGCCGTAGCTTTTCGAAAAGGAATGCACCGAAATGGTCCGGTCAGGCGCCAGCGAGCGGGTGTAGACGTGTTCGCCGCTGAAGACGTAGCGCTCGTAGACATCGTCGGACAGGATCCACAAGTTGTGTTGATCTGCCCATTGCGTCAGCGCTTCGAGCCAGTCCCGAGGCATCAATCGACCGGTCGGGTTGTGCGGCGTATTCCAGTACACGGCCACGGTGGATTCGGTGCGCGCAGCCTCGAATCGTGCGACGGCTTGATCGGCCGACTGCACATCGTTCAGATGTTCATCTGTCATCAATGGCACATCGATTGGATGCGCATTGAATGCGCGGATGCTGCCGGCAATCAATGGCCAATAGGGTGCTGCGAGCAAGACCGATTCGCCGGGCGCAACCAGTGCACCGACGGCAGCGGCCAGTCCCGCCGTGGCACCGGCTGTAACAATGACGTTCGCAGTATCGGTGTGAACACCACTCAGCCGGGCATGGTGCCTGGCGATGGCATGACGAAGCGTCGGGAGGCCCTGCACGGGCGTATAGCGATGCATGCCGGGATGCTCGTCAATAGTCAAGTCCTGCATACGGCAGCCAACGGCGGGCTCCATCCAGGTATCGCCGACGTGCAGTGGTATCTGAAGGCTTTGGTCGTCGGAGCCTGAGTGCTTGGAGTAGACGGCCGCTTGAACAGCCGCGGCCGCGTGTGTAAACGAGGGTGGTTTCGGCATGGCGCTTGCTTGATGAGCCCTTGAGCAGATTCTATGATAGGTTAAAGCCTATTGCATCACGATGCGGCAACCTCATGAGTGATTCAACCAACCTGGCGGCGCTGCAGCAGCGTGTTGAAGCGCTTGAGGCCGAGCTTGAACAATCTCGCAAGGCTGATGCGGCGTCGGAAAGCCGTCAACTGGCCAATCAAAACCTGATCGAGCTGCTTCCACACGAAGTGCATGTCTGGGAATTAATTCGCAACAGCGATGACAGCATCAGGACGTGGAAGCTTGATTACGCCAATCCCGCCGCGCTGACCTCATGGGATAAGCAGCTGGATGAGGTGAAGGGCTTGACCCCGGAAGAAATCTTCGACAATCCGGATACAACTGATTTATTCATGCCGACCGTCGAGCAGATCTTCGAGACCGGGCAACCACACATGTGGGAGCAGCACTTCGAATCGACAAATCAGACGTTACAGATGGTCAGCATTCCGTTTGGCGAGTGCTTTATCAGCACCGGCCTGGATATTTCCGAGCAGAAACAATTGCAGCAGGAGCTCCGCCAACTTCAGAAGATGGAGGCCATTGGTCAATTGGCTGGTGGCATTGCGCATGACTTCAACAACCAGCTGCTGGGCATTATCGG
>CAKZPB010000108.1 GCA_937138395.1 uncultured Pseudomonadota bacterium
CCGAAGTCCAGGTCTGGGGTGCAACGGCTGATCTAGCCAATCAGCGGGTGTTGTTTACTCGCTCAGGCGGCCAGTCTGTTGATGGTGGAGACGAATTGTTCGAAATCCCGGTCAATGGTGGCGCACCGAATTCATTGGGACTGATCACCTTAGGGTCCGGTGCCCCGCAACGCATTGACGGCTTGGCGATTTCCGGTGGAACGTTGTACGGTACCAATGCAGGTGGTGGTGCTGGTGCTGGATTTTACTCTATTGATCTGGGCACCCTGGTGGCCACCCAAATCTCATCCTTTTCTATGTCGGGCGAAAGCATCAGCGGGTTGGATGCTGATCCTGATACCGGCATTATCTACGGCACTGACGACTCGACTGGTCAGCTGGTCTCGATCGACACCAGCGGTGTGATCACCAATGTTGCAGCCTATCCAGCAGGCATCGCAGATATTGATGGCCTGGCTGTAGGCAATGGTCTGGCATTCCTCGTGACCGATGAATCCCAGCCAATTTCGGTATACGACTTGACGTCGGGTACTTATCTGAGCGATTTGACCTCGCCTTTTACCTCGGCCGATGTCTTCTCTGGCGCTGCCTTTCCTGCTGCCCCCTCGTTACCTGAGTCCGTTCCCGTCCCGACGTTCTCGACCTGGGGTTTGATTATGCTCATACTGTTGCTGGGCTCGATTGGGATAGTGATTATTCGTAGGTAATATTTAGATAATCAAGAATGCTTATCAAGACTCGGCCCCGGCGTTTTATCTGAACGCCGGGGTTTTTTAATACAGCATTCTGGATATGCTCGTGGAATGGCAAGACTTGCCTGATTACAAATAGTTCGTTGTTTGCTTGCATTGAAGTATAAATTTGGCTTCGAGTAAACAATCACTGCGCTTTTAGTCTGAAACAGATCAATACAGCATAATTCGTGAATAATTTCGAACATATCGAGCGGAATACCACATTCGCCTGGCTCGCAGCAGGAACCGCAGCAGCGTTGCTGCTGCCCTTGCTTGCCATGCAGGTGACTAGTCAGGTGAACTGGACACCGGTAGATTTTCTGGTCATGGCGTTGCTACTGTTTGGTGGTGGCAGCCTTTTCATTTATGCTGCAAGGAAAGTCTCAGCTAAGCGACGTTTCGTTTTTGGATTGATGGTTGCTGTGACAATGATGTACGTCTGGGCCGAACTTGCGGTGGGCATATTTTTCTCATTCGGCAGTTAGCAAGAAGTCCGTGTTTACTAAGCAATAGAAGAAGAAATGAATTCATGCCTGAATCAATCGATTCTGTAGCTAAGCTTCCGTCCTGAACCATAGTCCAAGAAAAGTGCGGCAGAAGGCTGTATTGCACTTTTTCCGATCAATTCAGATAAGTCGGCATCCTGCCACAGTCGTGACGTAAAGTTGCCGTAGAAAAAAATGTTCATCTGATAGATGATGTGTGACAACTTAACTGGTTAAACACATCATGAAGGTTGACAGCAAGAAGATCCGATCATTGCGCGTGGAGCGTCAATGGTCGCAGGAACATTTGGCCCATTTGAGCGGTCTGCATCTTCGCACGATTCAACGCCTGGAATCTGGAACTCGAAGCTCGTTTGAATCAATACGTTCGCTGGCGGCAGTTTTTGAAGTACCCGCAGAAAGTTTGTTGATGGGCCAAAGTGAATCGGACCAACATGCAATTACAGCCGTGCGTAGTGGCTTTTTGAGTGGCTTGCAGTTTTCAGGTCATACTTCCCGAACAGAATTTTGGTGGTTTGCGCTTGCTATTCTGATTTGTATGGCGGTTGCCGGACTACTAGCTGATCAGTTTGGATTGCTGATCGCGCAAATCACCGCGCTGATGCTATTGATACCCTGGTTGGCCGCCTGCACACGAAGACTTCGAGATGCTGGACTTAGCCCATGGTGGCAGATGATGTGTCTAGTACCGGTAGCTGGGGTAGTGCTCCTCTTATTTCTGTTGGCACTGCCTGGTCAGAAAGATAGGGTGATCCAGTCCTGAGAAAAAGTGGTTCAACGGGCAGATCAACGCACTGCTAATTTAGCGGCAAAGCAAGTATTTAAAAGTACAAAGAGCATTTACTTCAAGTGCTCAAGAATCCGATCAAAGAACTCGGGACCAGCATCTTCCAGCGTGTAATGGCCGACCCCTTTCAGGTATTCGAGCTCGGCATTCGGGTAATGCTTGCGCCATTCGTCCAGCACGCGATCGTTGAACACGAAGTCCTTGGCGCCCCAGCCGATCAGGATCGGTTTGTCGGCCAATTCGTGCAGCTTGGATTCGGTTTCGTCCAGCACGGCCCAGGCCGGGTCGGATTCCTTAAGCGGAATGTCCTGCACGAAGCGCAGCGTGGCCAGGCGCTGGGAAGGTTTACCGAGGTACGGCGCGACCAGACCGTGGGCGGTCGCCTGGTCGAGTTTCTTCGCGGTAGCCATGCGCGTGGCCAGGCCGGAAAATGCGTTGAAGCGGTTGATCAGAAAGCCGCCGAGACCCGTGCGAGCAAAGCTGAGCGCGCGCGGTAATTGCTCATCCTCGGGAATGTTGAATGCCCAGGTGTTGAGCAGCACGATCCGGCGCACGCGTTCGGGGTGCCGGGCCGCCCAGCTCATGCCGATGGCCCCGCCCCAGTCGTGCACGATCAGATCAACGGTTGTGTTGGGCGCGACGGCATCCAGCCATTCGGTGAAATCATCCAGCCGGCTTTGCAGCGTGTACGAATAGTCCTGATCGGACGGGCGCGAAGACAGTCCCATGCCGATATGGTCCGGCACCAGGCAGCGGAATTCCGAGTTCAGGGTTTGAATCAGCTTGCGGTAGTAAAACGACCAGGTCGGGTTGCCGTGCACCATGACCGCGACCGGCGCATCGCTCGGGCCGTCATCGACATAGTGCATGTGATGGCCCGAGGCCAGTGCATACAGCTTGCGCTCAAACGGGTATAGCGACGGCTCCATGCCGGCGGGCAATGCGGGTAACTCAGTCATTAGTTTTAAAGGCCTGTAAACACTCGGGGGATCGGTTGCTGCCATTGGAAATTTTTTGGCTGGTAAGGCAGAGTAAGCGCGGTGTAGCAGCGCTACATAAGCGAGCGGTAACGCCATCAGACGGAAAAAGAGCCATGGTCCGCAGGGTTGAGACTGAAAACATGCAACTCAGTCTTGCTCGTCACTCATTCGCATGCAAATGACTTCAATTTCCACGCTTGAATTGACGTGCTTTCCGTTTCAACAGTGGCCTTCCCTCTGGTGTTTACAGGCCTCTTACCAAACGACTTCTGCCATCGAGCAGTTCAGCCCGGAGCCGATGCCCATCAGCGCGATCTTGTCGCCGCGATTGACGTGCTGCTCGTCGACGATGCGCGACAGCACGGTCGGAATCGAGGCCGGGCCGATATTGCCCAGGAATGGAAAGATGCGATAGACGCGTTCCGGATCAACCCGGAATACGCGGATGAACATATCGGTATGGGCCTTGGATACCTGGTGGATGACGACGTGGTCGAGGTCATTAGCAACCCAGCCCAACACGGTTTTGGCCGCTGAAAACGTCATGCCAGCCAGCTTCATGCCTTCGGTCAGCAAGGTCCGGGTATCGGTCCACATCTGGTGGTTCCAGCCGCGACACAGGTTGTTGAACTGCGTGGCTGCACGAGTCACGCCGCCTTTATAGGCTGCGCCGTCCGGCAGCAGGTCTTTACGCGTCATGACCATCGCGGCCGCGCCCGAGCCGAGTGTCAGCGAGGCAAATTCCGCCTTGAACTGCTTCTTGGTTACCGAGGGTTCCTGCAGGCGCTTGATCGTGTTCTCGTTGATTTCGCGGCTGGTTTCGCCATTGACGATCAGCGCGTAGTCAATCTCATTGCGCTCAAGCATTCGACCGGCAATATTCATGCCGTTGATAAATGCCAGGCAGGCATTGCCGACGTCGAAGCTTTCGCAGGTGTCGGGCAACTTTAAATTGTTGTGCACGATGCAGGCGGTGGACGGCTCGAGAAAATCGCGCGAGACCGAGGTATTAATCAGGATGCCGATCTGCTTGGGATCAATATCGGCCTGTTCCAGTGCCTTGCGACCGGCCAGCGTGGCTGCATCGGAGGCCTGCATGCCGTCGTCCCAGTAGCGGCGCTCTTCGATACCGGCCAGATCAATCAGCGGGTTGCCGCGCACCCTCAGGCGCTGAAGCGTGTCCTGCAAGCGCTCCTGAATTTCGGTGCTGGCTACGCGATTGGGCGGGTCGACGGAAACGACGGATTGGATGGCAACATTATTGAATAGCATGGCAGCGATCATGGCTGAACGCGTCAGCCTTAATAAAAATAGTGTCCCATTATACGATGACTAAGCTTTGGGCATGTCAGCAGCACCGCGGCTATCTAGTCTTGAACCACAGGGGCCGAGTTTGCTAAAATTAAACAGGTGTTTGGCGACGTAGGTGTTTGAAATGAAACTATTTTCTTGTTCTTTATGCGTAAAGCCATTGCTTGGGGTTCTTGTGCTGGCCGGGTCAACCACAATGCCCAAGGCCGCAGTGTTTGATTTCCAGCGTCTTGTTGAGCACGTTCAGGAAGCACATGAAGCGTTGACCGATCGCGTGATTGATGAAGCGCGAGATTGGCTTCGCAATCAGCCGAATCCGACCATGCAGGCGCTGGGTACGATGCCTGCTAAAGGGCCTGGCGCTGGGGACGACATCGATGCCGATCAGTTTTTGTTTGAGCCCATGAAGCGGATTCTGGCTAGCAACCCTGAACCGGCTGCACTTTACTATCTTGCGCTCGCCTGTGATTTGCGGTTCTTGATGGCGCAGTGCATTGATGAGGGCCTCGCGGAAGCCGTGGATCGGGTTGACCCAGGCAATTTTGCAATCTGGTCCATCATTTATGACCAGCAACTGGAAGCCAAACTCGAACGTTTAGAGAATTCTACCGAATTCAAATATTTTTACTATGATGCCTCGAAACACTGGGATTCAGCTTTGGTGGCCTCTTCGCAGCCCATCAGAGACTTTGATATTTTGATGCTGCATTCCAGTCTATTATTGGCAATGCCAATTTCTGGTTTTCAGGATCTGGTTGAGCCGTGCAAGGTGGCTGCCGAAACCGGACCGTCTTCAAAACTGGCAGAGGGCTGCAAACGTATCGCGAATTATCTAGTAGAGCAAGGCGAAACTTTAATCGACCCGAGTATCGGCTATGCGGTTTTAGCCGAAATGGCCAAAATCGAACAGTCCGATCAAGCCGAACAATTGCAGCTTGATCGAGAAGCGTTTCAAGGATATAGACAGTGTCTGGCTCTCCCGCTTTATGGAAAAAGCGAGGACTATGAATTTCACAGACGCTTTTTGGACTTGTCAATTGCTCACGGTGAACTTAAGGCATTGGAGATAATTGCAGAACAAGAAGGTGTTGATTGTGATGGGTACTTTTGAACGTGTGTTTCAACAGTAACCATACAGTTCTTGTTGTTCTAAGCCTGCTGTTGATCAGTTCAGTCTTGGCTGATGATGATTCAATCGATTCAAGTCGTGCTCAGGCCATTGCCCATTTCGAAGCAGTCAACCCGCCAGAATTGATTCAAATCGTCGCTGATGCGCGGGATTGGCTGCAGCAGCATCCGGATCCGACATATCGAAGTCTAGGGTTGATTCACGACACGCTGCCGGGGTTTTCTAGTTTTATCGATCAGCCGAATTTAAAGAACAACAGCAATAAAGTTCAGCATTTTCTTGCCCGCGTTGAACAATTGCTGATGGAACAACCAGAAGCTCCGGCACTGTTCTTTCTCATGCTTGCCTGCAAAGATCACGAACTCTTGTCCGAATGCGATGCGATTGGACTGCTTGATGCGCTTGACCAGAAAGCACCGGGTAATCTTGCCGTATGGGGAACTGTTGCAGGTCTGGCAAGCTGGGGAACTCTGGTTGCTGATCACTATGCAGATCCGATCGATGCGATTCTCCGGGCAGATACGCTGAATGTGTATTCAGGCGACGCCTCTGCTGCCTGGCGCGAAGCACTGTACGCAACGAAACAAGCGAATCATTTGAATTACGCAAGCCTCGAATCCTCGATTCCTTTGATAAATCCTGACACCCTGATTCCCTGGCTTGCCGGAATGTTTGGATTGTCGATTATTCATAAAACGATGATCCCTTTCGGAATTTTTTTTGATATTTGCTCAGCTGAATCGAATCAACATCCAGGTTCGGAGATGGTGGCTTCCTGTGACCGGCTGACCAGCATGCTGCGTGGTCATCGTGAGGTAATGATATTTTTGCTAATCGGTTTGAGGGTTTCGGCAGATCTTGCAGAATCACGCGAGCAGTTGGATTTGGCGGAACACTATGCACAAATCAATCATGCATGGCGGGATTGGATGAAATGTGTCAACCTGCAGACGGAAGAATTCCGCTCTCGGGGCAGTGAGCAGTTTGCCAATCATGTGTTGGATTTGAGGATCCAATACGGTGAAGTGGGAGGCAAGATCCAGCTAGCCGAGGAAATGAACGTGTCCTGCGGTCCGGTGCCATCCGACCTTTAGAAAATAGCCGCTAATAGTCTTTCCTGATTACGTATAAACCTCAGCTAAACAGGTCCGTCATTCCTGGGTCGGCAGCGCCGGAACCCGGAATCTCATTTATCAGTCGCGTTGGTCGATGAGAGCTGCTTTACTTTGAGATTCCGGATCTCTGTTTCACTGCGTCCGGAATGACGGTAGAAATCAGACTCTGGGAATGCCTGTACAACTGGGGTTCCAGAAATGAATCATCGGCTAACTTGAAGCAATCAACTACAAGCCGCCAGGACGAAAGCTGAATCACCTACGTAATCAGGTAGTCTTTTGAAGAAGACTCGCATATGCAGCTGAACCTTCTCGCAATCATACGTATCCTGAGTTAAAATGAGAATAATTCTCAACAACTCAGAAAAGCCAATGACTCCTAAGACCAAATCCATCCTGTTCGCGGCTGTAATCGGACTACCGCTAACTGCTTTCGCACACGATCACGAACGGCCCGATCATTTCGAGGGTCAAGCATCAGAAACCCTGGCCGAGGCGCTGGATAATTTTGTGGCTAGCAATGCGCAAGTGGCAGACATTCTGGCGCAGGACGACATTAGCCAAGCCGATCTGGTGCGCATCCATGAGCTGACTTATACGCTCGAAAATGCGCTCGAACGTATCGATGACGAATACGACGCGCTTGAAGATCAGCTGGAAGAACTGCATCTGGCGTCTGAAGGTGCCGACATTGCCAAAGCGCGTGAGCTCGCTGAAACCTACCTGCACAATGCCGAACGTTTCCCCGGTTCTGAATCACGCTGAAGCCGTTGTCAACGGGCTCGAGTACACTGGAATAAAGTCCGGTTCAACACGTCAATTGACCCGGGGCCTGTTTGATTTCTGCTCAGCAAAGTGGTGATATTGACGCATGCTCGCTAGCGCTACAGCCCAGCTCAATAAAGTTGCTGATGCACTGCTCGAAAGCGATCGCCGGTATTTTGGACTGGGCGCTGAATCGCAGTCGCTGGGTTTCGGTGAGCTCTGCTGGGTACCCGGGCAGTCTCGCAACCCGGCCGGTTGCGTTTACCATATCGATTTTCCGGGTCAAAAGCGCTTGCAAGGGGCCGCAGAGGGGTGTCCGCTGGCGTCCATAGAAGCCGCCTTCGTGTCGTTGCACAGTCCTATTGCGCGAATCTATACGCCCACCGATTGTGTACTGGCCCCGATGCTAGGGCACGCAGGATATGAATGCAGGTCGGAACTTGGGTATCTGATTGAAGGCAGCCAGGTTGAAGGTATGCAGGAGCCATTGACCCATCTGCTCCATCTGCGACCGGTTCTTTCCAATCAGGACTGGGCCGACAAGTGCACGCTTCAGCGCAGCTCGAAGGCAGTGCCGGATGGTCATCAACACGCGCCCGAAGACTGGATCGAGCTTGAGCGGCAGCGCAGCAGAAGCGGCAGCATCGAGTGGTTCCTGGCTGAAACCGACGGCGAGATTTGTGGCACCTTCGGTTTGGCTCGCAGCGTGGGCTTGACCCGCATCAAGAACGTACTGGTCCATCCCAAGTGGCGTCGGAAAGGCATCGCCCAGCGCATGCTCAAGACCGTGTTCGCGAATGAATTACCGGAATCTTCCACGCAAGCGGTGGGTGTATTTGGCGTGGCAGGTAGTCTCGGTGAGCGGCTGTATCGGTCTTGCGGCATGAGCCCGGTTTGCGAACAACTGGAATGGGTTCGCCCATTGAGCCGTTGAGTCATGCAGCAGTCTCTGCAAGCTGACTATCTTCGAGACGGCTTTGTGCTGGTCCGTTCGGTATTTGATTCAGCCGGGGTTGCCAAACTTGCAGCAGCCTGTGATCGCTTGAAACGATTGCCTGGCGCCCAAGGCAGCGAATCGCTGCAAACGCATACCCGTCAGACCATTTCCGGTGAACAAGTGATCGACCGAGTGGACCCGGTCGCTGATCTCGATCCGTGTTTTGTAGCGTATCTGGAATCGCCAGTACTATTGCAGCTGCTCGAACATCTGATTGGAGAACCGGTGCACCGTTTCAAGGACAAACTGATCTGGAAAAATCCGGGTGTCAGCGGCTATGAGTTGCATCAGGATTACACGTTCTGGAATCATGCCGGCGTGCCGGCCGATGCAATGATTAATGCCACGATCGCAATCGATGCCTCCACTACAAGCCAAGGGTCGATCAAGCTGTATGCGGGACATCATCGGAAGCACTGCCGGGCGACGGCAGTGTCAGGCGGTATCTTCACCGCCGGCGCCGGGGTCATGCAGCGCGAGTTGCTCGGCGAAACCCGCCCGTTCCAGCCCGATATGGCACCCGGTGATGTGCTTTTTTTTCATGCGCTGACGCCACATGAAAGCGATCCAAACCTCAGCTCTGAGTCCCGTCGTGTGCTGATGGGCTCGTACTCGGCGGCCCGCTTCGGGGCGATCCGCAATCAGTTCTACCGGGGCTATCGTGCCTCGATTGCCGGCGCCAGCCAGTAGGGTAATGATGGCGGCAGAATACTCCGAACAACTCCTATGGAAGCGGGCCGACCTGGACGATCCGCAAATTCAAGCGCTGTTGGCTTTGCACACAGAACGCGCATTGGCCAATGCGCGCTGCCGCGTGGGCCATGCGCTCGATCTGAGCGCTCTGAAAGCCAACGCGATTGAAGTCTGGGGCATCAGCCTGAATGGCCAGGTCATGGCGGTCGGCGCTTTGCGCAAGCTTGATGCAACGCACGGCGAGCTCAAGTCCATGTTTGTAGCCGACGACTATCGCGGGCAGGGGCTGGGTCGGCAGCTGCTGGCGGGCTTGATCGAGCGCGCTCGAGAACTCGGACTGAGCCGTTTAAGTCTCGAAACCGGTGCTTCGGACTATTTCGAGGCCGCCCGGGCCCTGTATGCCAATACGGGTTTCAAGCCCTGTGCTGCGTTTGCCGATCTGCAGCCACACTCAGACAGCGTGTTCATGACCCGCGCAATCTAGACCCTGTCAGTGCAGGTGGTACGCAAAGACTGGCTCGGACACCGCCTTCCCAAATTTGAGACCTGCTGGGCTGCTAGCCCTTGTATTCGACCACTTGCTGTTCAATCGCGCCGAAATAGCTCTGGCCGTCCGGATCCAGCATGTCGATCTTGACGGTGTCGCCAAACTGCATGAACGGCGTTTCCGGCTTGCCGTTGGCGATGATTTCCAGCATGCGTTTCTCGGCCAGGCAGCTCGCGCCGCGGCCCGTATCCTGGTTGGCGATGGTGCCCGAGCCCATGATCGTGCCGGCCGCCAGTGGGCGCGATTTGGCTGCATGGGCCAGCAGTTCGGCAAACGAAAACTGCATGTCTTCACCGGCCTCAGGCTCACCGAACAATTCGCCGTTCAGATGTGTGGTCAGCGGTCGATTCAGCTTGCTGTCGATCCAGGCGTCACCCAGTTCGTCCGGTGTCACGACCACCGGCGCCAGCGCCGAGCGTGGCTTGGACTGCAGAAAGCCGAAGCCCTTGGCCAGTTCGCCAGGAATCAGGTTGCGCAGCGACACGTCGTTGAGAATCGTGACCAGCTGAATATGATCGGCGCATTGTTGCGGCGTCGCGCCCATCGCAACGTCATCGGTGATGACGCCGATTTCGGATTCGAAGTCAATGCCCCATTCGGTCTCGGCCATCTGGATGTCGTCGCGCGGCCCGAGAAAACCATCACTGACCGCCTGGTACATCAACGGATCGGTGAAGAAACTTTCCGGCACTTCGGCGCCGCGGGCCTTGCGCACGCGCTCGACGTGCGGCAGGTAGGCGCTGCCGTCCAGGAATTGATAGGCGCGTGGCAGCGGCGAGGCCAGCTGCTCGAAATCCAGCGCGAAGGCCTGGTCGCATTCGCCGGATTGCAATTGCTCGAACAGCGTATTCAGCCGCGGCGCGGTGTGATCCCAGTTGTCCAGTGCGGCCTGCAGCGTTGGAGCAATATCCGTAGCCTCGACGGCCTGCGTCAGAGCGCGATTGACAACGATCAGCGTGCCGTCGCGTCCGCCTTTCTTCAATGAACCCAGTTTCATGCGATTTCCTTAGCTTTGTTCGTTGTTTGTTGTTCGTTATTCGTTGTTGGTTTCAAGACCAATACCCAGTTTCAGGCTTTGAAGGTCTTTGTTTAAGGTTTTACGTTTAAGGTTTAAGGTCAAGTCAAAGGCAAACGCTTGATATTTAGAATCAGCCCATCGAATCAAAAACCTAAAACCTAAAACCTAAAACCTAAAACCTAAAACCTAAAACCTAAAACC
>CAKZPB010000109.1 GCA_937138395.1 uncultured Pseudomonadota bacterium
GTTCCGGCTGTGTTGTCACTGGAATGAGGAGCAGTATTTTTCTGAATGGAGATTCCGGGTTCCAGCTGCGCTGGCCCCGGAATGGCCGAGCTTTGATTCGGCTGTCTTGGATAAATGTGCTTATCGTGTAAACACCGAAGTAAGCTGAAACAGTTGGCCGATTCGACCCGGGTCTGGAAGGGCTCATGCTGAATTTGAATGATGACGATTAAAATTGAACTGGACGTTATTTTAGGATAAGATTATTAACTAAATTAAAAGTGGTTCTTATTTTAAGTTCGACATCCTTGCAATGAAGCGCAAACTCCAAGGCAAATACGTTATTTCATCGACTTCGGGCGAAAAGGTACGGGCGTTTGTGCCTGCTCCTTTACCGCCGCGACCACCCATCGACTGGAGCCCTGCACTACGTGACAAATTTGACCAGGCGCTGATCGCGCTTGGCCGCCTCGACAGTGTTTCGACGCTTTTGCCAGACACGAATGTATTCCTGTATATGTACGTTCGAAAAGAAGCGGTGCTCTCGTCAATGATTGAAGGCACGCAATCTTCGTTATCTGACCTGCTGCTGTTCGAAATGGATCAGACACCAGGTGTGCCGCTGAATGATGTGCAGGAAGTGAGCAACTATGTGGCTGCGCTGGATCATGGTTTGCAGTTGTTGAACGAGGGTTTGCCGATTTCCCTGCGCCTGCTGCGTGAGGTCCATGGTGTGCTGTTGGCAAGTGGTCGGGGCAGTCATCAACGCCCGGGTGAGTTTCGGCGAAGTCAGAACTGGATTGGCGGCACGCGGCCTGGCAATGCGTCATTTGTACCGCCGCCAGCAGATTATGTGCCGGAATGTATGGGTCAGCTTGAGCAATTTTTGCAAAATAAACCAGAGCCGACTTCAGTGCTGGTGAAGGCGGCGCTTGCGCATGTTCAGTTTGAAACCATTCATCCGTTTCTGGACGGTAACGGTCGTCTGGGAAGGTTGTTAATTACGTTGTTGCTGTGCGATCAGGACGTGCTGCGGATACCCATGCTTTATCTCAGTTTGTACTTCAAAACGTATCGGCGACACTATTATGAATTGCTTGATCGCGTTCGAACGACAGGTGAATGGGAAGCCTGGCTGCATTTTTTTGCCGAAGCCGTGTTGATGACCGCAACGCAAGCTGCGGAAACCGCAAAGTACTTGCATGATTTGACCAACCGGGACAGAGATCGGATCAGCGGGATTGGACGGGCAGCGCCTTCAGCACTGCAGATCCATCGCGCAATGATGGCCCAGCCGATTGCTACATCAGCCTCATTGTCCAAGGCGACCGGTCTGACCCCTGCCACGGTTAACAAGGCACTTGGGCAACTGGAGCGACTCGGCATCGTCAAAGAACTAACTGAGCAGAGGCGCAATCGGCTTTTCAGCTACTTTGACTACATTGAAACGCTGAACCAAGGCACGGACTTGCCTGACTAGAAACATCAACCTCGCCAGCTAGCACCTTTCGCGCTTGATCCGTGTCGAGGAAGTGCGGAGAAGGGGGCGATCGGCGAGATTCCGGATCTTCATTTCAGTCTGTCCGGAATGACGAGCAGAATTTTTCCAGGTGGAGATTCCGG
>CAKZPB010000110.1 GCA_937138395.1 uncultured Pseudomonadota bacterium
TGTCAACCCCCACTGATGATTGATTTAGGTTTTCTTCATTTCATTCGCCTTTGCAGACAAGATGTAAGCAGCGGTAAAAAAGGTGCAGTCGTCTATTCGGCCTCGTGTGTGGTGGTCTTGCCACCGGGCCAGCATGTTATTCGCACCGACCGGGCCTACCGCTCAAACGAACTCGAAGTCCAGATTTGTTATCGGCCTTGTGGTCGGTACGGTTTAACCGCTTTGCTCATCGGGTCTGTCGCAATGTGTTTGGAAGTTGCTATAGCTGATCAGTTGAACCGCAGCGCGTCGTCGCCGTTGTAGGTGGTGCCACGCGTCCATACGGCCCAGATGATGCGTGCCAGTTTATTGGCCAGGGCCACGGTCGCTTTGTTGTGACCGATGCGCGCTTGCGTTGCCAGCGCCCAGCGTTGAAGCTGGGTCAATGGCCGCCCGGCCTTTTCGTTGCGCCGACTCGCCAGCAAGGCTGCACGGGCGCCGTGGATCAGCAAGGTCCGGAGGTATACATCGCCTCTCAAGGAGATCGCACCCAGGCGGCGCTTTCCGCCCGAGCTGAACTCGCGCGGTGTAATGCCAAGCCAGGAGGCAAACGATCGACCGCGCTTGAAGGCATGGATATCGGGCACACGAGCAACCATCGCGGTGGCGATCATCGGGCCGACGCCCAGGATGGTGGTCAGGCGTTGTGCATCGGGATGGGTCAGGGCGATGGCCCTGATTTGCTGATCGATCGTGGTGAGTCGTTCAGTTTGCTGGTCGATCTGGATAATGAGTTCTGAGAAGGCCGGCTGCAGCAGGTCGGGCAGATCCAGCATGGCCTGATGCAGTCGCTGCCCTAGCGCTTGAGAGCCGCGCGGCACGATCAGGCCGAACTCGGCCAGCAGCGCCTTGGCCTGATTGATGGATGCGGTCAGCGCGCTCCTCCACTGGGCACGGATGGTGTGCAGTGACTGGAGTGCCTGCTGATCAACGGACTTCACGGCAATCGGTACCAGCGTCTCATCACCATCAGCTCGGACCAAGGCATCCGCATCGGCGGCATCGGTTTTGTTGCGTCGGACATAGGCCGAGACGTACTTGGCGTGGAGCAACTTGGGTTGGTGACCGTGGGCGATGGCCAGTCGACCCCAGTAATGGGCTGAGGCACAGCCTTCCATCACGATGCGCGATGGCGGTGATTGAGTGATCAGTCGCTTGAACTGCGACCGATTCAAGCGCTGGCGCTTGGTGATGCGGTGGCGTTCATCGGCAAACGAGACTTGGAAAACAGATTTTGCTAAATCAACGGCGATGGTATTAGACTGCATGATGTGGACTCCTCGATGTCGAACACTACGTTAGAGACGTTTTGGCACATTGATGCCGGGTGCCGGTGCCAATTTCACCGGATTTGGCACGAGGAGTCCATTACACCACTCAAGTACGTTCCGGGCCTATCGGCCCTCCACCGGACGCAGCAAAGCTGCGCCGCTTAGCTCAGACGTTATCCGACACAATCAGCATGACAGACAACCCGTATACACCGTCATCTGCCGACGCCGAACTAACCGGTTCTCGCGGATTATCTGCCGCGAAGGTGATACTTGAGATTGTGAAATACGTTGGAGCGTACGTTCTGGGAATTGCGGCATGCATCTTGTTCACACCCGTAGGACCGGAGCTCGCAGGAGCCGTACTATGGCCTTTCTACCTTGTGTTTGCCGCGTTCGGCTTCTTTCTGTTTTACTTCTATTTGGAAGGTGCGTATTTGCCATTCGCAGGCTCTGGAACTGCCTACTGGTTGTTATTCTCGATCGGTTTTATTCCACTCGTGCTTGAGGCGGTCGCGTACTTCATACGACTGCGGCATTTTCGTGCTTGTCGCCCGCTGTGGATTGGTTTTCCCATCGGTTTCGTGGGAACATTGGGTGTATACTGTACGGCGGCTGCCTCCATCTGATTCGGCAAAACCAAGCTGGAACGCTCGGAGCTGGTTGATCACGGCAGAATTTAGACGCTGTCGGATAACCATGCGGTGAACGGGAGCCGCCGATGACGCGTGTTTTTAAATCAGAGTTTCTTGGCGGCGGCCCCGTTACCGCTGACGTTAGGGGGCTCAAGCGATGTCTGCAGTAATTTCAAAAAGCAATGCTCATAT
>CAKZPB010000111.1 GCA_937138395.1 uncultured Pseudomonadota bacterium
AATGATGACCTTGCGAGTCATACCCCATACAACCGCAGATCATCGATGGCCGTCATTCTGTTTAATCAAATTGCAAAATTAGCCAAAAGCGAACCATCCGATTCCAATCTCCTTAACGCCCTTGTGCCTGCCTGAAACTTCAGTGTCATCAAGAATTTGGGTAATTGCTTGAATATTCTCTGTAAGTAACTTCCTTATTTGTCTCGAGACCCTTGGGTAATCGTCCTCTAGAATGTATTTCGACCATCGAAGTTGCTGGACGCGCTTCTCCGATGAATCTTGTTCGCTAAGATTGTGTAAAACGGTTTCACACAACCTTGCAATGGCTGTTGATCCGGCATTTAACACCGTGAGCTGAGATGGCCTTGCCGGCTCATAAAAACGGCTTTTCATTCGCACGAAGTTGTTGTCTACAACCTCGACGTTTCCTGACTCGATCAGATGATCCAGAACCGTGCGGGGAGTAACGTTTCTGCCGACTTCGCGCATTACGATGCCCTGAAATGAACCAGCGCCACCAGAAATTGGGATAATCTTGGGCTGTTTATTCTCGTCAATGTATTCAGGATAAAAACTCCACGCATGCAGAACACCAGTTTCTGCAGAAATATTGATTTGACGAAGACGTTCTTTTGAAGTTTTATTTTCTTCAAGCGACTTGATTGTTCGAGTATCAAGACCGCTGAGCATTGCCAACTTTGATCGGGTGACGCGCTTGGTCCCAGAATGACCTGATTGAATCCAGGCCCTCGCTTCATCTAGGTAAATCTCCTTGACCAAATTCAAAATAAAATTACAGGAAATTTTCCCCACGAACAGTCTGATCAAAGGACGGAGAATTCTTTCAAGGTAAAGTCCAAATTTTTCAGCTTGATCACGCGGTTGTCTGATATCTGCAACAACTGACATAACGAATTTCTACTTAGTAAAAATAGACAATATTGCATTTAGCCATTTATGTCAATAATAGAACGAAAGATTTCCATAAAAAGAAACGCTGCCAATTGGCAGCGTTTCGCCCCATCTACCAAGACGATTGAGCTGAAATGGGGGTGAATTTCAGCTGATCGTCAATGGCCGTAATTAAAGGTGATTTACTGGAATTTCCAGTGCTGAGATCTCCTGCATTCCACCATTTCCATCTGCCTGAAATACCAAAACATCTGCAGTATTTCGGTTCAATGAGATTTCGGCATAACCCCAGATAGTGCTTGCGCTTTCTTGACCAGTGCCTGATCCAACCAGATCTGTTGATTGGCCGGTTCCTGAACCTACTAGATCTGTAGACTGGCCTGTACCTGATCCCACCAGATCGGTCGACTGGCCTGTGCCTGATCCAACAAGATCCGTCGACTGGCCTGTGCCTGATCCCACCAGATCCGTTGATTGTCCGGTACCTGATCCAACAAGATCTGTCGATTGGCCAGTTCCTGATCCCACGAGATCGGTTGAGCTTCCCGTTCCAGATCCTACAAGGTCAACGACTCCATTGTTATCAGGCCGTTCAAATAAAGGAATAATTGCATAACTATCCTTGACCGAAGCTACACCAATGATTGAGGTATAACCACTTTCAAAGGTTATCGAGATTGCTTCATTGTTTTTGATTACGTTAAAACTCCGCTCCGAGGCTGACACGTAACCTGATACGCACATCAAAACTAAGAGCGAGGTGAATAGTTGCCTGGCGATTCCAGTCCCTGAACGTTTTATACCGGTTCCATCTCGTTCAATTCCAGTACCTGATCTTTCAATTCCGGTACCAGACCGTTTGATTCCGGTTCCTGAACGCTCAATTCCAGTTCCATCTCTTTCAATCGTAAGCATTTTGAATCTCCTAGCAAGTATTATTTATTGGCTTCCCCCCTTACGTTTTAAACTTAAAAAATTTTAATTGAACATAAACCAACCTATGCCGATAGTGCATGTTGGTGTCTTACCATCTTCGATGATTTCGTAATCAAGAATAATCTGCTCAATTTCAACAATTTGCGTCGCAAGCTTATCTCTCAAAGCTTTTTGCACATCCGGGATTTTTTCGCAGGGTATTGTCGTTGTCCATCGATCCTGCTGAGTTAACTTATTTTCAGAATGAAAATTATGTTGAACAGTTCTAATCAACCTTCCAATGGACGCTGTTCCCGAGTCAATAATCGTTTGCTCGTTCGCTTTCAGGGGCATGTAATTAATGCTTATCATTTTTAAATGATTTTCATCAACGATTTCGACGTTTTCAGAGTCAATCAATTTTTCAAGAACAGTGTGATACGTAACATTTCTACCGACCGATGAGGTCACCAGAGTCTGAAACGTAGGACCTTTTCCAGCAATTGGTAGAATTTTTGGTGTTCCATCTTCATTTTGATAATCGGCCTTATGAGACCAATTGGTTAAGACAGACGCTTCAGCGCACAATTCAGCCTCAGCGTTTTCTAATGAGGGACTTGATTCAATGCTTGTAATAGTCCGGGTATCTAAACCCGTGAGCATTGCAAGCTTGGATTTTGTAACTCGCCCATCAGGCTCATTCTTTTCGATCCAACTGCGAGCTTCTTCGATATATACGCGCTTCATTCGCTGGATCATGAAGCCGCACGAAACACGGCCCACAAATAACCTTATAAATGGCCTTAATACGCGTTCCATTGCGCTGACAATGCGTTCAATATTCTCCGAATGATTCACCTGCTGCTGGGTATTCATCATGATAATTCTCCCAGCTCGGATTCAGACTGGATGGTTTCCACCAGCTTTGGTCTTGAATAGGCAAAGCCTTGTAGCCATGAAATGCCAATCTGCTGAAGTATGTGGACCTGGTCCTGGGACTCGACGCCTTCGGCGACCAGTTCGACGCCGGTTTGTTCTGCCAGCGCCTGCAGGCCTTGGATCAATCGCACGTGGCCCTGATCGGAATCCAGAAAGCGGATCAGGCTCCGATCGATCTTGACGAAATCCACCAGTTGTGATGCGACCAGGTCCAGATTTGAAAATCCTGGGCCGAAGTCATCCAGTGCAAAACGCACGCCAAGTTTGCGCAGATCCTCAATGATAGGTCTGGATGCCATCAGATTGACTGGACCGTCAAACTCAACCACTTCCAGGATCAATCGGGCAGGATCGAGCTGAAAATGTTCCAGTTCACGCTTGATGAACTCACCAAAGCTTTTACGACTCAGCGACCCGGGGTGGATATTGATACTCACCCAACTATCAGGGTTGAGCCACTCAATGCACTCGAATGAACCCGACACGATGTCCTCGTCAAATAAGAGCCCCCTGCGGCCATAGCCTCGCTCGACAAGCTGAAATGGTGTCAGCCTGGCCAAGGACTCAGATCCTCTGACCAGAAACTCACACCATCGGTCAGACTCAAGACTGTCTACTGGACAGATATCCTGCACGGCCATCTTGAATGGCAGCGGCCGCGAATCCTGATTGACCAGTAGTGCTTCGGTGTTCGCAATTATCATTGTGCTCTCCATCACTTGAGATAGACAATAATGCGGATAGACATTTATGTCAATAAGCATTTTTGTCTATTAGTATGAACTGTGTCACACTTCTGAGAGCATTTCAGCGTAGATGATTGATTTTATTTGTTATTTATGTTGGGGTTTATTTGCAAGCCTACATCCGCTCAACTGGCAAGCATCGCGATCAGTGCGATCGACGGCGGGGCTTGATCCAGCCGGGATATGAACGGAACAGCAAAGGAAGATCGATCGGGGAAGAGTCTGCGAAAAAACAGTCTGGATCAGGCAAATGCGCGTTTCTTCAGCTGTGAAATCTGGTCACGCAAGCCTGCCGCTTCTTCGAACTCCAGGTTCTCAGCCGCTTTGAACATCTGCTTTTCCAGTTCCGCAATCTGCTTGGTTGCCTCATCGGGGCTGATCGGTTCGGCCAGATATCGAGAACGCTGCTCGGCAGCTTTGGCCAGATCTTTTGGCTTGTTCTTGCCCGGCGTCTTGTGCGCGTCGGCCATGATGTCAGCCACGCTTTTCTCGATGGATTTCGGCGTAATGCCGTGTTCTTCATTGAATGCAATCTGCTTTTCGCGTCTGCGGTTCGTTTCGTCCAGCGCGCGCTGCATCGAGTCCGTGATCCTGTCGGCATAAAGAATAGCCTTGCCGCGCAGGTTTCGCGCCGCACGGCCAATGGTCTGTATCAAAGAGCCTTCCGAGCGCAGAAAACCCTCCTTATCAGCATCAAGAATGGCAACCAGCGAGACTTCCGGCAAATCCAGGCCCTCCCGCAGCAGGTTGATGCCAACCAGAACATCGAATTCACCGAGCCGCAGGTCACGGATAATTTCGACGCGCTCGACAGTGTCGATATCGGAGTGCAGATAGCGTACCCGTACCCCGTGTTCGGCCAGGTATTCGGTCAGGCTTTCAGCCATTCGCTTGGTCAACGTGGTCACCAGCACGCGATCCCCTACCCCTACGCGAAGATTGATTTCGGACAACAAGTCATCCACCTGGCTACCCACCGGCCGGACTTCAGTCTCCGGATCAATCAGGCCGGTCGGTCGAACGACTTGTTCGGCGACCACCGTAGAGCGCTCCAGCTCCCAGCTGCGCGGGGTGGCGGACACGTGAATCGTCTGTGGTGCACGCGCTGCCCATTCTTCAAACATCAGCGGGCGATTGTCCAGTGCCGATGGCAGACGAAAACCGAACTCGACCAGCGTTTCTTTCCGTGCCCGGTCGCCTCGATACATCCCGCCGATCTGAGGGACCGTGACGTGAGATTCATCGAGAATCAGCAACGACTCCTTTGGCAGGTAGTCAAACAGCGTCGGCGGTGGATCGCCCGGTTGGCGTCCGGTCAAATGACGGGAATAGTTCTCAATACCCTGGCAATAGCCCAGTTCCATCATCATTTCGAGATCGAAGCGGGTGCGCTGCTGCAAGCGCTGCAGTTCAAGCAGTTTGTTCGCGCTTTTGAGTTGCTCAAGGCGCTCGGCCAACTCCACTTTGATGGCCTCGGCGGCATCCAGCACAACCTGGCGTGGCGTTACATAGTGGGTTTTTGGAAAAATCGTCAGCTCGTCGAGGGTGCGAAGAATTTCACCGGTCAGCGGATCAAAATAACTGATCCGCTCGACCTCATCGTCAAACAGCTCGATCCGAACGGCCTCGGAGTCGGAATCGCCCGGATACACATCGATCAGGTCACCCCGAACCCGATAGGTTCCGCGCCGCAGCTCGAAATCATTTCTCGCGTACTGCATTTCGGCCAGGTAACGCAAGACCTTGCGCTGCTCCATCGTCTGCCCCAGCTTCAACTGCAGCGTCATTTTCATGAAGCTGCTTGGATCACCAAGGCCGTAAATCGCCGATACAGTACCTACGATGAGCGCGTCGGATCGCTGCAGCAGGGCTTTGGTGGCCGACAGCCGCATCTGCTCGATATGCTCGTTGATCGAGGCGTCCTTCTCGATAAAGGTATCGGAAGACGGGACATAGGCTTCAGGCTGATAGTAGTCGTAATAGCTGACAAAATATTCAACTGCGTTATCGGGAAAAAAAGACTTGAATTCACCGTACAGCTGGGCTGCCAGGGTTTTGTTCGGCGCCATGACCAGCGTCGGCCGCTGCAGGCGTTCAATTACATTCGCCATGCTGAAGGTTTTTCCTGACCCGGTCACACCCAGCAAGGTTTGATGCTGGTTTCCTGCCAGCACTGATTCAGTCAAACGGTCGATCGCCTGCGGCTGATCGCCAGCAGGCTCGAACTTGGAGGCCATACGAAATTGGCCGGTTCTGGATTCTGCGCTCATGGCTGTGTGCAACTCTCGACAGGAGTGATCTATAATTTTATCGGCTAGAGGAGAGCATACTGTCATTGCCAGCCGCTCGATCGAGATCGGCCACATACAGGGAATAGATCATGCCAATCCGTACCGCGCAACGCGTTTCACTCGTCAAGCCATCAGCGACCATTGCAATGTCAATGAAGGCTGCTGCCCTGAAAGCCGAAGGTAAGGATGTTATCTCGCTGAGCGCGGGCGAGCCGGACTTCGATACGCCTGAACATATTCGATCGGCTGCGATCGAAGCCATCAATGAAGGCAAGACCCGCTATACCGCAGTCGATGGCACGGCAGAGCTCAAGGATGCGATCCGTCAGAAGTTCTCGCGCGACAACAACCTCGACTACCAGCGTGATCAGATCCTGGTCTCGAATGGTGCCAAGCAATCGATCTACAACCTGCTGCAAGCACTGATCGATCCGGGTGATGAGGTCCTGATTCCAGCGCCATACTGGGTTTCTTATCCGGATATGGTGCGGCTGGCTGGCGGCGAACCGGTAACGTTGAGCACTACAATCGAAGCCGAATTCAAGATCAATCCTGAACAGCTCAAGAGCTCGATCAACGATCAAACCCGACTTCTGATTTTGAACTCACCTTGCAATCCGACCGGTCGCGGCTATCGCAAGGCCGAATTGGCGGCACTGGCCGAGGTGCTGCTGGATTTCCCGCGCGTGATGATCGTGACCGACGATATCTATGAACCAATCTGGTGGGCCGACGAGCCGTTCTGCACGCTTGCCGAGGTCTGCCCCGGTCTCAAGGACCGAACCGTTGTTGTCAACGGCGTCTCGAAGGCCTATGCGATGACGGGTTGGCGCATTGGCTATGCCGCAGCCCATGCAGACCTGATACGTGAAATGCGCAAGATCCAGAGCCAGAGCACTTCCAATCCGTGCTCGATCAGCCAGGCTGCAGCAGTGGCAGCGCTGAACGGCGACCAGCAGTGCGTGCAGCAGATGTGCGCTGCATTTCATCAGCGCCACAACTGGCTGGTGCCTGCCATCAATGCCCTTTCAGGGGTGCAGTGCGCACCAGGTGAGGGTTCGTTTTATGTATTTGCCGATTTCAGTGATGCCGTCGAACGACTCGGGCTGGATGACGATCAGGCGCTGTGTGAACATTTACTGGAAAAGGCCGGTGTTGCGCTAGTCCCGGGCGGCGCATTCGGCGCACCTGGCCACGCCCGATTCTCCTTTGCCTGTTCACAGGATTCGCTCGAGCAAGCCATCGACAGGATCGGGGACACCTTACGCTGATCCGGTGACGCTCGCACGGTCCATCTTCTGACAAAAACATCGGTCAATTTCCTACCCGTGCTCAAGCAAGCAACCGACTGATTCGTTAAACCTTTTAGCGCATGCTGTTGCCAGGTTTTCACTGGAGCAACTGTCATGTCATCAAAACACTCGGGATTCACGCTGATTGAGCTTTTGCTCTGTCTGTCCGTGCTGGCGATCTTGCTGTCGCTTGCAGCACCTTCCATGCAGGATTTCCAGCAGCGGCAGCGTATAGTTTCAACCGCCAATGAGCTGGTTGCACACATCAACATTACGCGTATGCACGCAGTGAGCAGCCATGAACTGACGATCATGTGCCCCTCAAGCAATGGCCAAACCTGCAGTGGCGGCAACCGCTGGGAACTGGGCTGGGTCATTTTTCGAGACCCGGATCGAAGCGGCACGCCGGAGCGCGCAGAGGACATTTTGCGCGTCGGTCACGGCATCAAAGGGCTGGTCATCGATTCAGCCGGTCGCACACGACTTCGCTATCAGCCCGATGGCACTGCCGGCGGCAGCAACCAGACCATCAAGGTATGCGATCGACTCAACCCCGATCAGTCACGCGCCGTGATTATTTCAAATCCCGGGCGGCCACGAGTGGATGAGCTGCCGGATCGACTGAATTGCCCTGCGCCCTAAGTTGCGAAGTGAGCCGCTTGGCGCTAGGCTGGAAGCATGAAGCTTTCACATCAATTCTGGCTGATTGCAAGTATTGCGATGAGCCTGCTGATATCGAGCCCGTCCTGGTCTGCCAAGCTGTATGACATTGAACTGTTCGGTTTAAAACAATCAGCCGAGGATCGCTACAGCGCCCATGAGCAGGGGCTTGCCGACCGGCAAGCCGCTCGCTCGTCTATCAGTGCGGCACCGGAACCCGAATTCGCTCAGGCTTTACAAGGCGAAAAAAACACGCTGATGTTTGAGTGGATCCAGGCCGAACCAGACCCATTGATGAAAGAAGCGCTGCTTTCCGTATGGCTGAGCAGAGTCGCTGCAAGCAGCCAGCCGCTTGCATTCGATACAGCTGCGTTGGAGTCACTGGTTGGAACGAGACCGGTCATCCGAATCCCGCACCATGAAATGGTCCATCACAGCATGCCTGCATTCAATATTGCGCAGCGTGCATCCAACCTGTTAGCCCTTCAACGCCGCCATCAACAGGCTGCACTGTTGACCAACGATTCAGCCGCATGGTCGGCCGCCTGGCTGCAGTCACCCGATTCCGAGCAATTCAAGGCAGCCGAGCTGGCATTCAAGAACAGCACTGTGATTGAACAGCAACAGTTGATATCCAGGTTGCAAGGGCAGCTTGAACAACGGCCAAACCTCTCGAAGGCGCTGTCTCGAATGCTGGCACATTTCGGCCATGAACCTGCACTAGCGGCAGACATCATTCAGTTCGGGACAGTCGTCGATGCACGCGCTGTATTAAGGATGATTAGCGCGCACGGCAATGCACTGGAGCTGGCCGAGCTCGCATTGACGCGCCCGGAAATCGGCGGGTTGGCCATTCAAGTCTGGTTGGACAACGGCGGGGTCGCAGATCAGAAGCTGTGGTCACTGCTGGACGATCCATACCTTGGAGCCGACGCAGCGCGCGCCCTGGCGGTCCACTCCAAAACGCTGACCACGCAGATTCAACAGACCATCGAGTCCTCCAAACCGCTGGCGAGAGCCAGAATGTTGCTAGCGCTGAAATTGCGCAACTCGGACGCATCCATCAGCTTGCTGAATCAATTGATCAAGGCCGAATGGATGTCGGATGCACAGCTGCAACTGGTGTCGTCATGGCTCTGAACAAGATCAGTCCAAGGTGGCCGGTCGCGGCCATGACGCTGCTCGTAGCCCATCTCGCAGCAGCACAACAGCTGTTCGAATATACCGAAAACGACTTTTCGGGCAACACGATACCACTCGGCTACCCGGTACCCATTCCGGTCGAATCGACGCTGCCATTCGACGGATTCCGAACCTATGCCAGCCTGCATGCCCGCCACCAGGACTTGAGCCTGCAACACGATTTCATCCAGGCCACTATCGTGGGTCAAACGCTTGCAGGGCGTGATATCTGGGCCTATCAACTCAGCGATCCCGATCAATCAACCCGATTTTCCGGACCAGAATCATCCGCGCTGGTGATTGGCGGCGTGCATGCGCGGGAGTGGGCATCACCGGAACTGACCACTGGGTTGATCGAAGCCTATGCGACCAATGCCGGGGATCAGCACCTGTATGACTATCTGATCGACAATGTCACATTTACGGTACTGCCGGTAACCAACATCGACGGGTTTCTGCAGACTCAGCGCTACCCGACCGAGGTTTTTATCGGGCAGGATCCGCGGGAGCCCAGTTGGCCGCGTGACGGCCGAATGCGCCGCAAGAACATGAACAATGTCGACGAGTTCTTGTTGACCAACAACGACCATTTGTTTGGCGTTGATATCAATCGCAACAACACACCCTTCTGGGCCAGTTCCAGCGCGTCCTCTTTCGACCCAACAGAGCTCGTTTATCATGGCACTTCATCGTTTTCCGAACCAGAAAACGTAGCCATTCTCGCAGCAGCAGCGTTAGCAGGAACCGACCGCCTGCGCTGGTACCAGGATTCGCATTCATTTTCCCAGGTGTTTTTCTCGAAATACACCTTTAATCAACGCAGAAATCGGATTCAGGACCGGCTGCTTACGACCTATAGCCAGTTTCATGATGGTTTGTCCCTTCAGCGAAACGGCGAGCGCCGCGTCTATCGTGACGTCCCCGATCCGGCAGGCGTAGGCATTGGTACCACGGCTGGCTATTTTGCCTATACCCATCAGATACCAAGCTGGACGCTGGAAATTGAACCGCAGAACGGCGGCGAAGACTACGGCGGATTCGGCGCCAACCACGATGGATTCGTGTTACCTGAATCCGAAGTCACGCGAATGCGCACCGATATGGCGATCACGCATGCGGTCGTTACGTACAAGCAGGCCGGTCCACCTACAGTACGTGAGGTACAAATCCTGGATGACAGGGGCCGTCAAGTCTATTTCGCGCAATGGACCGTAATCGGCAATGGGCAGCGTCAGCTGCAAACAGAAATGATTCAGGCGCTGTTGCCCGGGTTTGATTACCAACTGCGGGTCAGCTTTGATAAACCGATGCGCTGGGAAGACCAGGGCCCTGCGCTTGCACCGGGCCTGGATGCCATCGCATTGACCCCCAATATCCGGATCCTTGAAGGGAATTCGGCCTTGATCATTCCTAATCGGGAGGAAGGTCAATGGCTGGGTCGGCCGGGCAGCGATGAAGCATTTCTGAACTATCGCTACGACACCTTTACAGTGGATTTCAGCGTACCAGCGGAACTGGACCTCGATGATTCTGGGCCGTACACACTGTCGATCAACGTAAAGGATTTTACCGGCCAATCATTGGACGCCAATCCAGCCACGATTACCGACTGGTCTGGTGGACGCTGGGTCGGCTATGAAAGCACGAATGGTTCGGATCAGGATCGAGGAGGTTCCGACCGAACGCTGGCCGTGCCTATATCACCGCAGTGGATGATCCGACCCTGGCTGCTACGTGGCCGCTAGCGGTCGAACACTTCCGGCTTCAAATACGGAAACAGCAGCACTTCGCGGATCGATGACGCATCGGTAAACAACATCACTAGCCGGTCGATACCAATGCCCTCGCCGGCCGTTGGCGGCATGCCGTATTCCAGCGCCCGGATATAGTCATGATCAAAATGCATGGCTTCGCGATCACCTGCATCCTTGGCTGCAGCCTGAGCCTTGAACCGTTCGGCCTGGTCCTCGGGGTCATTGAGCTCCGAAAAACCATTGGCAATTTCACGGCCTGCAATGAACAGCTCGAAACGGTCGGTAATTTCAGGATCGTTGTCGTTGCGGCGTGACAACGGCGATACCTCGGTTGGATAGCCGGTAATAAAGGTCGGCTGCACGAGGTTTTCTTCGGCTGTTTTTTCAAAGATTTCAAGCAACCGCTTGCCCCACCCCCAATCATCCTCGACATCAATATTGAGCGCCTGACAGGCTTTGGCCAGCACATCAAGGTCCCGTAGATCGGCCGAGGCCAACTCGGGGTAGTATTCGCGCACGGCCTCGGCGACGGTCAGACGCTGAAAAGAAGGATCGAAATCAATGTCTTCGCCCTGATAGTCCAGCTTGGCACCCTCCGTGCCCATCGCCTCAGCCAATTCGCGCAACAGCGTTTCGGTCAGATCCATCAGGTCGTTGTAGTCAGCATAGGCCCAGTAGAATTCCAGCATCGTGAATTCCGGGTTGTGCCGTGTGGATACACCCTCGTTGCGGAAATTCCGATTGATCTCGAATACCCGTTCAAAGCCACCGACCACCAGACGCTTCAAGTGCAGCTCGGGCGCGACTCGCAAGAACAGGTCGATATCGAGCGCATTATGATGCGTTTGGAAAGGCCTGGCGGTAGCCCCACCCGGCAGGTGATGCATCATCGGCGTTTCAACTTCCAGAAAATCACGCTGCTCGAAAAAATCGCGAATCATGCGGATCATCCGGCTGCGGACTTCAAAGATCCTGCGCACCTCGGGGTTCACGATCAGATCGACATAGCGCTGTCGATAACGCATTTCCTGGTCCGTCAGCCCGTGCCACTTCTCAGGCAGTGGTCTGAGCGACTTGACCAGCAACTCGACAGCCTCCGCATGCACACTGAGTTCACCGGTATTGGTGCGCATCAGGTGGCCACGCGCACCGATCTGATCGCCGATATCCCACTGCTTGAAGGCCTGATACACCCCCTCAGGCAAGTCATCGCGGCGCAGGTACAGCTGGATGCGTTCACCAGAACCATCCTGGATATGCACAAATGCAGCCTTGCCCATGATGCGGCGCGACATGATCCGGCCTGCAACGCTGACCGTTACCGCTTGTGACTCCAGGTGCTCCTTGGACCAGGCGTTTGCATCGGCATATTCGTTGTTCAAGGCCGCAGCAGTATGCTGTGGCCGGAATTGGTTGGGAAACGCATTGCCCTGCGCTCGGAGGGCCGTCAACTTGGTCCGACGCTCGGCAATCAGGCGATTCTCGTCGACCACTTCGTTTTCGGATTCGTTGTTTGTTTTTTCAGTCATAAGTATTCCAGAAGCCTGTTCCAGCAGATCAGGCAGAAATTCGCAGTTTCTCTGTTTTGCGTATCATCCACCCAATCTGCGTAATCTGCGGTTAACGTTGATTACTCCAAACCCGCCTGAAGCGAAGCAGCAACGAATTCATCGAGATCCCCGTCCAGCACTTTTTGCGTGTCGGTCCGCTCGACCCCCGTTCTCAAGTCCTTGATGCGCGACTGATCCAGCACGTAGTTGCGAATCTGGCTGCCCCAGCCGATATCAGCTTTTTCATCTTCCGCGGCTTGTGCTTTTTCACGCTGTTGCTGGAGCTCAAGCTCGTACAGCTTGGCGCGCAGCTGATTCATCGCGCGATCCTTGTTCTTGTGCTGTGAGCGATCGGTCTGACACTGGACTACAGTCCCGGTGGGTTCGTGTGTAATGCGAACGGCCGATTCGGTCCGGTTGACGTGCTGACCACCCGCACCGGAGGCACGGTATACATCGATGCGAAGCTCGGAAGGGTCGATATCGATTTCGATGTTGTCGTCCACTTCGGGTGACACAAACACCGATGCAAACGAGGTATGTCGTCGATTGCCGGAGTCAAACGGAGATTTTCTGACCAGACGATGTACACCGGTCTCGGTGCGACACCAGCCGTAGGAATAGTCGCCTTCAACGCGGATAGTTGCGCTCTTGATGCCGGCGACATCACCAGCAGACGCCTCGACCAATTCGCTGTTCCAACCGCGATTCTCGGCCCAGCGCAGATACATGCGCAGCAGAATCTCGGCCCAGTCCTGGGCCTCGGTACCGCCAGAACCGGCCTGGATATCGATAAAACAGGGGCGATCGTCCATTTCGCCTGAAAACATGCGCTGGAATTCCAGCTCGGCCACGGTCTTTTCAATCCGCTTGAGGTCAATACCAAGACTGGTCAGAGTCTCATCATCGCCCTCATCCACGGCCATTTCGAAAAGCTCACTCGCCTCATCCAGGCCTTCAAACACTTCACGTTGAGCGGTTACCGACTGATCCAGTGACGCACGCTGCTTGTTCAGGTCCTGCGCGCGCTCCGGATCATTCCAGATTTCCGGGTTTTCGAGTTCCCGGTTGACTTCCTCGAGCTGTTCTACCTTGCCATCGAAGTCAAAGATACCCCCGAAGCATGCCTGCTCGTCCGGTCAGGTCATCCAGAAGGTTTTTCAGCGAAGTCTGTTCCATAGGGTATTGCTCGAATTATGGGCTGCAAAGTCCAATATTGTAACGACTGACGGCCCGAAATGGACTCGGGCCGTCAGTCGCTACTCAAATTGGTAAGCGAATATCAGGGAATGACCAGCCCCACTCGCTCAAAGCCATCGAAGAAGAGCGGCGCTTCCTGTTTCCACTCGAATGCGCCCATATCACAAACCGCTGTACCGTCACCATCACCGTCACCCGGTCGATCAATATCACGCGCATCGGTAAAGCGGCATAACGCCGAGTTGGCAGAGTTGATTGGATTGGGGTTGGCGTTATCGATTGCCAGATTGCCGTCAGCGGGCGGGACTGTGCGGGTTGCACCGCCATAGTCAGCCAGCGGAAAGAAACGTCCTGCATCTGCAACAAGGTCGTTGAAGCCGTTGATCATGCAACTCATATCCGGTAACAGGTTATAGCCCGCATTCGAAAATGTCGCCGGGGGATTATTGTTGAAGGTTGAACAGGCATCACTTGTCGCCGTCGTGAACAGGTTGTTCCATACCGAAAAGAAATCGGTTTCGGATGGGTTGTATGCAAGGTGCGCAGCGCCGCTCGATAGATTGACATTGTCAATGAATGAGTTATTCCTGATGACCGTTTCAGCCTCCCGGAAATAGATCGCCCCGCCGGGAGCCCTAGTAGACGTGTTAGCAAGAAAAGTATTGTTGGCTAGGCCGAAAAATGGCCAGTCACTTCCCTGAACCTGGGTCGCGGTCCAAAGCGCCGCGCCAAGCCCGGCCCGATTGCCTGCAAACAGATTGCGGTTGATGGTGGCGACGTTTTCAGGCCTGAGATTGAGTACAACGGCACCGCCCTCTCCTTCGTCGGCCTGATTGAAAAGAAATTCATTTTCGATCAAGCCAACATCTGCATCACGGACATAGACCGCACCGCCCTGGTGAGCGGCAGCATCGAGATTGTCTGACGTATTTAATTCAAAAACATTGTTGATCAAGTCCACGCGGCCACCGTCGGCGTATACCGCGCCACCGAACAGGAGATCTTCGGTTCCGTAGACCCGGTTACTGATGAACTGGCTCCCACGGATATCCAATACCCCATCGGCACCGAGCTCGGTAAGGATTGCGCCACCAAGTGCAGAAAAGGAATTCGTTGGGTTGGCAAAGGACTCTTGCTCACAGCGTTCAAACACTACGTTGATGACCCTCACTTCCAGGTTCCCGCCGCCGGTAGCGCGAATACAACCCCCACCGAACAATCCATCCGAGTTCTGAAGCTTGAGATTTTGAACAGTGAAGCCATTGGAATTACTTCCCAAAATAAAGATTCGGCCTTGCGTATTCGCATCGATGGCAAGGCCAGGTGCAGCATTGCCGTCCACTTCAAGGGTATTGAACACCACCAAAGGTAGATTCGATGTTAGAAATATAGTTTCTCCGGCCAGGGCCGGATCAAATTCAATTCGATTATCCCCACCTTGGCTATTATGCTGTTCGATCGCCCATCGCAGCGAGCCCGGGTTGCTGGTATCAGCAGTTGAACTCACAGTAAATGTTGCCGCCGACAGAAGGCTCGGGGAAAACAGCAGTATTAATAGAAGTATCCGCATGAATCGCTTCCAATGTTGAATTCACTACTGAGTACGCATTCATCGGGCCACAAGCGCCATCAATTCAATCATTCTCGAGCAGTACGTTGGTTCACCCAGTGCTGAATATTCAGTTGCGGTGTGATTTGACCACGCCAGCGATTGATTTCCAGCCGATAGGTAATGGCCAACGGGTTCGGCAGTTCCTGATGGCAGCGATCACCAGCGCCGAATGCAATTGCGTCCAGCACGGGGCCTCCACTGACAGGAGTCAACGAAAGCTTCAGATGCTTCTGTCCGACTACCCGACGATCCAGCACTGTAAATTGCCCGTCGAACAGGGGCTCTTCCCAGCCCTGTCCCCAGGGCCCTGCGTCTGCCAGTGCCTGAGCTGTTTCAACCGACAGCTCATCGGAAGACAGTGCACCCTCGCTGAGCACTTCATCAGCTTGAAATCTCAGATGCGCAACAACATCATCGAAGGCCTGCTGGAACGCTTCGAGCCGGGATGACTGCACGCTCAAACCAGCAGCCCGTGCATGACCGCCAAATTTATCGACCAGGTTGGGATGCAAGGAATCGATCTCGACCAGAACATCCCGCATGTGAACACCTTGGGGGCTTCTGCAAGAACCTTTCCATTCATCGGAATCCGGGGATGCTGGCGCCATTGCAATGACCGGGCGCTGCAGTCGCTCACAGATTCGTGAGGCAACCAGCCCCACTACACCTGGATGCCAGTCCTGGCTTTGCAGACAAAGGCCAGCAGGAATCGACTGGATCTTTTCAAGCTGCTGTTTGACCAGCACTTCGGCATCTTCGACCATGTCGGCTTGTACTGT
The DNA here is from genome assembly GCA_937138395.1 of uncultured Pseudomonadota bacterium. Taxonomy (GTDB): domain Bacteria; phylum Pseudomonadota; class Gammaproteobacteria; order Xanthomonadales; family Wenzhouxiangellaceae. Next base: position 15,833 of record CAKZPB010000111.1, read on the forward strand.
CTGTCGATTGCGATTGATCTGGTCCAGCTGTTCGGCAAGTTCACGTGCGCTGGACTCATGCTCTGCGAGCAAACAGCGGATGCCGATGCTGATGTCATCCAATCGACCTGCGGCATTCAATCTTGGGCCAGCGATGAAGCCCAGGTCGCTGCTCGACACATGACTGAGATTCTTGCCGGCCACTTCAAGCAGCGCCATGATACCGGGCTGGCAGCGCCGATTCCGGATACGCTGCAACCCCTGATATACCAACCTTCGGTTGTTTTCATCGAGCTGAACAAGATCGGCTACTGTGCCTAAGGCGACCAGGTCCAGCAGCTGATCCAGGCGAAATTCAGCCGGTTGACCCCTTGCCCGCAGCGCCCTGCGCACCCCGATCAGCAAATAGAACATGACCCCGACCCCGGCTAAGTGGCGTGACGGAAATGGGTCATCCGGCAAATTTGGATTGACAATAGCTGCAGCAGGAGGCAGCACAGGGCCGGGTAAATGATGATCGGTAACAATCACGCGGGTTCCAGCTTTGGAGACCTGCTCGATGCCAGGGATGGAACTGATTCCCTGGTCGACCGTGACCAGAATATCGGGATTCAGCTCGAGGCATTCAGCAGCCAGCTTTGGACTCAATCCATAGCCATGGCGCACACGATCTGGCATCCGCCACTGAACGTCGGTTGCACCGAGCCCGCGCAACCCGCGGACGGCCACGGCCGTGCCGGTCGCACCATCGGCATCGAAATCACCGACGATCAGTATCCGTTGACGAGCTTCAATCGCATCGGCCAACATCTCGCTGGCGGTCTCAAGGTTGTTCAAATTCGGGCGCAACAATGCCTGCAGTCGATAATCCGGCGCCTCCGAAAGCCCTCGAGCGCCCAATACGCGGGCAAGCACCGGGTGATCGATACCTATTGCGGTCGAAGTTGCGCTGCGTCTTCGGACCTGAACGCTGCGAATCATTGGTCAGCCTTACGCCAGAACGCCCAGCGATCCCATCGCCGCATGCGCCAGCAGCGCTGCTGATCGAGCAAATCGATCTGGCGCAAATGGCCCTTTGCCAGCGCGTGCATTGCAGGTTGAATCCAATCTCGCTCGAGCGCCTCAAGCTCCGGCTCGGTCCGCAGCGGCTGAGCCTGCACCAGCTGAACGCCAGCTTGCGGGGTGAATGAATGCTGGTCACAAAGCTCGAACTGCGTCCACTGGGCCAGCCCACGCCAGACCGCGCTGATTGCGCCCCCGGAAGAACTCGACATGATCTGCCCACTGCAGGCAGGTCGGGTTTTCGGCAGGCAGCCAGCGCCCCAGAACCACAAGCCAAGCGATTGTGGCGTGGCATCATCAAGCGCCCGGAACTGATGAAAAATCATCTGACTCTCGTTCAACAAGTTGCGCCATCGAAGCTGCTGTTTACCCACCGGCAGGACTTCGTCCAGACGACGTCCTGCGACCTGATCCAGCGACTCGAAATGGCAGTCAATAGGCTGTTGGCTGCGGATCAGCCCATAGTGACCAGGCGCACCAATCTGCCAATCAAGCCCGACTGCTTCGAACATGATGCTGAGCTCATCAATCAGTGGCTGCATTGCGCCCTTGAGTAAATCCAGATCCGCGCGCGAGTGGATCCACACGGCCGTCAGATCGGGCATCAAATAAACCGGGTCAAAACGGAGCCAATGTTCATCCGGATGCGGTTCAGCTTGATCTGCCAGGGCAGTCAGCGCTGCCGGACTGGCATGCTCAAGGCCAAGCAGCGAGGCGACCGGGAGGACGCCGTCGATTTCAATTGACTTTGCGCGATGAACAAACAGGCCGAGACCTGCAGGCAGCTTCTCAGGTGGTTCCAGCCAGTGCTGCAGACCTGGCGCATCGATCAGCAGCTGATCATTGTTCGACACGCCTCTGCTCTATTCCTGTCCGTCGTAGCGAACTTCCACAATTTCATAGACGCGCAGACCGTTCGGCGTCTGGACTTCAACGACATCGCCCTCTTCCTTGCCGATCAGGGCACGCGCAACAGGCGCAGAAATCGCCATGCGTCGATGCTCGACGCTGGACTCCAGGTCACCGACAATCTGCCAGTAGACTTCTTCGGCGTCATCGACATCTTCAAGCAGGGTTACGTGCGCACCGAACACGACTTTGCCCTGGACATTGAGTGTTCGGGTATCGATGATTCGAGCATGCGACAGGGCCGATTCGAGTTCCTTGATTCTTCCCTCGATAAATCCCTGCTGTTCGCGTGCGGCATGATATTCCGCATTCTCTTTCAGGTCACCGTGGGCACGAGCTTCGGCGATGGCCTCGATAACCTGCGGTCGCTCGACCTTTTTCAAGCGTGTCAATTCTTCGCGCAGGCGCTCTGCGCCCTGTGCGGTCAATGGATGCTGCGACATGATGATTTCCTGAATTCGATCGGATCAGACCGACTATTGTACTGGTCTGAAGTTCAACAGGTTACCCAGCCAATGCCTGGGCACGATATTCCTAGTCGGCAGGAATCAACAAGTGAAACTCCGAGAGGCTTTGAACGTTGCGTTCATCCCAGTGCTCGAGCGCGCGCAGCGTTGCGCGAGCACCGGCAATGGTGGTCGAATAGTTGACTTTGCGCTGCAGCGCCTCGCGCCGGATCGAAAACGAATCATTGATGGCCTGGCGGCCTTCGGTGGTATTGACGATATAGTCGATCTCGCGATTTTTGATCATATCGACGATATGCGGTCGGCCCTGAATGACTTTGTTGACATATTCACAGTCGATCCCGTGCTCGTTCAGAAATGTCCAGGTGCCCTCGGTTGCAACCAGACGAAAATCACGTTCGATCAGGTCTCTTGCAACTTGCAGCAGCGGTTGCTTGTCACCGTCGCGTACCGATAGAAACGCTGTTCCGGTGCTGGCAGCCTGGATACCAGCGCCCTGCTGGCCCCTGGACACCGCGGCGCCAAAACTCGTTCCTACGCCCATTACCTCACCCGTCGAACGCATTTCAGGCCCCAGGATCGGATCGACCCCCTGGAATTTGATAAACGGGAAGACTGGCTCCTTTATGGAATAGAAACCACTTTTCAAGTCTTTTGTAATATTCTGTTTTTCAAGTGTTTCTTTGACCATGCAGCGCGCGGCAATCTTGGCCAGCGGTTGCCCGGTTGCCTTCGACACAAACGGCACGGTGCGCGAAGCTCGCGGATTGACCTCCAGCACAAAGAGTTCGTCATCGCGCACCGCAAACTGCACGTTCATCAAACCAATCACGTTCAAAGCGAGCGCCATCTCGCGCGTTTGATCGGCGATCAATTCGATCATGTCGGGCTCGAGCGAGAACGGCGGCAAGCTGCAGGACGAATCGCCTGAATGCACACCGGCCTGTTCAATATGCTCCATGATGCCGCCAATCACCACCCGCTCGCCGTCGCACAGGGCATCCACATCGACCTCGATTGCATGATCGAGGAAACGATCAAGCAGCACTGGTGAATCGTTCGAAACGCTGACCGCTTCGCGCATGTAGCGACGCAGTTCGTCGACGCCATGCACCACATCCATGGCGCGACCACCGAGCACGTAGGATGGACGCACGACCAGCGGAAATCCAACCTGCTCAGCCAGCGCAATCGCTTCCTCAGGTGTCCGCGCCGTCCGGTTCGGCGGCTGCTTCAGACCCAATTCATTGAGCAGTGATTGAAAACGCTCGCGGTCTTCGGCAAGGTCGATCGAGTCAGGGCTGGTGCCTATGATCGGGACACCCGCAGCCTCCAGGTCGCGAGCCAGCTTCAGCGGGGTCTGGCCACCGAACTGGACGATGACACCTTCGGGCTGTTCCAGCTCGATAATGGCCAACACGTCCTCCAGCGTCAGCGGCTCGAAATACAGTCGATCCGAGGTATCAAAATCAGTCGACACCGTTTCCGGATTGCAGTTGACCATGATGGTTTCAAAGCCAAGTTCGCGCATGGCCATGGCCGCGTGCACGCAGCAATAATCGAACTCGATGCCCTGGCCGATTCGATTCGGGCCTCCACCCAGCACCATGATCTTGCGTTGCTCACTGGGACGCGCTTCGCAGTCCTCTTCCCAGGTGCCATACAGGTAGGCCGTTGAGCTGGCAAATTCAGCAGCACAGGTATCGACACGCTTGTAGACGCGCCGGATATTCATGCGCTGACGCAAGCTCCGGATCGCATGCTCACTGGTCTCGACCAGACGGGCGATCACAGCATCGGCAAAACCGGCGCGCTTGATTTGCCGGAGGACTTGTTCATCCAGCGCATTCAATCCGCCCTGCTGGACAACACGTTCCATTTCAATCAGTGCCAGAATCTGGTCCAGGAACCATGGGTCGATAGCTGACAAACGATGGACATCGGCAAACGCCATCCCGCGCCGAAACGCTTCAGCCACATACAGGATGCGTTCGGGTCCGGCCTCGCGCAATTCACGCTGCAGCAGCGTATCGGCATCCAGTTCCGGATGTTCTTCGAGCGGCAGTGGGTCGAATCCGTCGATGCCGATTTCGAGACTGCGCAATGCTTTCTGCATGGATTCGGCAAAGGTGCGACCCATGGCCATGGCTTCGCCGACTGACTTCATCTGCGTCGTCAATCGACGGCTGGCTGCAGGAAACTTCTCGAACGCAAAGCGCGGAATCTTGGTCACGATGTAATCGATGCTCGGCTCAAACGATGCCGGGGTTGCACCACCGGTGATTTCGTTATCCAATTCGTCCAGCGTATAGCCAACTGCCAGCTTGGCCGCAACCTTGGCAATCGGAAAACCGGTGGCCTTGGACGCCAGGGCAGATGAACGCGACACGCGCGGGTTCATCTCGATGACCACCATACGACCATCGGCCGGGTTGACCGCAAATTGGACGTTTGAACCGCCGGTTTCAACGCCGATTTTTCGCAACACTGCAATTGAGGCATTGCGCATGATCTGGTATTCGCGATCGGTCAAGGTCTGCGCCGGGGCAACAGTAATCGAGTCCCCGGTATGAATACCCATCGGGTCGATATTCTCGATCGAGCAGATGATGATGCAGTTATCGGCCTTGTCGCGCACCACCTCCATCTCGAATTCCTTCCAGCCGAGCACCGACTCCTCCAGCAGCACCTCGTTGGTCGGTGATAATTCCAGCCCGTGACTGACAATGTCTACAAATTCATCCTGGTTGTAGGCAATACCGCCGCCCGAGCCACCGAGCGTGAATGATGGACGGATGATGGTCGGAAAGCCGATCCGGCGTTGAATGTCGATCGCCTGATCAATGCTGTGTGCCACTTCGGCGCGCGGCGTTTCCAAGCCGATATCATCCATCGCATGCTTGAAACGCTCACGGTCCTCGGCCATGTCGATCGCATCCTGTGAAGCACCGATCAGCTCGACTCCATATTCGTCCAGCACGCCCTCGCGGACCAGATCCAGCGCACAGTTCAATGCAGTCTGACCGCCCATGGTCGGCAACAGCGCATCGGGCCGTTCCTTGGCAATCACTTCACGCACATACTCCCAGCGCACCGGCTCGATATAGACTGCATCGGCAGTTTCAGGATCAGTCATGATCGTGGCCGGATTCGAGTTGACCAGGATGACCCGGAAACCCTCAGCTCGCAGCGCCTTGACCGCCTGGACACCGGAATAATCGAATTCGCAAGCCTGGCCAATGACTATTGGCCCGGCGCCGATGATCAGAATTGATTGGAGATCATTTCTCTTAGGCATGGTGTTTTCCGGGACTCGGGACTCGGCACTCGGGACACGCAGAGGGAGCGCGCCTTAATGACTGATGCAAGCGTTGTAACATCTGCCCAATTCGCTCGTGCGATTGCAAGACAGAAGGTGGATTGTCATCTGTAACAAAACCCAGCGTTCCAGCAAGCAGCAGTTGCGATTGCAGTTCAGCGCAGGATCCTGATGCGTCAGAGACAAATCGGGCATCGTCTTTTCTTGAAGCTCTGCCGTTACCTCTGGCAATACCTGAAGGAATTGAGATCGCACTGCGCTGGATTTGACTTGTCAGTACGTGCTTGTGCTGATCAGGAAACCTCTCCGTTCGCTTGTATCCGTCTTGTGCCAACTGCACGGCGAATCGCCAAACACCCAACTGCCGAACATGCGTGATCCTCACGCGATCTCTCCAATATTCGAGTCTCGGATCCCAAGCCCCGCGTCCCGCATTTCCTGCAGAAATTGATCAAACAAAAACTGAATATCATGCGGGCCAGGGCTGGCTTCGGGGTGGCCCTGAAAGCCGAAAACCGGCGCATTCTTGACTCGAATGCCCTGCAGACTGCCGTCGAACAGCGAGCGGTGGGTCGCACTGACATGATCGGGCAGTGATGACTCGTCGACGGCAAAACCATGGTTCTGGCTGGTGATCATGACGCGGCCCGTTTGCAGATCCTGGACCGGATGATTGGCACCATGGTGCCCGAACTTCATTTTCAGCGTCCTGGCGCCAAGCGCGAGCGCGAGTAATTGGTAGCCAAGACAGATTCCGAAGGTTGGAGTGCCATATTCGACGATCCTGCGAATGGTCTCGATGGCCTGAGTACAGGGCTCGGGGTCGCCGGGGCCGTTCGACAGCATGAATCCATCCGGTTTGAGTTCCAGTGCTTCGTTCAGCGGATATTCTGCGGGTACAACAGTGACCCGGCATCCGGATTCAACCAGCAGCCGGAGAATATTGAACTTGGTGCCGAAGTCATAGCAGATCACGTGGGGCCGATCCGCATCAGCATCGCGTTGATTCGAGCCAGACGCAATCACCGGGAGTCCATCGGTCCATTCGTAGGGTGCCTGGCAGGTATTCAGGCTGGCCAGATTCTGTCCGGTCATTGGTGGACAGTCGCGCGCCAACTGCAGGGCAGTACGAGTCTCAGCCCTGTCACCAGCCATCAAGCAGGCGTTCTGTGCTCCCGTTTCACGAAGCCGCGTGGTTAATGCACGCGTATCGATACCGGCAATGGCGACCATATTCTGGTCCTTGAGCCAGTCCGATAACGATTGGCTGGCGCGCCATGAGGAGTAACGGCGCGGCGCATCGCGCACGATCAGGCCGGCGGCTCGGCCTCGTTCGGACTCCATGTCTTCTGGATTGGCGCCAGTATTGCCAATGTGCGGCATGGTCAACGTGACCAATTGGCCGGCGTAGCTGGGGTCTGTCAGAATTTCCTGGTAGCCGGTCATGGCCGTGTTGAACACGAGCTCGCCCACCGCCTGCCCGTTTGCACCAAAGCCAATACCGGAAAACAGCGTACCGTCTTCCAGCGCCAGAACTGCAGAATGCTTGGTCAAATGCTCCTCCGGATAGGCAAATGCGGCGGACCGATGAGGCCGATCACGGCATTTGTCGAGTTCCGACTACGACAGTCGAAGTTCGAGAAAGTATTCTAAGGGAAATTCCAGCCAGGGTGGCGTCAGGCTGAATCAGTTTCCAGCATATCGCGCAATGCATACAGTCCGGCAGGCTGTTTGGCCAACCAAGCAGCTGCCCGTAGCGCGCCCAGCGCGAATACCGATCGATCGGTTGCGCGATGCTTCAGATCAAGCTGTTCACCGACCCCCTTGAATACCACCGCATGCTCACCAATCACATCACTCTCGCGCGCGGAATGGATAGAGATGTGATCGACCGCATGAACCATCGATTGATTTTGCCCAAAGGCGTCGTCGGAACGTGCGCCTTCAGCAGACAGTGTCCTGGCCAGCACAATCGCGGTACCCGAGGGCGCATCGAGCTTGCCCCGATGATGGGTTTCACTGATGCTGACCGTGAAGTCGGGCGCCAGCTGGCGAGCAATCTGTCGCAGCGCACTACGCAGGACCTCGACCCCGATACTGAAATTCGCGGCCTGGCATATGGGTATATACGCAGCCGCTTGCTGAATTGCGTGCTGCAGGTCGTCATCAATACCGGTCGTACCAATGACCATCGGCAATTGTTGATGCAACGCAAACTCCAGGCTTCGTCGGCATAAATCAGGCAGCGAAAAGTCGACCAGAACGTCGGCCGGAATGGCCGAATCGAACCATTGGTCCTGGTTGGCCCTGCCGACAATCTCCAAATCTGGGCGCTGCGCGGCAATGCGTTCGATCAGCTGGCCCATGCGGCCGGAGGAGCCACTGAGTAGAAGCTTCAGCGTTGGTGCATTCACAGCCCCATGCGGTCGAAGAAATCCTTGACCGAATCGGTCCAGCTACGCGTTCTGGGGCTGTGATCAGCCTTGTCACCACCCTCCATCGTCTCGTCCAGCTGACGCAGCAGGTCTTTTTGTTCGCGCGTCAGATTGACCGGCGTTTCGACCAGCACGCGCACCATCAGATCGCCCGGGCGTGAGCTGCGCACCGATTGCACGCCTTTGCTTTTCAGCCGGAAAGTCCGACCGGTTTGCGTTTCCGACGGGACTTTCAGCATGACCGAACCATTCAGCGTTGGCACTTTGATCTGGCCACCCAGGATGGCCGTGGTCATGGCAATGGGAATCTCGGCGTACAGCTGATCGCCATCGCGCTGAAAAAGCGAATGCGGTTTGACCTGGATATCGACATACAGATCGCCCGATGCGCCCCCCTGTGCGCCGGCACCGCCCTCACCGCTCAAACGAATGCGATCGCCATCGTCCACGCCAGCGGGAATTTTGACCTGCAGTGTCCGGGTTTCTCGAACCTGTCCCGTACCATCACAACTGCCGCATGGGTCTGATATCTCCCGCCCAGAGCCCCCGCAACTGGGGCAGGTCTGCTGCACCGAGAAGATGCCCTGCTGCATACGCACCTGGCCCGCACCGCCACAGGTTGAACACACGTTCATCTTGCCGGAGGTCGAGCCAGAACCACTGCAACTCGAACATTTACCGATACCCGGCACACGTATTTCCTTCTCGATACCCTGGACCGCTTCTTCCAGATCCAGCTCGAGCGTGTAGCGGAGATCATGACCACGATTGGAGCGTGCCTGGCCTCCGCGGGTTCGGCGACCACCGAAGATATCGCCGAAGATATCCCCGAAAATGTCATTAACGTCACCAAAACCAGCACCAGGTCCGCCGCCAAAGCCGCCTGCTTGTCCATTCACTGCGTCAGGCCCGAAGCGATCATACGCCGCCCGCTTCTGTTCGTCCTTGAGCACCTCGTAGGCTTGCTTGGCTTCCTTGAAACGCTCTTGAGCCGATTCGTCCGGATTCCGATCCGGGTGATATTTCATCGCCAGCCGTCGATAGGCTTTTTTCAGCTCATCGTTGCTGGCGTTCTTCGATACGCCCAGAATCTCGTAATAATCGCGTTGGCTCATTCGTTGTCCAGGTTCAACTCGTTCATTCAAACACTGTGCCCAAAATAGAACATGCCGCCAGCAGGGGGCGGCATGTCAACATCGTATGCGGTTCAGCGCTTATTTCTTGTCATCATCCACTTCGGTGAATTCAGCATCTACGACGTCATCTGCGGACTGACCAGATTCATCTGGTGATCCCTCAGGAGCATCCGTCCCCGCTGCATCGGCCTGAGCTGAGGCTTGCTGCATCAATTCAGCACTGGTCTGCTGAAGCTCGTTGACTGCGGTATCGATCGCCTCCTTGTCGTCGCCCTTGATCGATTCTTCAACCTTCTCGATCGCAGCTTCAACTCTATTCTTCAGATCACCATCTACGGATTCACCCTGCTCTGCCAACAGGCTGCGGGTCGAATGCGCCATTGCATCGGCATTGTTGCGCACTGTGACCAGCTCGGCAAAGCGCTTGTCTTCCTCGGCATGAGTTTCAGCATCGGAGACCATTTTTTCGATTTCATCGTCGCTCAATCCAGAGCCGGCCTTGATTTCAATTTTCTGTTCCCGACCGGTTTCCTTGTCCTTGGCCGAAACGTTCAGAATGCCGTTTGCGTCGATGTCAAAGCTGACTTCGATCTGCGGCATGCCGCGCGGCTTGGCCGGGATGCCGGTCAGGTCGAAGCGGGCCAGCGATTTGTTGGCCGCTGCCTGCTCGCGCTCACCCTGCAACACGTGGACCGTTACGGCACTCTGGTTGTCTTCGGCCGTGGAAAAGGTCTGTTGTGCCTTGGTTGGAATGGTCGTGTTCTTTTCAATCAGCTTGGTCATGACACCACCCAGGGTTTCAATTCCGAGCGACAGCGGGGTTACATCCAGCAGCAACACGTCCTTGACGTCACCCTGCAACACGCCACCCTGTACCGCAGCACCCAGTGCGACGGCTTCATCCGGATTGACGTCTTTGCGTGGCTCGCGACCAAAGAAGTCCTCTACGGCTTTCTGAACCATCGGCATGCGGGTCTGCCCACCGACCAGGATTACTTCATTGATATCGCTGATCTTCAATCCGGCATCATTCAGGGCCGTCCGGCAGGGCTCGATCGAACGTTTGACCAGTTCTTCCACCAGCGATTCCAATTTTGCGCGCGTGACCTTGATATTCAGATGCTTTGGTCCAGATGCATCGGCCGTGATGTAGGGCAGATTGACTTCGGTTTGCTGGCTCGAAGACAGCTCGATCTTGGCGCGTTCCGCGGCCTCTTTCAGGCGCTGCAACGCGAGTGGATCCTGCTTCAGATCCACGCCCTGGTCTTTTTTGAACTCGGCAATCAGATAGTCAAGCAGCTTGTTGTCGAAATCCTCACCGCCGAGGAACGTGTCACCGTTGGTGGCCAGGACCTCGAACTGCATCTCGCCGTCAACATCGGCAATTTCGATAATGGATACGTCAAACGTACCGCCGCCGAGGTCGTAGACGGCAATCTTTCGATCCGAGCCTTTCTTGTCCAGGCCATAGGCAAGCGCTGCCGCAGTCGGCTCGTTGATAATCCGGCGAACATTCAGGCCTGCAATCTTGCCCGCATCTTTCGTGGCCTGCCGCTGAGAGTCATTGAAGTAGGCCGGCACGGTAATGACTGCTTCGCTGACCGTCTCGCCCAGATAGTCTTCGGCGGTTTTCTTCATTTTCATCAGCACGCGTGCGGAGATTTCCGGTGGCGCCATCTTTTTGCCGTCGACTTCGACCCAAGCATCGCCGTTTTCCGCTTCAACAATCTTGAAGCTGGCCAGGTCCTTGTCTTTCTGGACTACGTCTTCACTGAACTTACGGCCAATCAGACGCTTGACGGCATACAAGGTGCGCTGCGGATTGGTTACTGCCTGCCGCTTGGCCGGCTGCCCAACCAGCACCTCGTCATCCTTGGTGAAGGCAACAATCGAAGGCGTCGTGCGATCACCCTCCGCGTTTTCAATGACACGGCTCTTGCCGCCTTCCATAACGGCGACGCAGGAGTTTGTAGTGCCTAAATCAATTCCAATAATCTTGCTCATACCGATTTCCCAGTCGAGTGTTGTTGTTCAATGTCAAAATTCAAATTCAGCGCGTACGGGCCTGTCTACTGCTTTTCCGGCAATCGTCGCGTCCTGCCCTGTTTAGTGGGGTTGATCTCACGCAATTTCAAACGCTTGACCGAACAAATTATTCTGCAGCCTTGCTGACGATTACTCGCGCCGGACGAATCAAGCGGTCGTTCAATCGGTAGCCCTTCTGCAGTACATCAAGTACGGTATCGGGCGCAAGTTCGGCATTTGGTTGCGCAACAATTGCTTCATGCCAGGTCGGATCAAATGATTGCCCGCCCGGGTCAATCGTCTCCAGACCATGATCTTCCAATACCTTCACGAACAACTTCTGCGTCAGGGCCAGGCCCTCGGATTCACCCTCACCACTCTGCGCAATCGCCTGATCGAAGCTGTCCAGCACCGGGATCAGATCGCGCAGCAGCTGCTCAATGGCAAACTTGCGTGCCTTGATCATCTCGCGCTCGGCACGCTTCTCGCGATTGTCCATTTCTGCACGGAGTCGCAGAAGAGCCTCTTGGTGCTGGGCGATTTCTTCCTTTGCCCCGGCCAACTCGGATTGTGGTTCGCCACCGGAGAGATGAATGCCATCCGCCGATGCAGCATTTTGTTCAGAAACTTCGGTCTCTGCGGAATCTTGGCCCTGTGCGTCGTTCTCGTCAGGGCGATGCGATGATGGATCTGACATGACGTAAACCTGAAAATAAAGTGTTGCTCAACACATGGGGTCAGATCGAATCAATCCAAGGCATACAATAGAGGTCTTGTCCTGTTGCTATCCATTCAACATCCATGCTGCATCGTCTGACTATTCAGAATTTCGCGATCATCGACCAGCTGACATTGGAGTTTTCGGCTGGTTTCGGCGTGATCAGCGGTGAAACCGGTGCCGGCAAATCCATCCTGATCGACGCGATCGGGCTGTTGCTGGGCGATCGCGCCGAAACAGGCCTGGTTGCCGATGGCGCTCAACGTGCCGACATCACGGCAGAATTTGTCTTGGACAAGCAACATCCTGCACGCCGCTGGCTGGTTGATCAGGCGCTGGAACCAGACGAAGATGATCCCCTGCTGATTCGCCGCATGCTGCCTGCAAACGGCGGTTCTCGCAGCTGGATCAATGGGCAGGCTGTTACGGCAGGCCAGCTTCAATCGCTGGGCGGATTTCTGGTCGAAATTCATGGCCAACATGCGCACCAGAAACTGACGCAAGCCACGGAGCAGCTCAACTGGCTGGATCGTCAGGTTCCAAGCACCATCAGGACGCATGTTCAACAAACAGCTGAAGAACACCGTCGACTGGATGACCAGCTTGAAGCGCTGTATGAACAGACTCTTTCAGCCAGCGAGCAGGAACTGCTGGAGTTTCAGCTGGGCGAACTGGATCAGTTTGCGCCCCAGGCTGGCGAATATGCGCAGCTGGAAACTGACCAGCGGAAACTGGCTTCGGTCGACGCGCTGCAGTTGGCTCTGGATCAATCACTGCAAGCGCTGGATGCTGACGAGAGCGGTGCGCAGCATCTCACGCATCGTGCTCAAGCCGAGCTTGAGCCACTGCAGCGCAATGCCGAGGAGTTGACCGAGATCGTTCAGATGCTGGAGGAGGCCAAAGTCAACCTGGCAGAAGCGTCAAGCGCAATTGAACGGGCCGCCGGGCAACTGGAGACCGATCCCAAGCGCCTGAACGAAATTGACCAGCGCCTTGGCCGCTACATCGAGTTGGCGCGCAAGCATCGGATCGAACCGGCCGAACTCGCCGACTTTCAACAGGGTATTGCCGAAAGACTGGACCAGATGAAGCAGTCCAGTCAACAGCGCGAATCGCTCGAGCAGGCACTCGAGAACGCCAGAAAACAATGGCTGCGGCATGCAAAAAAACTGCACAATGCACGCCAAAAGGCAGCCAGGGTGCTGGAGCAGTCCACTGCCGATGCATTGGCTGAACTTGGCATGACTGACGCGCGCATCGAGTTTGAAATCGAACTGGATACAACGGCAATGGTTAGCCCAAGTGGCGCTGATCGAGTGGCCATCGGGTTTTCAGCCAACCCTGGTCAGTCGCTGAAACCCCTCAGGAAAGTCGCATCCGGCGGTGAGCTGTCACGCCTCAGCCTGGCCATGATTATTGCCTCGGCAGATCCTTCGAGCACCATCACCAGAATCTTCGACGAAATCGATGCGGGAGTCGGCGGCGAAACGGCGCATCGGGTTGGTGATTACCTGCATCGATCCGGTCAACAAGGGCAAAGTCTGTGCGTGACACACCTGGCTCAAGTCGCAGCGCGCGCTGATTTTCAGCTAAAAGTCAGCAAACAGGCCAATAAGCACAAGACGCTGGTCGAAATTCACGCGCTGAATGACGATCAACGCATCCAGGAACTGGCGCGCATGCTGGGCTCGGAATCATCGGACATCAGTCGACAGCATGCCAAGACATTGCTGCAGGGCAAGCAGGTCAAGATTTGATTTTTTGAACGTACAGCACCAGTGAGTGATCAACAATTTCATAGCCGCGATCGCGCGCCATTTCTTCCTGGCGATCTTCAATTTCCTGGTCAAAGAATTCGATGACTTCACCGGACTCGATATCAACCATATGGTCGTGATGGTCGCCTTCGTCCAGTTCGTAGCAGGCCTGGGCCGGTCGACCCGAACCGTCATCAAACATGTGCTTGACCACCAGCCCGGCTGCTTCGAACTGGTTCAGGACTCGATAGACTGTCGCCAGGCCGATGTCTTCGCCCTGGTCGATCAGCAGCTTGTAAACATCATCGGCGGTAACGTGTTTCTGGTTTGCGCCTTCAAGCAGCTCAAGGATACGCAACCTGGGTAAAGTAACCTTCAGCCCGGCTTTTTTCAGATCAACCGTTTCTTGCGACATTCGAATAACACCGATTTAAGGTAAACGTATTGTATCATTTGCAGCTGTTGTGACATCCAAGTTCTCTGCCATGCGCCAATTATCCAGCTGGTTTTTTCTAGTTGCCTTCTGCTTGCTCAGCACGGGCTGTAACGTTGTATACAAGCAAAATATCCAGCAGGGCAATGTGCTGGAGTCCGAAGAGGTTGAGCAGCTTGAAATCGGGATGACACGCCGACAGGTGTTGGCACTGCTGGGTTCACCAGCGGTTGAGAACCCGTTTCACGCCGATCGATGGGACTACATCAATTCCTTCGCACGTCGCGGCGGAGACCCGGAGATGCGTCGTTTGACCATTGAGTTTCAGGCCGACCAGGTGACAGATTATTACGGCAATTACCTCGAAGAACTGGATCTTTCCGAACGCACCGAAGAGACCATTGAAGAAGCGCTCGAGGAGCCTGAACTTCCGCCCGAACAGCCGATTAATACCGTGGTGCTTCCGGATCAACCTTGATCAGCCATTATTGGCAGCTCGTTCGGGAATTGCTGGTTCAGCTTTGGCTGACTGAATTCCTGCGCGCCATATCACGACGAACTTGCTTTGGGTCCGCTTTGAGCGGACGGTAAATTTCAATTCGATCGCCCGCCTGAACCACGTGATCGGGCCTGCGAAGCGTGGCAAAAATACCGATACGGTTTGGATCAATGTCGAGTTCCGGGTGCTGTTCTTTCAGGCCTGAAGCAGATATTGCATCATCAATGGTCGAACCTGCTGCGACTTCAACGGGGATTGAAACCTGCCGGTCCGGCCACGCCACCGCAACCTCGACTTCGATCATGCCACCAGAACCAGCCTCGGCATTATCCATACAGCTTGTCAGCTCGCGTGCAGAAGTCATCCATCATGCGGCGGGCAACTTTGGTAAAGCCTGCATTGAACGCCGCAGCCAGTACCGGATTGTCAAAATCAAAGCGGAGCAGCAGCTCGACCTTGCATCCCATCCCCAGGTCCTGAAATGTCCAGCGGCCATTAAAATGCTGAAATGGACCATCGGCCATACGCATCGTCAGGCTCCGTCCATAGACCAGCGAATTCTGGGTACGTATGCTGTGATTCATTCCTGCGATGGACAGTGCCAGCGTGGCTTCCTGCTCGGTATCGGACTGCTCGTGCACTTCTACATCGCTGACCCACGCCAGGAAATCAGCATAGTGCTCCACATCGCGAACCAGCTCATACATTTGTTCGGGACTGTAGGACACCAGCGCAGAACGCTTCACTTCGGGCATGGCAAAAAATCGACAGGATGCAAGGCGCATCATGATACAGAAGACAGAATGAAAAAAAGAATCCGCTACACTTGATAGTCAATCAGGAATCGATCATAGGCATGGCCAAGAAAAACGATCAAAAATCCAGTTCAAACACAATTGCACTGAATCGAAGAGCGCGCTACGAGTATCACCTTGAAGAGCGTCTTGAAGCTGGAATTGCACTGCTCGGCTGGGAAGTCAAGGCACTGCGGGAAGGCAATATCCAGTTCAATGAGAGCTATGTGCTGTTGAGTGGTGGTGAGGCATTTCTGTTCGGCTGTCACATCACGCCGCTGGTTTCAGCCTCATCACACGTCAGCGCCGACCCGATGCGCACCCGCCGAATGCTGTTGCACAAACGCGAACTCGACCGCCTGATCGGACACGTCGAACGCCAGGGCTACACACTGATCCCAACGGCCATGTACTGGAAAAAAGGCAAAGTCAAAGTCGAGATCGCGCTGGCCAAGGGCAAGAAACAGCACGACAAACGGCGCACCGAAAAGGATCGTGACTGGGAACGGCAGAAAAGCCGAATCATGAAAGCGGGATAAGCCTTTTGTTCCAGGATCGAACTTTTTCAGCCAGCAAGAGGTCTGAATTAATTGAAACGACCTGGTTGCGACCAGCAAGGCGTCAGGCCATTCAGCTTCGATATGCAATAATGAACACACATTTCGAAATCAAGCTGAAATCCGCAGCCGATGTAACGCAGCAACCGCAGCATATGATGCGTGCGGCTATCGAGCACCGCCGGACGCCGATAGGCAGTCGCGCAGTAGCCCGTTGAAAAAATTGTTTTTGTAGCGTCACGAGCGGCTGGATATCGGTGGTCGCCGGAGCGTAGAAACCGCAGTGTATGATCGATACATGAGGATTTCGAGCACCGCCGGACGCCGATAGGCAGTCGCGCAGTAGCCCGTTGAAAAAATTG
>CAKZPB010000112.1 GCA_937138395.1 uncultured Pseudomonadota bacterium
TAGTGCAGCCCCAGAATGACGCGGGAGAACGCGACCAGTATTGCAAAGGGGATCAACACGGCGGCCAGGCCCGGAAAATAAGTCACTGCAATGGTCGTGAACAACACGGCGTGCAAGGTATGACCGGAGGGAAAACTATAGCGGTCCAGGGGTGCCGTTCCCAGCAGAATATCGGGGTGCGTGACACAGGGCCGTTCGCGCACCATCCGGGTTTTCATCATCTTGTAGGTGAGCAAGCCCACCAGGCTTGCGGTTGCCATGACGGCGCTGGCTTCGAGTCCGTAGGTACCGTATAACAGGGGTAGCAGCGCCATCAGGCTGTACCACAGTACGCCATCCCCAAGCCGGCTTACTGCAGCAAAAAATCCCGCGATCGCACGATAGCGTGAACTGCGATTGATCGCACGGCATGCGTTCTGCTCGAACTGATCAAACCGGGCCATGCGCCTGCTGGCAGTATTGCCGACAAAGAATTCCATGCATTGCAAGTTACGATACCTGCAATACAGAATGGTTTCGTTCAGCTGACAATTCTGTGACAACCGGGACAACTGTCAATGCAGCTGTCCCGGCGAAAAAGCGGGGAATCGAAGTCGATCAGGCGACCCGGGCCTGCTCTACTGCTGGTGCTGCTTCGAAGGCCGGGCGTGCATACAGGAAGCCTTGACCAAACTTGATGCCGGCATTTTGCAGCCAATCGGTTTCTTCAGGACGTTCAACGCCACTGGCAATGATTTCAACTCCAAGCATTCTGCAGGTTGCAACAATACCCTGGACGATGGCTTGACGGCGCACGCTGCGGTCGATGTCGCAAATCAGGCTGCGGTCCAGCTTGACGAAATCCGGTTTCAATACGGCCAGGCGTTTCAGTCCCGCTTCAGAAGCACCATAACGATCCGCCAGCAGCTTGAATCCCGCGGCGCGCGTTTTCTTGCGCACGTCGTTTAATTGGCGCGGGCAGTTGAACGCATTGAGATCATTCAGTTCCAGAACGACACGCTTCGGCTCGATACCGCAACGCTGCGCCCAGGCCTTCATCGTTGCCAGCGTTGTATCGATATTCTCAGGCGTGATGTGCGAGCAGTTCAGGTGAATCAGACCGGTAATATTCAGCTTGATGGCCAGTTCCAGTGCACGGATGCGACAGGCCTGATCGAACAGATACTGGTTTTCAGGGCGAATGGCTGCAATGACCGATTCGGCTGACTCCTGCGAAAGCCCGCGGACCAGCGCCTCGTTACCTACGATGCGCATGGTGTCCAGGTCCACGACCGGTTGAAAGGCAAAACTGAAGCTTGAGTCAATGGCCTCGGCACAATCCATCAGCAGCTGGTCCAGATCAGAATCATTGGTCGATGGCGTGTGGCTCATAGTGTTTTCTCGGATCATTGTGATTGTCATGATGAAAATG
The DNA here is from genome assembly GCA_937138395.1 of uncultured Pseudomonadota bacterium. Lineage (GTDB taxonomy): Bacteria > Pseudomonadota > Gammaproteobacteria > Xanthomonadales > Wenzhouxiangellaceae. Next base: position 1,412 of record CAKZPB010000112.1, read on the forward strand.
GTTCGGTTGAAAGTTACTAAAAGTTATTCACTTCCCGTACCAATGTTCTGGACACGTTAAATCAATCACACTTTAGCAGAGAAAAACGAATGGATATCTGGCTTCCATTAGAAAACCGGATGCAACGCTGTCGAAAAAAGGCTGATTTCGACAGGCCAATCGGCAAGCTGGCGACTCGAGAGCCCCAACAGCAAGGTGATTGGTCAAAATAGGGGATACAGCCGAATTGAACGGTCTTAGCGTCGCTGGTCCAAGCCGCAAGCATAGTTGTTCCTGTATCGTCAGGCCGCGCCCAGCGCCATGAAGATGGCCGCTTTCATTGTCAGTGAGGCTCAGTCAGACGTTACGGCGCATTGCCAATGCGGTTCTTTTCAAGCGCAGTGCCACGCCTCGATTTCGACCAACAGATCGGATCGACAGATATCGCCCTGGAGTCCAGCCAGCCTGAGCCTGGGCCAGCGCGAGCGCAGTAGATGCTCCACTTGTGGCCAGTCGTCCGCATGGCGCACATACACGCGGGCCAGACTGTGCTCGTTGAACTGCTCCAGTGGTTTCCGATTCATCAAACGCGCGGCATTGGCCAGCAGTGCATCGAGGTTACTGGCCGCTTCGAGCGTTTGTGCCTGGATATCATCAGGATGTGCTGTCTCATGCCCGATCACACTGGCAGTGCCGGAGATGATGAGTCCTTTGCGCTGATCATCCAGCTCAAGGCCGGTCGCACGTGCGAACGCAGGCTGGCGAGGCCCGTATTGCCGCGGGTAATGCCAGGAGCTGAGCTGGCGTGGATTTTCGACTGTGATCCCTGGCGTCTTGCCGGTCAGCGCCACCAGCTGCATTACAGGGCGCTGACTGCCTATGGCGGTGGCAGCACACATCTGCGCATCGGACAGTCCAGCTGCTTCCAGGGCCCGCCCGCGTCCGACGCAAAACCGTCGATAGCGTTCCTGGTCGCCTTTGCCATGGTTGATGCCGGGCATGAAGTTCCACAAACGCAATGGATAGGCATAGTCTGATTGCTTGAGCCGCTCGATCAATTCCTGGTACAGCGACTGGGCGGCGACGGCCGCATCTGCATCGACGGCATCCGGCGCTGCCAGCACGATAGCGCGCAGCTGATCGCTTGAAGAATGCCAGTACTCATGTTCGTAGTCACCGCCCAGGTACACCAGTCCGGGCCCTTCCGGATGTGTGCTGCCATCCAGTCGAATATGCAGTGCGACCGCGTCGGAAGATGATGGTGGCTGCTGCTCAACCTGGATACGGTAGAGCGCATCTTGAATGCGTGGAGTCGTCAACGTGGTCGCCTGATGAAATGACGGTTTATAAGGTGTGGACAGGATACCTGTTCAGTGCGAAGTGCGCTGCAATGTGCTATTTTTGGTGACCGATTTCACATCAGGTCCAGACCGCCATGAGCAGCGCTATTGATCTAACCAGGGCTACGGAAACCATCGATCAACTCTGGGACGACAGCATCACGAATGAGCTGGTCGACTATATCCGGATTCCGGCCAAGTCCCCTCATTTCGATGCTGACTGGGCTGAGCATGGCCACATCGATCAAGCTGTCCAGCACATTGCGCGGTGGTGTCGCGATCAGCCAGTTCAAGGATTGCAGGTCGACGTCATTCAGTTGGGCGATCGCACGCCGGTTATCTTCATGGAAGTACCCGGGCAGATTGACGATACCGTGCTGTTGTACGGCCACCTGGACAAGCAGCCCGAAATGGTGGGCTGGGCTGATGACCTGGGCCCGTGGAAGCCGGTCATCAAAGACAACAAGTTGTATGGCCGTGGTGGTGCCGATGACGGTTACGCTGCCTATGCGTCACTGGCTGCGATCAAGGCACTGCAGGATCAGAATATCCCGCATGCCCGCTATGTATTGATTATCGAGGCTTGCGAAGAATCCGGCAGCTATGACTTGCCGGCTTATATCGATCATCTCGAGCAGCGCATTGGCATTCCATCGCTGGTGGTCTGCCTTGACTCGGGCGCAGGCAACTACGATCAGCTCTGGATGACCACCTCGCTCCGCGGGATGGCGGCCGGAACCCTGACCGTTGACATCATCGAAGAAGGCGTGCATTCCGGTTATGCCTCCGGCATTGTGCCGTCGAGTTTTCGAATTGCCCGACAACTGCTGTCGCGGCTTGAGGACGAAACTACCGGTCAGATCAAGCCCGACGACCTGCATGTCGAGATCCCGGAGCAGCGCGTCCGTCAGCTTGAAGCCGTGGCCGATGCGCTTGGTGATGAAGTGCATCAGGCGTTTCCGTTTGTCAATGGCGCCGAACCGATGGGGCTGACCCCACATGAGCGCTTGTTGGCACGCAACTGGCGCCCGGCCCTTTCGGTGACCGGTGCCGGCGGGCTTCCGGGCATTGACCAGGCTGGCAATGTGCTTCGACCGGGCACGGCCCTCAAGTTGTCGTTGCGATTACCGCCAACGCTCGATGGTGAGGTTGCTACGCAGGCGCTGAAAGCCCTGCTGGAAGATGATCCACCGTACAAGGCGCAGGTTCGGTTCGAGCCGGATCAGTCGGCCTCCGGCTGGAATGCACCGGCCGTTGCTGACTGGCTGGATCAGGCCTGCCAGCGGGCCTCTCAATCCATTTTCGCTAAACCCGCCATGTACATGGGCGAAGGTGGCACCATCCCGTTCATGGCCATGCTGGGCGATTCGTTTCCTGACGCCCAGTTCCTGATTACGGGCGTACTCGGGCCAAAATCCAATGCCCATGGACCGAATGAGTTTTTGCACTTGGGCTATGCCAAGCAACTCACTGCTTGTGTCAGCAGCGTGCTGGCCGATCATGCTCAGCGCGACGGTCTGAAGCAGGCGGCATAGTATCCGCACTACCAACGGATCGAGCGTTGCGGTATCGATCCGGGCGACTGTTGAACAAGGCTGCAATCGCCAGATGAAATCGATCCAGTCGAGTCACTCCAGTCGAGCCACTAAGGAATGCCTATGAACAGTCTGACTTCAGCTCAACCCACGCAGGAGCAGGACCGCCTGATCCATCTCGACGTATTGCGGGGTTTTGCCCTATTCGGCATCCTGCTGGTCAACTTCGCGTTCTTCACTTCGCCCATCCAGTCGATTGTTCTGGGGCCGGATCCGTCCATACAGGGTGTCGACGCAATCGTCCACTGGATCGTCCGCTGGCTGGCCGAAGGCAAATTCTATGCGCTGTTTTCGATGCTGTTCGGGGCCGGTTTTGCGTTGACGTTCCTGAAAAGCGAACAGCGTGGCCGCGGCAATCGCGCCGTATACTTCCGACGCTTGTTGGCGCTGCTGCTGATCGGTCTGGGTCACTACCTGCTGATCTGGTCCGGGGATATTCTTTTGATTTATGCCGTCCTGGCCTTTCTGATGTGGTTGCTGTTTTCGCGCACGCCACAAAAGCGACTGTGGAAATGGTCCATTTTCTTTTTCCTGGTACCAGTCCTGCTGATGTGGCTGGGTGCGGCCAGCATTGCCGGTATGCAGATGGTCGGTGGTGATGAAGCCACAGCCATGACGGCGCAGATGGAAGCCGACATGGCGGATATGCAAGCCGCCGTCGACCAGGCTGCGGTGATTCTGGCCAGCGGCAGCTGGATGGATAACGTCAGGCAACGCGTGGATGACCTGATGTTTATGGTCGAAACCGCGATTTTCTGGATCCCTTCCATTCTGGGCTTCTTCTTGCTCGGTCGATGGTTGTTGGTCTCGGGTCGTTTGACCAAGCCAACCGATCACATCAACTTTTTTGTGCGCTGGCGACTATGGGGCCTGTTGATTGGTCTGACCCTCGGTGCGGTGGGTCTGTTGGTCATGGGCGATGAGCAATGGGCCTATCCGACACCGACCATGGCACTGGCCTTGACCTTGACCTCGGTGGCCAGCGTGATGGTCTCACTGGGTTACATGTCGACCGTGATTCTTTCGGTCGATCGATTGCGCTTTCTGGCACCTGCGGGCCGCATGGCGTTGACCAATTATCTGACCCAGTCACTGTTCTGGACCTGGATGATCTATGGTCATGGCATTGGCCTATATGGAGCACTGCCGCGCTCGGTCCAGGTGATTCTTGCGCTGGTATTTTTCGCGCTGCAGGTCGTGTTCAGCCGCTGGTGGCTCAAGCACTTTCGCTTTGGTCCGGCGGAATGGATCTGGCGCAGCGTGACCTATCTGCATGCACAGCCGATGCGGCGGTAGGATAATCGAAGACCAGACCTTGTAATCGATTCTTGGTGTATGGATGATTGGCTAGCGAAAATGCGTGCAGCGGATCCCGCCCAGAAGGCATTCGCCGCCGGGGTGCTGGTGCTGACTGCCTGCTACGTTATCGTGTTCATGCTCAGCGCAGCAGGACGAACAACCTTGATCAGTTCGCTGATCGATGCGCTGATCAATGTAGGTGCATTGAGCATATGGTCGCTGGCGGCCTGGTGGCTGAATCTTCGCGTGCTGTTTGTTTTGCGGTGGTTCTGGCAGGGTCTGGTCCAGCCAATCACTGCTTTTCTATTTGCATTCTGCTGGTATTTTTCCGTGACGGTGCTGTTGGGCTGGCGTGTGGGTGATTTTACCGGCTCATTTTCCGTTGAACCCTTTTCCTCAGTGGCGTTCTACTGGCAGGCTTTTCAGGGTATTACCGTGTATGCGCTGGTCGTGGCGCTGGCCGCAATTCAGCTGCTGTGGCAGCGACTGGAGGCACAACCCGTCAGCGATCGACAGCGCCCTCAACGCTTGTTGGTCCGGGTCGAGGATGAATTCGTCACGGTTCAGGTCGATGACATTATTGCCATTGAACGCGCAGGTGATTACGCACAGTTGGTGACATCAAAGCAACGCTATCTCACACGTAAGAGCCTGGCAGAACTACAGCGCCAGTTGCCAGCTGAGCAATTCATCCGTGTTCATCGCGCTCACCTGATCAACTTGAATGCGCTGGAATCGATCGAGGCCATTGGCAGTGGCCGAATGCGGGCGCATCTTGCCGGTGGTCTGAGCGTGGCTACCAGCCGCAACGGGGCCCAGTTACTACGTAAACAGGCCGGTTGACGGAAAACGCCCGTTCATTCGCGGCACCAAAGTGCCTGTTCGCGGAAAAAACACCGGTTTTCAGTTAGTTGCAAGCATGCTGTTGGCTCCTAATTGCAAACGGAGTTGTTCATGCGTTTCCTTTCTTGTTTCCTGATCGCAATGTGCTTGACCGGCTGTGCGGCAGTCGTTGACCAAGCCCCCGTGGAACCCTCGATTCATTTTTCCGACAATCCTGCGCTGGCGGGTACGCCGGTTGTGATTCGAATAACCGATCTCGAACCGAATACTTTGGTGACGGTAGTAGCGTCCAGACGATCGAGCTGGAATTCAGACCGACTTCAACAAAGCACGTCCCGCTGGCGGTCGGATGAAAGCGGCACGATTGACTTGTCAACCGATGGTCCGGTCGAGGCCGAGTGGAAAACGGCTGACATCAACGGTGTGTTCTGGGCCATGCGTACTGTCGACGGAGCGCCGCCTGAGGAACTGCAGGAAGATGAAGTCATTTTTCAGATGCAGGATTCGACCGGCGACGAATTGCTCGAAGACCGATTAACGGTTGTCGCGTCAAAACAATCACTGGTCGAAACACCATTGGGCGATGCGTTTCCGGGCGCGTTTGTGCTGCGGCCCGAGGGATCAGAGTCACTGCCCGCGATCATCATCCTGGGCGGCTCGGAAGGTGGTGACAGGGCGGCACGGTTCAGCGCACCACTATGGGCTGCGCGCGGCTATGCGGCGGTCGGTTATCCGTATTATTCCCCGGCCTGGGGCGATATGCCGCAAGCCGTGCCGGGCTTGCCGCGCGCCTTTTCCGAGATACCGATCGATCACTTGATTGATGTACGTGCAGCGTTAGAAGCGCGAGGCGATATCCAGATGGATCGTATTGGCCTGTATGGTGTATCCAAAGGCGCTGAATTTGTGCTCGCAGCCGCCAGCCGGATTGAAGGCTTCGCCGCCGTGGCTGCCATCGTTCCGAGCGATGTGATCTGGGAAGGCTGGGGCGTTGGCACCGAAGCGGGCAAGAACTCGAGCTTTTCCTGGCAGGGCGAGCCTTTACCCTTCGTGCCGTATCAAGGCATGGAACGCGCGGTCGGCCAGGTAGCCGATGACGAACGCGTCGCGATGCGCGTGCCCCACGCCGAGGGCCGCGCAGCAAATCCTGATCGTGTTGAACCGGCCCGTATCGCGGTTGAGAATATCGATGAACCGGTGTTCCTGTTGGGCGGTGGTCGGGACAGTGTCTGGGATTCCGGCATCATGGCAGCCAATATCGCAAAGACCCGTGCGGACGCCGGCCTGGAAACCGAAACGCTGATCTTTGCCAACGCCACCCACGGCCTGAGCGGACCGCCGCAGTACCCCACCCGAACCGCCTCATCCCAGCCCAAAGCCGCTTCCTGGCCTGCGCTGCAGGCATTTTTTGAGCGGACGCTCAAGACTGAGTAAAGAAAAACGCCCCGCAAATCCGGGGCGTTTTTTTTAGCTGTAACGGGGTACTACTTGCCGAGTTCGGTCGGTAAAGCGGGGATCGGCGGTACCGGCGACTGATAGGTTTCCAGCATAGCCAGAATCTCTTCAATCGCGCGCTCAAGCTGGGTATCGCGGCCGTTGTTGGTCGCGATGGGGTCCAGTTTGACTTCGATATCCGGCGCTACGCCCTCGTTTTCGATGGTCCAGTTGCCGTCGGCATCTACAAAGCGGAAGAACGGTACGGTCATGAACCCGCCGTCCACCAGCGACGGGTTGGTCGAGATGCCGATCAGGCCGCCCCAGGTGCGCGTGCCGATCAGCGGCCCGATGCCCAGATGACGAAACGAGTACGGGAGGTAGTCGCCGCCCGAACCGGCATCCTGATCAATCAGCATTACCTTCGGGCCATGCATTGCGCCGGCCGGCGTTTTGAACGGAGCGCCGGCAAAGTCGACCCAGCTGGACAAGTGGCGTCGGCTCAACACCTCGGTAATGTAGTTGGCTGCCTGACCACCACCGTTCGAGCGTTCGTCAATGATGATGGCATCCTTGTCGATCTGGCTGAAGAACATGCGATTGAAGAAGGTATAGCCAGCACCGGCCGTATTGGGCAGATAGATGTAACCGACGCGACCATCAGTGGCTTGTTCAACGGCCAGTCGATTGCTTTCGATCCAGTTCCACAAGCGCAGCGCGGATTCCGAATCGGTCGGTTGCACGATGATCTCACGTGAATCCCGGCCATCGGCCCGTGGACCCACGGTCAACGTGACCTGCTCATCGACGGTACTTTCAAGCATGCGGTAGATGTTGTCGGATGCCGTCAGTTCCTGGCCGTTGATGGCCAGGATGTATTCGCCCACTGCGGCGTGATTGCCGGGTTCGGCCAGCGGGCCCTGCAGGTACGGGTTCCAGGCCTCGCCGGAAAAGATCTTGGTGATGCGATAGCGGTCATCGTCAATTTCAAAATTGGCGCCGAGCAGGCCCGTACCGATGTCACTTTCGGAATGGACATCGCCACCGCCTGTCCTATTATGGCCGGCATGCAGCTCGGCAATCATCCGTACCAGCAGCGTGTTGAGGTCTTCACGACGACCCACATGATCGACCAGCGGTCGATATTTTTCGTAGACGGAATCCCAGTCCAGCCCATGCAGATTCGGCGCATAGAAATAGTCCTGCTGCATACGCCAGCCCTCATCGAAGATTTGGGCCCACTCTTGACGCGGATCGATCAGCAGACGAACGCCGCTTAGGTCAAGCCCTTCAGGTTCGATGGTCTCACCGACATCGGCAATGGCCAGGCCGCTCGCAGTCTGAATAATCATCTGCTTGCCGTTACCTGCAATCTGGAAGCCCGCGACACCGGATAATGCCGTGCTGGCTTCACGTTCTTCAAAATCGAAGCGAACCAAGCGGCGCTCGGCCAGGTTCGACTCCCCTGGCGGCAGGACGCTGGAGCCCGGTTGCGGCGATTCGATATAGAACAGCGCGCCGTCGCCGGCAACCTGCAGGTTGCTGTAGTTGCCGCTGGTTACAGGGAGCCCGACAATGCGCTGGGCGATACCGTCGAAGTCGATCTGCACCTCGATTTCTGGTCTATTTTCCTCGTCGGATTCTTTGCCATTGTCATCGCGTTCTTCACCGGAGTCGCCCGCGTCATCGTCACTTTCTTCATCACTCCTGGGCCCCAGCGGCGTGCTGCCATCGGCCTTCAGCACCACGGCATAGAGACCGGCCCGATACGGCCGCTCCTGGCTGGTCATGTTCAGGCCCACCTGGATGGGGCCAGAGTTGGTCGATGCGGCGAAATACAGATAGTCCCCATGCGGGCTGAAGGCCGGTGAGGCGACATCGGCCATGCCGTCACTGATCACGGTGGATTCTCCGGATTCGAAGTCGTAAATCGCCAGATCGGCATGAAAATTCATTCGTTCCCAGTTGTACGCCAGCCAGCGACCGTCGGGTGAGAACGACACGTCAAATCCGGCGCGACGTGCGTTGGTTGCGATCGTGTCGATGTCCCCATCGTCCAAGTCGATTACGGACAAATCCAGCTGGTTATCAGAAAACACGATCCGGTCAGTATCGGCGTGCCAGGCCTCGAGATCATAAAAATGCGGGCCGAGCTCATAGGTGCTGACGACCGTGCCATGTTGATCGGCAACAACCAGCGATTGTCCGTCCAGCGACTCGACGATCCACGCGACCCGGTCGCCTGCCGGCGACCAGATGGATGCATATTCGCGCACGCCGGCGGTATCACTCAGGTTGCGGGTCGGACCATTTTCGGCCGGCACCGTAAACACTTCTCCGCGCGCGGTCACGATGGCGCGCTTGCCGTTTGGCGAAATATCCAACGCCTGGATATTCGAAGCGGCAGATTTCCAATCGCGACGCAGCTGCGGCAGATCAGGGTTCAGGCGAATGTCCAGCGTGCGTGCATCGCCGCCGGTTGCGCTGATCATTTTCAGCCGGCCGCCGGCCTCATACACGATGTCATCGCCATGGCCGTCGGCTGACAGCACATCCCAATCGGTTTCATTGCTGATCTGTTCGATCTGTCCGGTTTCGGTGTCAAAGCGAAACACATTGAACGTCTTGTTGTTCCGGTCGGACAGAAAGTACACATCACCGTCCATCCAGAAGATATTGAAATCGGTGACGCGTTCCCCGGGGATATCCACGATCGATTGATCCTGAAGATCGAGGATTCGAATCGACGGTGTGGTGCCACCGCGATACCCTTTCCAGCCGGCCGAACCGCCGAAAATGCCGTTGTACCCGGAACCAAAGTCGATATAGGCTAGCCGTTCGGCTTCGGCATCATAGGCGCCGCGAAAGAAGCGCGCATCCATCTGCTTCTGAGGCAAGCCGCCATTCAGGTTGACATGAAACAACTTGCCGGATCGACCGTGATCGGTTTCGCGCCTTGAATGAAAGGCGACGTCTGTTCCGTTCGGGTGCCAGGCGACTGCCGTGTCGCGTCCGGGGTGAAAGGTCAGGCGTTCAGGTTGGCCACCGGCAATGTCAATCACGTAGACATCCGGGTTGTTGCCGTATTCGCCAATATAGGCCAGGCGGTTGCCGTCGGGTGAAAAGATCGGTCCGTATTCTTCGGCGGCCGCAGTAGTCAGCCGGCGTGGTTGAAATACCGTACCGTCTTCGGCACGCACCGCAACGTACAGATCACCGGCGTAGACAAACGCCAGGTGGTTGGCCGACAGCGTCGGCTGGCCGAGCAAGCGGGTTGGCTCACCGGTGGTCTGAGCCTGGACAAGACCCATCAGCACTACAAAAAACAAAGCGAAGCATCGGACGTACATATCGACAGCATCCAGGGTTGAAAATGGTCACTCAGCATACGTCAGATGCAGGCCTGAATTGAATAGGCCAAAGGTACTGAGAACGAACCCTGCCCGCGAATGAGCGGGCAGGGTCATTGGCTGGGGTGGATTGGGGTGGTTAGTCGAAGCCGCGGAAATTGATGGTTTCGAGGTGCGCCACGATGTCTTCCTGAGACGCGCTTCCGCTCGCCTGGATCAACACTCGACCATCGACCATGCCGGTCAACTCGCCGTCCTGGTTGACAAAGCTCTGGCGCTGGATGCGGATGATTTCACCCATCGACGCCATCATTTGCGGGTTGGACAGCATGCTGGCCATGGACATCATCGAAGGGTTGTCGGCCATCATCGTGATTTCAAAGCGCTCGCTACCGTTTGAATATTCTCCGGTCGCGGTCGTGCCGCCGCCAAACATGCCCATGGCGGCTGTAGCCTCGGTATTGACTTCACGCGTCCAGCCGTCGAGCGGCTCGGGCAGCATGTCGGCAAACTGGCCGGCCTTCATGCTTTGCAGCAGCTGCGAGGCATAGGTCAGTTCTTCTGAAGCGGCCTTGATATCGCCGTCGGCGTAGGCCGCGGCTGCCGCGTCCAGCGTCTCGGTGAATTCATCGGCCAAGGCAAGTCCGGAAAGCGCAAGCAATGCGCAGGCCAGCAGCATAGGGTGAACGGAGACTGAGATGGATTTTTTCATGGATTTTCCTTCGCATTGATGATGACTACAAGCTTAGTACGCAAAAGCGGACCAATTCAAGACGCGGTGCGCAGAAATAGACGTGCTGTGCGGATCAGTTCCGATGCCTGGTTTCAATGTGCCAAGTAACCTCCGAACCAAACCACCGAACAGAAACAGCGCGCCCGGCATCAGCGCTTGGACCAGCAGCATGCCGACATGGATAGATCTATTGATCCGCATGGACCGCTCAGGC
>CAKZPB010000113.1 GCA_937138395.1 uncultured Pseudomonadota bacterium
GTTATGCGGCCGAAATAAAATTACTAACATACTGGAAACGCAAAAATGATCTCAGAGCTTGCCGGATATACACTGACACGAACTCTTCCGGACAATGTGCTTGCCGGCGTATTAAGTGGTAGCTACAAGATATTTGGGGGAGTGGTCCGAAACGATTCGGGACAGATTGTTGCACATCTAGTTAACGCGGGAAGTTCCATTGGATCACTGTCAACGCTTCTATCACCTGTAAGCGCTGCCTTTTCTGGCCTCAACAGTTATCAGTTATACCGCATCGGTGCAGACGTAAAGCAGCTTGTCGGTTTGGCTCACGCCAGCATGGTGATATCGGGCCTTACCCTAGCAGTCAGTTCTGCTGGATTTTTGTTTCTCAATCAAAAAATCAACAAGTTAGATAGAAAGCTCACCGAGATTGCTGCGGAACTGAAGGAGATAAAGAAATTTCTTGAGTTACAAGAGCGCGCTAGACTCATTTCAGCATTGAAAGTGATTCGCGAATTAGGTCAACTCCAAGATCCATCGACTCGAAGCCAGTTGCTTATTAACAGCAGACAAACGCTTGGGGAGATAAACGAAAAGTATAAGTCACTCATGCTTGAGGACCAAAACGCGCGAGCATTTGCTCCGGTCGAGGAATACTTCACAATCACGGCAATCGGGCATGCACTTTGCTCAGCAGAGCTTGGGATGCTAGACCAAGCTTCGGATGACCTATTTGAGTCACAACAAATTTGGAGGAAAGCTACAGCAGATTTAATCAGCCATCGCGTAATAGGTAAGAATCCAGAACGATTTTTCGCTAAGAAGTATGTTGAACATATCAAAGCAGAAGAGATCGTGGCTTGGGTGGACTTTAGCGAAGAGAAAGAAATCGGCTTTGATAGATTAGATGACATTAGGCGAATGGGGTCTCGTTTACGAATGGACCTTTCTAGATCAGTAAGCAATGACGAAGCGTTTGCTATAGATCTCGCCCGAAAACTGGTGCAAAGAGATCGCGTGCTTTTGGGCTATGTTGATCAATACAAATACATCAGAAAGCTCGGAGCGCGGCCATCTGAGTTACAGAGGTTCTTCGATTCCTTGCCAGAAGAAGGTCGCTTGGGTGATTGCCATGTTTTTGTTCAAAATGAACTTGCAGCCGCATAACAAAATGCTCAAGCTGCTCGCTTCACTCACTCGGACGCGGATAAAGCCCGCGCCGCTTAGCTAAGAAGACGTTACAACTGAGACACGTGCTCGTTTTGCCTTTGCTTTTTTTTGACTTTGGTGAGCGTGTGAGCCGCCGAAGTGCGAGAAGCGCGAGCGGCGAAACGCTGAATTTGATTGTAGTGTGCCTTGGCGGTGCCGAGGAGCGCAGGGTCAGGCGGCGCTTATGATGACAATCGGGCGAAAAGGTGTCTGAGCGACAGCGAGTTCTTTTCGCCCCGCGATTGTCATGACAAGCAGCGAGCACCGCAGGGTATCCAGCGCTATGCGCTGGACACCGACACCGGCCACAGCGTTTTGGTTACTTTTGCGCAACAAAAGTAACCCGCATCAGCTCACGCAGTGAGCGGCGGAACGCCTTTGACTTTAAAGGTCTAAAAGTGTTGGCTTGTGAGCAATCACAACTGATATACAGGATATTGCTCACACAACGCCACGGCCGCTTCCCGCACCCGAGCCTCGGTAGCCTCATCACCCAGTTGATCCAGTACATCACAGATCCAGCCAGCCAGCTGACGGCAATCGTCGGGATTGAATCCTCGCGTGGTGATGGCCGGGGTGCCGATTCGTAGACCTGACGTCACGAACGGCGAGCGCGGCTCGCCGGGCACGGTGTTTTTGTTCACGGTGATGTGTGCGCGTCCAAGGGCCGCTTCGGCGTCCTTGCCGGTAATGTCCTTGTCGATCAGGTCGACCAGAAATAAATGGTTATCGGTGCCGCCGGAGACGACCTTGTAGCCGCGCTCGATCATGACGTCGGCCATGGCCCGGGCATTCTTGATGACCTGTGCCTGGTAATCCCGAAACGACGGTTCCAGCGCTTCCTTGAAGGCCACGGCCTTGGCGGCAATGACGTGCATCAGCGGGCCGCCCTGGCAGCCTGGGAACACCAGAGAATTGAATTTCTTGGTCAGTGCTTCGTCATCGCCCTTGGCCAGGATGATGCCGCCGCGCGGGCCGCGCAGGGTCTTGTGGGTGGTCGAGGTGACGACATGCGCATGCGGCACCGGGTTCGGGTAGACGCCGGCGGCAATCAGGCCGGAGACGTGCGCCATATCGACCAGGAAATACGCACCGACCGAATCGGCGATGTCGCGCATGCGCGCCCAGTCAACGACCTTGGAGTAGGCCGAAAAACCGCCGATCAGCATCTTGGGTTGGTGTTCCTCGGCCAATTCGGCCATGCGGTCGTAGTCGATCAATCCGGTGGCATGGTCCAGCCCGTAGTGCACGGCATTGAAGATCTTGCCGGAGAAATTGACCTTGGCGCCATGCGTCAAATGACCGCCCTCGGACAGGTCCATGCCCAGAATCGTATCGCCGGGCTGGAGCAGGGCCAGGAATACGGCCTGGTTGGCCTGCGAGCCGGAATGCGGCTGGACGTTGGCGTAGCCGGCGTCGTACAACTGCTTGACGCGTTCGATGGCCAGTTCCTCGGCAACATCGACATACTCACAGCCGCCGTAGTAGCGTCGACCGGGATAGCCTTCGGCGTACTTGTTGGTCATCTGCGAGCCCTGGGCTTCCAGCACCCGCGGCGAGGCATAGTTCTCGGATGCAATCAGTTCGATATGCAGTTCCTGGCGGCGATTTTCATCGGCAATAGCGGCAGCCAGTTCATCGTCGTAACCGGCAATTCGAAAGGAGGAGTCGAACATGCGTTGGGCCTGAATGATCAAACCAAAACTGTACCACTGAGCGGCTCAAGATTGTCTGAAGCAAACGGCAAAACGCGGTAACCGCAGATTACACAGATTGCGCAGATTACAAAAATGCTGATCTAAGTGTTGTTTAAGTACGTACTTGTCCCGGCTGTCCTAGACCATGATCGGAAAGCCAGTCCCGGACTTCTTCGGCATCCTGCTCGAACCATGCTCGGGCCGAGCCCAGCCGAAAGCTGTAGCCCCAGGCATCCATGTCGTGCATGCATTGGCCGGCACTGTAGTCCTGGATGTGGTCTGCCAGCAGGATCTGCAGGTAGCAGACGGCGTTTTCCTCTTCGTCGTCACCACCGGCATTGGTATGCAGTGCGGCCCGGCGGTCGGGCGTCATGCAGACGAAGTGGCAGGCCTCATGCAGGATGGAGTGCAGCGGCGTATCGTCGCGCGCCAGCAAGCGATTACCGATCAGGCCGGCTTCGTCGTCACCCCAGAAGCTGCCGGGGATGGCCTGGTCGGCGTCAACCGACTCGAGCGTGATACCGAATGACTCGAGCAGCGCGCGCACGGAGGCCTGGTGACATTCGGCCCAGCGCAATACATCTGGAGCAGGTGATTCGGAAGCCACGGGTCGGGCGCTAGATGGCTCCGAGCTCGAATGCCTTGAGCACGGCCCGCGTGCGGTCGCGGACGCCGAGCTTGGACAGAATGCTGGACACGTGATTCTTGACCGTGCCTTCGGCTACGCTGAGTGCTCGCGCGATCTCCTTGTTCGAGTAGCCGCCCGCCATCAGGCGCAGGATTTCAGTTTCGCGATCGGTCAGTGGATCCGGGCGATCCAGGCTGGAAAATTCCAGTCTGGATCGGCCCAGGCCGGCCAGCAGTCGTTCGGTCACGGCCGGTTTGACCATGGTCTGGCCTTCGGCCACGCAGCGCACGGCGCCCACCAGTTCTTCCAGCGACACGTCCTTGAGCAGATAACCCCGTGCGCCGGTGCGAATTCCATCCAATACCAAGTCGTCTTCGTCAAACGTCGTCAGGATGATGGTTGGAGGCAGCTGCTTGGTTGCGTGCAGTTCCTTGAGCACGTCGAGGCCGTTTTTCTGCGGCATGCGGATGTCCAGCAGCATGACATCCGGCTGTACTTTCGGAGCCATTTCGATCGCCTCGACACCATCAACGGCTTCAGCAACCACTTCGATATCGTCGGTCAGCTCCAGCAATGAGCGAACGCCCTGCCGGACCAGCGTTTGATCATCGACCAGCATGACTCGAATGGCGGGACTGCCTTGCTCGTTTTCTGCTACTTCAGGCTTGTTCATGCGGCTTTCTCCGGCGGCATCCAGGCGTTGATCTGGAAGCCGGAATTGGGTCGGGTCATGATTTCCAGTCGACCGCCGAGTTCTTTGATGCGTTCTCGCATTCCGGAAATCCCGTTTCCTGGCAACAGCTCGACAGCGCCACGCCCGTCGTCAATGGCTTCAAGACGCAGACCATCAGGATCTGCAGTCAGGCTGATCCACAAGTTGCTGGCACGGGCATGTCGGACCGTATTGGTAATGACTTCCTGTGCGCAACGGAGAAGAATCTGCGCGCGCTTCGGGTCGGTCAACGACAGCGTATCCGGTATATCGAGGTGAATTTTGGGTTCCGGTACTCCGGAGGCCAGTTCACGAATGGCCTGCCGCAGGTCGACCTGGTCTTCGCTGCGCAGTTCGCTGACCACCTCACGCACATCGGACAACAACAGTCGAGCAATGGACCCGGCGCGGTCAACGTGCTGTTTGGCCTTGCCATCGGTCGTGTGGCTGGCGACTTCGAGATTCAGACTCAATGCGGTCAGGTGATGGCCGACCAGGTCATGCAGTTCACGCGAAATGCGCACGCGTTCCGCAATACGGGTATTTTCAGCCAGCAGGGCCTGCGTTGCGCGCAACTCGGAGTTGACGCGGCGCACCTCGTTACGGGCTTCGAGCTGATTCAGCGCAAGCGATGATGCCGCATAGGCAAACAGCATCAGGCCCAGGGTCATCATCAGTTGGATGGGCGCAATGGTCCAGCCGAACTGGGGGATCAGCGCGACCCAGATGGAAAACACCAGGGCTGTTCCGAACAGCCAGGCCAGGCCAAAAAACCTGGGTAGCAACCAGGGCAACACACCGGCCACGATCGTAGACAGGATGACGCCCAGCGATGTTCGACTGAAATAGCTGATCGCGAACACCGACAGCGTCATGATCAACAGCGCAATCAGGCGCTGCCAGGTCGGTGCCAGGTTCTGCAAACGTGCTGCCGGATGCAGAAACGCCAGGATGAACAGCAACGCGGCCGACCACCAGCCGATGACGTTGGGCATCGGCACCGAATCCTCACGCGGCAGGAACTGCAGCAGGAGCAGCGTGATTGCAACCAGCGCCCAGGTTGCAAGCCCTGCATAGCGCAGCCAGTCCGCCGGGTGTGTTTCTCGCATCATGCTCTACGTTGAGTGATCTCAAACCCGATTGTAGTGCCTATGCCAACCGGCTGCCATGGGTCTAAAGTGCTAGGCAAGCGGGTCGAGCCTACCTGGCGCACGGTTGTAACCGGCGACGGTTCAACACACTGGACCACGCAATCGGCCTGCAGGACCAATCGATCAAGGGTCTGCGAATTTACACAGACCGGCTTTTTTCAGTACAAGAAGCGCGTGCGGATGGTTGCCGGAATCTCGTTGAGCCCGCGGAGCAGCGTGCCCGCGTCGTCGGTTTCTACATCCATGACAACGTAACCAACGTCCGGGAGGGTCTGCAAGTACTGGCTGGCGATATTGATTCCAGCGGTCGAGAACACCTGGTTGATGGCCTGCAGGACGCCGGGCTCGTTACGGTGGATGTGCATGATGCGCCGCGCGGTGGCATGGTCGGGCAGGTTGACGGTTGGAAAATTCACCGCGCCGGTGGTCGAGCCATTGTCGGAATACAGAATCATTTTGGTGGCAACATCCAGCGCAATATTCTGCTGAGCCTCGAACGTGCTACCGCCGATATGCGGCGTCAGCAGCACGTTATCGAACTGGCGCAGTTCTGAAACAAATTCATCGTTGCCGGAAGCGGGCTCGGCTGGGAAGACATCGATGGCTGCGCCGGCAATATGCCCCGATTCGAGCGCTTCACACAGAGCCGGTATTGATACCACGCGCCCTCTGGACGCATTAATCAGATGGCTGCCGGGGCGCATCTGGCTGATTTCAGCCTGGCCGATCAAGTCCAGCGTCAAGTCGGTATCCGGTACGTGCAGTGAAACCAGGTCGGCGCGATCGAGTAATTCGGCCAGGCTGTTGACCGGTTCGGCATTACCCAGCGGCAGTTTGCGGTCGATGTCGTAATAGAGTACGCGCAGACCGAGGCCCTCGGCCAACACGCCAAGCTGTGAACCGATGTGGCCGTAACCGACAATGCCCAGCGTCTTGCCGCGCACCTCATAGGCGCCTGCTGCCGATTTCAGCCATTCGCCGCGATGCGCAGCGGCATTTTTCGCAGGAATGCCGCGCATCAGCATGACCAGTTCGGCCAGCACCAGTTCTGCAACTGAACGGGTATTGGCATAGGGCGCATTGAAAACCGGGATGCCCTGATGGCGCGCTGTTTTGAGATCGACCTGGTCGGTGCCGATGCAGAAACAGCCGATGCCGGTCAGTTTCTCTGCTTTCGCCAGCACGGCATCGGTCAATCGACTGCGAGATCGGATGCCGAGGAAATGAACGTCGCGGATGCGATCGGCCAATTCGTCCTGGGGCAAGGCGGCCGGTAAACATTCGACGTCGCTGTAGCCGGCGTTGAAAAACTGCTCGGCGGCACTCTCATGAATGCCTTCCAGCAGCAGCACGCGGATTTTCTCCTTGGCCAGCGAATAGCTTCGGGATGGTTCGGACATTCGTTTTGTTGAATCCTGAATCGCTTGGGTGGACACTATAGTCGAAGCATACCGGCATAATAGCGTTGTGCCTGAACCAATCGCCTCGAATGCATCCGAATGAATAGTCCGCTGCCCACCCTGCCTGATCATTTTCAGACGCTGCTGGACGATGAATCCTTGCTTCACTACGGTCAGGACTGGACACGGTTCTGGCCCGCCGCGCCGTCTGCGGTCGTGTTCCCGAATTCGACCGAACAGGTGGTTGAGCTGGTGCAATGGGCGCGGACTCATCAGGTTGCGCTGGTGCCATCCGGCGGTCGAACCGGCTTGTCCGGCGGTGCCGTGGCGCATTCCGGCGAGGTCGTCGTGTCGTTCGACAAGATGCGCAGCGTGCTCGCGTTGGATACGACCGAACCCAGCATTCAGGTTCAGGCCGGTGTCCCGATTGGTGAAGTGCAGCGCGTGGCGGCCGAGCGTCAGCTGTACTATCCGGTTGATTGGGCCGCGGCCGATTCGTCCCAGGTTGGCGGTTCGATCGCGACCAATGCCGGCGGCATACGCGTGTTGCGCTATGGCATGACCCGCGACTGGGTCCGCGGCTTGACGGTTGTTACCGGCAGCGGCGAAGTGTTGACCCTGAACCAGGGGCTGATCAAGAACAACGCGGGCCTCGATCTACGTCACCTGATGATCGGCAGTGAGGGCACGCTCGGTTTGATTACCGAGGCCGTGCTGGGCTTGACCGACGCGCCGCCCCAGCATGCGGTGTTGCTGCTGGCGTTCAGCGGGCTGGAGGCGATCATGCCGGCGTTTACCGAGTTGCGTCAGCAACTCACGCTGTCAGCCTTTGAATTTTTCGATCAGGCCTGCATCGAGGCCGTGGTGGCGCATACCGGACGAGAATTTCCGCTCGACCGGGCTGCCCCGTTTTATGCCGTGGTCGAGTTCGATGATATCGATGGTGCGAGTCAGGACGCGGCCCTGGCATCGTTCGAGCGGCTGCTGGAATCGGGCGATGTGATTGACGGTTTGATCAGCCAGAGTTCGGCCCAGGCCTCAGACGTTTGGTTCTGGCGCGAGGGCATCAGTGAATCGATTGCAGCCAAGGTCCCCTACAAGAATGATCTCTCAGTCCGGGTCAGCCGAGTGCCAGCGTTCCTGAAGGAGCTCGATGGGCTGGTGAGTCAGCGATATCCGGGGTTTCAGGTCTTGTGGTTCGGTCACATCGGCGACGGCAACTTGCACATGAACGTGCTCAAGCCCGAGGACTGGTCGGTGGAGCGTTTCCATTCGGCCTGCAGCACACTGAGTCCGGAAGTCTTCGAGCTGGTACGAAGGCACCATGGCAGTCTTTCGGCGGAACATGGCGTTGGGCTGCTGAAGCGCGATTACCTGGCAATGATTCGTAGCCCGGCAGAACTGGGCATGATGCGTGCAATCAAGCGCAGCTTTGATCCGGACGGCATTCTGAACCCGGGCAAGCTCTACCCGCTTGAAGACTGACGCGCCTGTATGAACGATGAGCCCACAATCGCCACGGACTACTGCACGCTCGCGCCCGGTCACCCGTGGCACGGTCCGTATCATGATCAAGAATACGGGTTTCCGGCCATCGAAGACCACGTGTTGTTCGAGCGGCTGGTGCTGGAGATCAACCAGGCCGGACTGTCCTGGCTGACCATCCTGAAAAAACGAAATCACTTTCGTCAGGCCTATGACAATTTCGATGTTGACCGGGTTGCTGCATACGATGAGGCAGAGCGCCGACGGCTGTTGAGCGACAAGGGCATTATTCGCAACCGGCTCAAGGTGAATGCGGCCATTGTCAATGCTCAAAAGCTGGTTGAGTTCCGCGAGCAGTATGGCTCGTTTCGAAGCTGGCTGATGGCCGATCATGCGGGCCTCGATCGACGGAAATTGGCCAGCTGGGTCAAGTTGTTCAAGTCCAACTTCAAATTCGTCGGGCCCGAGATCGTCAACGAGTTTTTGATGAGTACCGGCTATCTTGCAGGCGCGCACCGCACGGATTGTCCGGTCTACACGAGCATTCTCAAGCTCGAACCCGACTGGTTGCGCTGGGCTGACTAAGCACAGGAACACTATGAAGCGAACGCTGCACTGCATGGTTATCGTCATCGTATGGATTGGAATGCATCCATTTCTGCACGCGCAGACAGCCGATGATGCTGCACGGCTTTCACCGATCGAGCTGGAGGCACACTGGGCGTCGAGAAACCTTCAGCCCTGGCGTGACTGGCTCTCCACGCTCAACTCGACACGAGCGCAACAACCCGATGCATTGCTGGTGCGTGCGCGCCTGGCGCGGGCCGATGGCCAGGTCGACCAGGCCACCGATCTGGTTGAGCAGGGGCTGGCAATCACGCCGGACTCTTCGCCGTTGTATTCGCGTCTGGTGTTCGAACGTGCAACGTACAAATTGGACGGGTTGAATGATGCGGGCATGTTCAGCTCGCTCAGGATTGCACGATCCGTTCGTGATGATTTCGAGCAAGCACATGCTACCGACCCGAACTTCGTGCGCGCACAGCTCGGCCTGCTGCAGTTTCATGCCAGCGCGCCAGCCATCGCCGGTGGTCGAGACGCCCGTGCAGAGGCCATGCGCACATTGCTGCAGTCAACGGCCCCGCATCAACTGACGGTCTTCGAGGCGGCTCAACAGCTCGAGCAGGACCAGGCCCAGGCCGCACTGGAATTGATCGAATCACTGCCAGCGGACGTGACCTTTGATGATCCCTACTGGATATTGATCATGAGTACTGTGCTGCAGGACCAGGGTCGCTTCGAGCTGGCCAGTCAGTTGATCGAGGAGTCACTGGTTCGATTCCCCCGGCATGCCGGACTCTGGTATCAGCGGGGACGCATCGCGGCCGAGTCCAACCAAGACCCGGGCCGGGGGCTCGAAGCCATGCTGCAGTACCTGGAATTGCCGCACTGGCCCGGAGACCCTGAATTAGCGGCGGCCTGGTGGCGCATCGGCCAGCTGCAGCTGGCTTTGGGGCGCGATGAAGGTGCGCGCGAGGCGCTGGAGTATGCGCTGACCCTAGATCCGGAATTCGAGCCCGCAAAGACGCTACTGGAACAACTGAACTGATCGCTTGAAAGCGCAGCGTCGACCGATTATCAGTAGTCCTCTTCCAGAAACGAGTCATAGTCCGGCGTATCGGACTCGCCGGTAATCTGGAAGTTTCTGCGCTGTAACCATGCGTCGCGTACGAAAAGATATTCGTCAAAGGCATCTTCAATCTGATTTTCGAACGGCAGCAGGTTCGCGCGTCGCTGGATCAGATCAACGCCGATCAGGGCCGGGCGCTCTTGCGTCAGGTCATGCCAGAAAAACGAGCCATACTGACCGAGCGGAATCGGACCGGCAGTCTCAAAGGGTCGACCAACGGAATCTCGAATGGTCGAAGGGCCGAGAAAGGGCAGGATGAAATAGCGACTGTCCTCCCAGCCCCAGATTGCCAGCGTTTGCCCGAAATCCTCCTCGTAGTACGGAATATTGCCGTCTGTTGCGATGTCGAAAATGCCGCCAATACCGAAGATCGTGTTCACGAACAGCCGCTCGAACGCGCGGCCGGCATCACCCGGACGGCCCTGCAGCAACAGATTCAGAATGGTTGGCACCGACTGGATGTTATTCAGAAAGTTGGTCACGCCTTGTTCGACCGGATCGGGTACGACGGCTTCATATCCTGTTGCAACCGGGATCAGCACAGCCTTGTCAATGGCGCGATTGAACGCATACATGTTCCGGTTGTAGGGCTCCCACGGATCTGCCGGGTCGCGCAGTTCAGGCGGCGGCGCTGTCGTCGCGCAGGCACCCAGCACCATGGCCACTGTTGCCAGCAGGCAGCTCCTGAAGAGGCCCGTTTTTTTTGAATTCGTGTTCAACGCTCTTCCTCGCTGGTCCAGCCCAACAACGTATCAACCTGGCTCAGCGCCGCGATCGTGCGCAGATTATCGGGCGGGTTCAGAAATTCGATGTTTTGATTCTGCTGCCGAGCCCAGTTCGACCATTCCAGTAGCAGTGCAACGGCACTGGAGTCGGTTTTGTTCAGTTCCGTCAAGTCAATCGACACAGGCATTGAGCTCGATTGCCAGGCCAGACTCTTTCGATAGAGTTCCGGCGTCTCATCGACGGTCAGGTCGCCTGCCAGGCTGGCGTTGTTGTCAGTCCTCTGTAACATCGACCACCAGCATGTTGTCATCGAGGCGCTGCATCATGCCTTCAAAGCCGTGCGCGCGGACTTCTTCACCAATCTGGTTGCGAAAGGTCGTGACATAGGAAATGCCCTCTACAATGACATCGAAGATTTTCCAACCTTGTTCGGTGTTGCGGAAAACATAATCGACCGGCGTGCGCGCACCGTTGTTCAGTCGGACTCGAGTGCGCACCTTGGTCATTCGATCGGTCCCGTCCGGCGCCATCGGCAGAATTTCGATCTGATCACGCGTCTGGAATTCAAGCAGGGCATCGGCGTATCGATCGATCAGCATATCGCTCATCCGGTCTGAAAAACGCTCGATCTGTTCCGGTTCCAGACTGCGTCCGTTGCGGCCCAGCACCAGCCGGCCAGAGTAGGTCACATCGATTTTCGGCAGCAGTATGTTGTAGGTCAGTTGCTTCAATTGTGCTGGATTCCGTTCGAGATTCTGCCGGTCTTCATCGACTGCAGCAAACAGCTCTTGCGTCGTCATTCGCACAATTTCCTGAGGATTTTGTGCATACAGCGAACCACAAATCAAGCCATTGAACACGATCAAGAAGATCATCTGGATTGCGCGTTTCATGATTCGTCCTCTCCAGTGTTACCAATCAAGTAGCGGTTAATCAATTGTTCCAGTACGACGGCAGAACTGGTGATCAGCACTTTGTCGCCGTCTTGAAGGATTTCGGGGGAGCCACCGGGTTCGATACCAACGTACTGATCACCCAACAAGCCGCTGGTCAGAATAGCTGCTGAACTGTCGTCCGGCAGCTGGTCATATTCGGTATTGATGGCCAGCGTCACGCGCGCGTTGAAGCTGATTGGATCCAGTTCGATCGAATCGACGCTGCCGATGCGCACACCGCCTAGATTGACCGGCGCCCGTGGTTTCAGGCTTCCGATATTGGCGAATTCTGCGGTCAGGCGGTAACTGCCGCTGCTGAAACTACCGCCATTGGTTGCCTGGATTGCCAGAAACACCAGTGCCGCAATACCCAGCAGCAGAAATACGCCGGCAGCAAATTCGATTTGATGTGAAGATCTCATAGTGCAATTCCAATTAGAGCATCATGGCAGTCAGTACAAAGTCGAGCAGCAGCACGGTGATGGCCGTAGCGATTACGGTCTGCGTAGTAGCCAGCGCGACGCCTTCGCCGGTCGGTTTGCAGGTCCAGCCATAATAGACCGCCAGCCAGCTGGCCAAAAAGCCAAAAACGACGGCCTTTATCATACCGCCGCCGAAATCACGTCCGAGTTCAACACTGTTCTGCATATTGCCCCAGAACACGTTGGAATCAATGCCCATCATGAAAATCCCGAACACGACGCCGCCCAACAGCGCGGTCATGTTGAAGATCAGCGTCAGGACCGGCACGGCAATCAACCCGGCCAACAATCGCGGCTGAACGATTCGCTCCATCGGATCGATCGCCATCAGGTCAAGCGCATCGAGTTGTTCTGTGGCCTTCATCAATCCGATTTCGGCCGTCATCGAGGTCCCGGCGCGGCCGGCAAACAAAATGGCGGTCAATACCGGGCCGAGTTCACGAAACAGCGACAACGAGAGCACGGTACTGACCGCGTCACCGGCGCCAAACCGGGTCAGCGTGTCGTAGGTCTGCAGTGTCAGGACAAGACCAACAAAAAAACCGCAGGTAATGATGATGATCAGTGATCGCACGCCGACAAAATAGGTCTGGCGCAGCACTTCGCCCAGCTGCAGTGACGTGAAACGCATCCGCCCGAGAGCCGTCAGTAGAAAGACCACTGCATGGCCCAGCCTGGCAATCGGGCGCGTCAATCGACTGCCTGAAGACTGCGGATCCATTATTTGGGCCCCATGATGTCAGCATCCAGCGCCGGGGCCGGGTAGTGAAAGGGTACCGGGCCATCCGGCAAGCCCTGCATGAACTGTTTGATCATTGGCTCGTCGCTTGAACTCAATTCAGCAGGCGTTCCGAATCCAACCACCTTGCCGCCCGCGATGATGCAGGCCAGATCGGCAAACTTGGATACTTCGGATACGTCATGCGTGATCACAACGCTGGTAATGCCAAGCACGCGATTGATCTGCTGAATCAAGCGGCCACCGGCTGCGAGCGAAATTGGATCCAGCCCGGCAAACGGCTCGTCGTACAGCATCAGCTCCGGGTCCAGCGCCAATGCACGGGCCATGGCCACGCGTCGGTTCATGCCGCCGGACAGCTGCTGTGGATAGAGTTCGGCCGCACCGCGCAGGCCAACGGCCTGCAGTTTGAGCAGCACAATCTTGCGGATCAGCGTCTCGGGCAGCCTGGTGTGCTCGCGCAGCGGCAAGGCCACGTTGTCAAAGCAGGTCAGGTCGGTCAATAGCGCACCATTTTGCAGCAGCACGCCGATGTCCCGTCGCACCCGGTTGAGCTCACTTCGCTTCAAGCGAGGGATCTCCTGGTCGCCGATGAAGACGCTGCCCGAGGTTGGTTTCAGTTGCCCGGAAATCAGCTTCATGACCGTGGTTTTGCCCGAACCGCTCGGCCCCATGATGGCTGTGACCCGGCCGGCCGGAATGCTCAGATTGAATCCGTCCAGCACACGGTGACCGCTGCGGATCATGCGAACATCGCGCAGTTCAACGGCGGTAGTGCTGGAGTCGGGGATGTTCATATCGATACCGGTTCAAGTCAAAAATGCGGCAACTATTGATCCAACGGCCTGATCATCATTATTGCCGAAATTGCGGTCTAGCCAACCCTGTCGATGGTCACGCCGTCAGCCCCGGATCGCATGGCTGGGCTATTCGACCACAGGTCGAGCCATTAGTGCCGCGCAGGACGACGAATCGCTTGTGCATTCGACCAGACCGGCAACGTCGCAAGCTGATTACAGAATGTAGCGGCTCAGGTCCTCATTGGCGGCGAGGTCTTTGAGATGCTCGTCGACGTAAGAATCATCAATGCTCAGTGTGCTTCCGGACCGGTCGGGTGCGGTAAACGAGACCTCATCCAATAGGCGTTCCATGACAGTATGCAGCCTGCGC
The DNA here is from genome assembly GCA_937138395.1 of uncultured Pseudomonadota bacterium. Taxonomy (GTDB): domain Bacteria; phylum Pseudomonadota; class Gammaproteobacteria; order Xanthomonadales; family Wenzhouxiangellaceae. Next base: position 14,007 of record CAKZPB010000113.1, read on the forward strand.
GCGCCGATGTTCTCGGTTGATTCATTGACCGCAAAACTGATCTCAGCGAGGCGACTGACGGCGCTATCCAGAAACTTCACTTCCACGCCTTCGGTTGCCATCAGCGCGTGGTATTGCTTGGTCAGCGAGGCATCGGGTTCGGTCAGAATGCGCTCGAAATCATTTGCAGTCAGGGCGCGAAGCTCGACTCGAATCGGTAGGCGGCCCTGCAGCTCGGGCACCAGGTCGGACGGTTTGGCGACATGAAATGCACCGGATGCGATAAACAGTATATGGTCGGTATTGATCGGGCCGTATCGTGTATTGACCGTGCTGCCCTCGACCAGCGGCAGCAAGTCTCGCTGCACGCCTTCACGTGAGACTTCACCGGCCGTGCCCTGGTCGGATCGACGGCAGACCTTGTCGATTTCATCGATAAACACGATGCCGTTCTGGGCTGCATTTTCGAGTGCCTGCTGCTTGACCTCTTCGTCGTTGATCATGCTGTCCGCTTCCTGTTCGATCAGCAGCGGCAGCGCATCCTTGACTTTCATACTGCGCTTCTTGGTTTTATCGCCTGCGACGTTGGAAAACATCTGCTGAAGTTGGGACGTCATTTCCTCCATACCGGGCGGCGCCATGATATCGACCCCGACCTGCAAGGTGACGTCAACGTCGACCTCGCGCTCGTTCAGTTCGCCGGCCAGCAGTTTCTGCATCAACTTGCGCCGGGTCTCGCTTTGACCCTGTTCAACCGGCTCTTCGGGGCTGTTGGCAAAGCCTGTGGTCTGGCGTCGCGGCAGCAGAAGATCGACGATGCGCTCCACGGCGGCATCTTCAGCACGTGACCGCACGCCTTCCATGGCGGATTCACGCGCCATCTTGACGGAGCTTTCGACCAGGTCGCGCACGATCGATTCGACGTCCTTGCCGACGTATCCGACTTCGGTGAATTTGGTGGCTTCGACTTTGACAAAGGGTGCGCGTGCAAGGGCCGCCAGGCGTCGGGCGATTTCGGTTTTGCCAACGCCGGTCGGGCCGATCATCAGAATGTTCTTGGGCGTGATTTCCGGGCGAAGCTTTTCATCGACCTGCATGCGACGCCACCGGTTGCGCAATGCAATGGCAACTGCGCGCTTGGCGTCGGACTGGCCGATGATGTGGCGGTCCAATTCCTGGACAATTTCTCGTGGCGTCATATATGACATCAATGCATTCCTTACGATTCGATAGCCAGCGTTTCGATGGTGTGGTTCTGGTTGGTATAGATGCAGATTTCGCCGGCGATGGTCAGGGCTTCGCGGCAGATCGCTTCGGCATCGGCATCCGAGTGACGCATCATGGCCATGGCGGCGGCCTGTGCAAACGGCCCGCCTGAGCCTATGGCAATCAGTCCCTCTTCCGGTTCAATCACGTCACCGTTGCCGGAGATGATCAATGAGGCTTCATGGTTGGCCACGGCCAGCAGGGCTTCGAGCCGACGCAACATGCGATCGGTGCGCCAGTCCTTGGCCAGTTCAACCGCGGCCCGGGTCAAGTGTCCGGAATGTTGCTCCAGCTTGCTCTCGAAGCGCTCGAACAGCGTGAATGCATCGGCTGTGGCACCGGCGAATCCGGCAATGACTTCATTGCGGTAGAGTTTGCGCACTTTGCGCGCATTGGCTTTCATGATGGTGTTGCCGAGCGTGACCTGGCCATCGCCGCCGAGTACGACCTGGTTGCCGCGTCGAACAGACACGATGGTCGTACCGTACAGTTGATCGCTACGTGAATGATCCATGCGGAATCCTTGGCGAATGAGTTCAAATAAGCTTAGAACTCAACACATGGGGCCAATGGTCTGCCGCCTCAAGCGGACGAACAGGCGCAGATGATCAATTCAGGCCCGGGTTTGCGTTCGCGCTGCGCGTGATGAACCTGATCAGCGACGACCAAGCAGGCTGCCGAGCAAGCCGCGTGACAGTTCGCGTCCGATGGTCGTGCCGATCGAACGCATGGTGGACTTCAAGAACGCTTCACCGGCCGATTGCCGCCCACTGCGGCGCTTGGGCTTGCTGGCTCGTGCGGCGGCTTTGCGTGCCTCGGCTTCTGCTTTGGCCGCTTGATCGGCTTGTGCCTGGTCCTCGGCGGCCTGAGCGGCCTGTTCAGCCCGGCGAGCCAGCATTTCATGCGCGGAATCGCGGTCAATCGGCGTGTCATATTTCGGCCCGACCGGACTGCGCTGCAGTACGGCGGCGCGCTCTTCTTCTGAAATGACACCCATACGGCAGCCGGGTGGCGCAATCAGGGTCTGATCGACCGGCTGGGGTACACCCTTGTTGGCCAACATCGATACCAGCGCTTCACCCACGCCAAGCGTGGTAATGGTTTCAACCACGTCGATGGACGGATTCGGCACAAAGGTTTCAGCCGCCGCACGCACGGCTTTCTGGTCACGCGGCGTAAATGCGCGCAGCGCATGCTGGACCCGGTTGCCCAATTGGCCGAGCACGTCGTCGGGCACATCGTCCGGATTCTGGGTGCAGAAATACACGCCAACACCCTTGGAGCGGATCAGTCGAACCACCTGTTCCACGCGCTGCAGCAGCGCCTTCGGACAGTCGTCGAACAGCAGGTGTGCTTCGTCGAAAAAGAACACCAGCCTGGGCTTGTCCAGGTCGCCGACTTCGGGTAACTGCTCGAACAGCTCGGACAGCAGCCACAGCAGAAAGCTGGAATAGAGTCTCGGTTTCAGTATCAGCGATTCTGCGCTCAGAATGTTGATGACCCCCTGTCCGGACAGGTCCTGGCGCATCAGGTCGCTCAATTCCAGTGCGGGTTCGCCAAAAAAGGCGCTACCGCCATCGGCTTCAAGACGCAGCAGTGCGCGCTGAATTGCGCCGATGCTGGCCGTATTGACCAGCCCGTATTCAGTACTGATCTGCTTACGGTTTTCCTGCACGTGGTTGAGCAGGGCGCGCAGGTCATCGAGATCCAGCAACAGCAGGCCCGATTCATCGGCTACGCGAAACACGACGTTCAGCACGCCTTCCTGGGTGTCGTTCAATTCCAACATGCGGGCCAGCAGGGTCGGGCCGATTTCGGTCATCGTGGTGCGAATAGGGTGGCCGGACTTGGCCCAAAGGTCCCAAAGCACCACTGGATTGGCCTGTTGCCGGTAATTCTCGATACCAATAATTTCAAGTCGTTCATCAATCTTGGGATGCGGCGAGCCGGCCGCGGCCAGGCCGGCGATGTCCCCTTTGGCGTCGGCAACGAAAACCGGGACGCCCATCCTGGAAAAACCTTCGGCCATCAACATCAACGTGACGGTCTTGCCGGTACCGGTAGCTCCGGCGATCAAGCCGTGACGATTGGCGTATTCACCCAACAGGTGGATGGAATCCGCGCCTTTGCCGATCAGTATGGAGTGTGTGCTCAAATCAATTCCTCATGCTGTGTTGTTGATGCTGAACTGCTATTTTAACGGTCCACTCGCGCGCAACCGAGATGAACTGCATGGCCCTGAAAACCATCGACAAACTGTATGACCTGAGTCTGGCCCAGCTGGTCCGTATGAAGCTGGAGTCCGAGCGCATTCCGGTTCACCTGGGTTCCGAGGGTTTCGCGTCCCTGTTCGGCGTGCAAAGCAGCTACAGCGCAGTTCGCATTCAGGTGCCTGAGGAATACGAACGCCGTGCCAGATCCGTGCTGGACGAGCTCTACGCTGCGCTGGGCGAGCGCTCGCTTTCCGAGGCCGGAGACGCTTGAATCAACAGGTTCCGAGGCACGCCTCGAAGTCGCATCATGCCATTCAATACCGCTTGGTGCTATCAGTCATTGCTGCGTGATTTGCGTGCCCGGGGATGCGTTCGGTCATAGACCTCGGCCAGATGCTGAAAATCAAGATGCGTATAGATTTGCGTGGTCGACAAATTGGCATGTCCCAACAGTTCCTGCACGGCGCGTAAATCGCCCGACGACTCCAGGATATGCGAGGCAAACGAGTGACGCAGCTGGTGCGGATGTACGGACTGGCCCAGACCCTGCTGGCGAGCACGCACATCAAAGCGTTTCTGAATGGCGCGCACCGTCATTGCCTTACCCTTCAGCGACGTGAATACCCGTGTTGGTGGCTCACCAGGCTGATTGCCTTGTTCGCAGCGCCAGGCTTGCAATGCTGAAATGGCATGTCGTCCGATCGGCACCAGGCGCTCCTTGTCGCCCTTGCCGATGACGCGGAGCAGGCCCTGTTCGAGATCCATCCGTTCCCAACGCGCGTCGGCCAGCTCACTGACGCGCAGTCCCGAGGAATAGCAAAGCTCCAGCATGGCGCGATCGCGAATATCCAGAGGCCGGTCTCCGGGTAGGTCTATCAACTGCAGTACCTGGTCGGGATCGAGCGTGCGCGGAAGTTTTCGGCGGGCTCGGGGTGCGCGCAGATCGGCAGCCGGGTTGGTCTGGATGATGCTGCGCTCGGCCAGGAAGCCAAACCACTTGCGCAAGGCCGACAACCGTCGCTGGATGGATCGTGGGCTCAAGCCCTGGCGAGCCTCTCGTGCAGCGAAGCTGCGCAGGTGCTGGGCGTCGATCGAGTCGGGTCTATCGAGCTGCTGGTGCTTGCACCAGGCAGCGAATTTCTCCAGATCCCGTCGATAGGCCTCCTGACTTGCAGCACTCAGGCGCCCGGCTGCGCGACAGGTATCGAGAAAGTGCTGGATGTGCTTGCCAATGTCATCCGGCGAATTGCCATCGGCGGGGTCATGTTCTGCGGTACTGGATTCAGGCACTGCGCCGCGAGGGCTGTTCCCCGATCAGCAGACCGAGCTGCACGCGGACGGTTTCACCCAGCAGATCAAGAAACAGCGTGCCCATGTCGGGGTGGAACCGTTCGGCCGATCGCGCGCCAATCAACAGCAGGCCCTGATCGTCCAACGGCACCAGCGCCGCCGAAGTGATCTGATCGGCCTCGTCGGCCAGCAGGTGTTTGCGCTTGGCCTGCGTCAGACGTCCGCAATAGGGTGTCTGTTGCTTGATCAGTGACTGCACCCAGTCCGGTTGTTCATCGTCGAGCTGGTGGACCAACGCATGATCAAAGACATCGTTTGGCGCCTGGCGCAGCAGAAGCCCAATCGTATCGGCGTCAAAATCGTCACGCAAGGCATCGCCCAATCGCTCGATAAAATCGGTCAGATCGGACGTGCTGGATAGGTGCAGGGTCAACTTGTGCAGGCGCTGCATCAACTTTTCATTCTGACCGGCAATGCCGCTGAGATGTTCAAGCTGATGTTTGAGCTGCCTGTTCTGTTCGATCAACCGTTGATTCTGATAGCCGATCAGCGAGGTCACCGACTCGTCACTCGCTGGCAGTTCCAGACCGTCGAGCAATTCGGGGTGTTGTGCCAGGAAATCGGGGTGTTGTTCCAGCCAGGTTCGAATACGATCCGCATCCAGTTGTGCGTCAGTCATGCAAGGCGACCCTCATAAAGAAAACGTGCCGGTCCGGTCAAATAGACCAGTTCTTGATCCACATCCCAATCTACCATAACCCCGCCGCCCGGCTGTATGACCTGGAGTGGTGTATTCAACGAATGCCTGAGCAACAGACTGACCGCCGCAGCACAGGCGCCGCTGCCGCAGGCACGGGTCGCAGCAGCGCCGCGCTCGAACACGCGCAACTCGACAACGCCTGAACCCGTTGGATCATCTGACGCCTGCAAGCAGGCCAGGCCGATGTTGCAGCGATTGTGCCAGCCGGGCTGGTTCTGGACGAAGCGGGCGACTTCGATCAGCGTTGCCTCACTGGCCGGTTCAGGCCAGTGGATCACCAGATGCGGGTTGCCCAGGAGGATCAAGTCCGCGTGTAGCGCTTGATCGGGCAGCGCCGGCAGCTCGGCTTGTTCAATCCGCTTCACTCCGGGAAGGCTTGCCGTATAGCGTTGATGTCTGGCGCGGGACAGCGTTGAAATGCCTGCCGGCGTTTGAAGCTGATGGTTGGTCTCGAGCTGGCCGCGGCGGTCGAGCCATAGCGCAATGGCTCGGAGCCCGTTGCCGCATTGTTCGGCCGCAGTGCCGTCACAGTTGAAAATGGTTAGCTTCAGCGCGACCGGTTCTGCAGATGAGTCGGTCGGGTCGAGTGCGTGGTTCAGCAACAGCAACTGATCGAAGCCAACGCCGGTTCTGCGATCGCCGAGCTGATCAATCTGTCCAGGGCTGAACGTCGCCGTCTGTGTTCGCTGGTCGACCAGCATGAAGTCATTGCCGAGCGCTTCCAGCTTGTAAAAATGCAGTCCGGAAAGTTCAGTCATGGTGCCGTGTTCAGTGGTCAAGCTGTCCCTGCGCGATCCAGTGGCGGTCGCTGATGCGCTGCACCTCCAGCGTGAGTCCGGCTGCGCGAACCTGCGCTTGCACTTCATCCAGCGTCCAGGCGGCTTTGAGGCTATTGAAGAAATCCTGTTTCAGCACGTCAGGCGCGTGTTCGGCATAGCGTTGCACGAGTTGATCTGCCTGGTCTTCGCTGGCCGGTCGTTCCAGGTCCATGACCTGAACAGAAGCACCAGTAGCGCCGAGCTGCTTGATACTGTTCCAAAGAACTGATGGGTCCGGTAAATGATGCAGCAGACTGTTCGACAGTACGATCTGATAATGCTGCTGCGGAAGGGATGGATCAGGCAGGTGGGCGAATTTGAATTCCACTCGATTGTTCATCGATTGAAGCCGTGCTGCGGCTTCGGCGGATTTCAACATATTGGCCCCCGCATCAACACCCTGAATGGTCCAGTCCGGCCGCTGCCTGGCCAGTCGCAAACAGATATCGCCCGGACCGCAGCCCAGGTCGACCAAACGAACGGGTCGAGTTTGGAATTGTAGAACCGACGGCATGTGCAGCAGTTGGTCGACGAACAAGCGGTTGGACTCGGCGAAATCGGCTTCGCTGTAAGCCTGTACCTGATCGGGCGCATCCATCAGCTCCGGTTCAGGGACGCGTTGCATCGTCATCTTCATTCTCGTTGGCCTGTGGATCAGGTTCGGCTTGTGCGGGTGGCGCTTCTGGCAGGTACAGGTCACCCTTCAATCCGCAACCAGTCAGCCATAGCAAGCACAGCAGCAGTGCCAGAAGGCCTGCACATGCAGGTAGAATTCTCGATATGTCAGAAAACAAAAAAACAATCCTGGATTGCGTGGTAAAGGAAACCGGGCAACATCCACAGCGGTGCGTGATCTGGCTGCATGGTTTGGGTGCTGACGGTCATGATTTCGAGCCGATTGTACCGCAGCTGATCGAAACCACGCGCAGCCCGACGCGCTTCGTGTTCCCGCATGCGCGGGTGCGGCCGGTCACCATCAATAACGGCATGGCCATGCGCGCCTGGTATGACATTCTGGGTATGCAGATCGATCGAGACCAGGACCGCGCGGGCATCGAGCAGTCGATTGATGACGTCAATCAGCTGATCGACCGTGAACTGGAGCGTGGATTCAAACCCGAGCAGATCGTGCTGGCCGGTTTTTCCCAAGGCGGTGCTATTGCCTTGCGCTGTGGATTGTCGCGCCAAGTCGCGCTGGCCGCGGTTGTCGGATTGTCCTGCTATTTGCTGCAGGCCGATAACCGAGCGGAATGGTTGTCCGATGCCGGATCTCAGACACCAGTGTTCATTGGCCATGGCAGCGTTGATCCAGTGGTGCCGATTGCGTTGGGGCAACACGCGGCAACGGCGCTGCAGTCCAGTGGGCTCAACATCCAATGGCAACACTGGCCGATCGCCCATGGCGTCAGTCCCGATGAGATTGCCACGCTGGATCGCTGGCTTGGCGAGCAGTTGAAGATGGCCTGACCTCGCATGAAGCCGCTTAAACTATTCATCGTCGATGATGAGCCGCCTGCTGTAGAGCGGATGACAAGCCTGTTAGCCGACATGCCGGACGTCGAGATTGTCGGCTGTGAATCGCGCAGTGATCGCGTGCTCGAGCGTTGCGTCGAACTGGCGCCGGATGCCATCCTGCTGGATATCGAAATGCCCGGTCTGGATGGCATGCAATTGGCTACCAGGATTCATGACCTGAAATCACCGCCCCAGATTATCTTTGTGACCGCCTATGAAGACTATGCCGTCGATGCTTTCGGCCTTGAGGCCGTGGATTACCTGGTAAAACCCGTTCGGCCAGGCCGGTTACAGCAGGCGCTGAAGCGATTGCAGCCCGAGTCCGCTTACCTTGAAAGCGCACACCTCGCCGCCAGAATTGGTGATCGCCTGATCCGCTTGCCGCTGCAATCGGTGCGTGTATTGGTTGCCAGTGACAAATGCGTGATTGCACATAGCCTGGATGGCCAGAGTCTGCTCGATGGCAGCCTGAAGCAGATCGAAGAGCAATATCCAGGTCACTTTGTGCGCGTGCACCGAAATGCACTGGTCAGCCGGTCGCATATTCGATCGGTATACCGAAATTCGGACGGGATCGAACGGGTCGAAATCGAAGGCACCGACGTCCAGCCCGAGATCTCGCGTCGTAATCGCGGCGAGTTGAAACGCTGGTTGAAGCAATCATGAAGGACAATCGCCTGATTATTGCAACCCGAAAGAGCCGGCTGGCCCTCTGGCAAAGCCATTTTGTCATGCATGAGCTGATGCAAGCGTGGCCCGGGCTGGAAGTGGAGCTGTTGCCCCTCAGTACGCGCGGCGATGAGGTGCTGGATCAACCGTTGACGACCATTGGCGGCAAAGGCCTGTTTCTGAAAGAGCTGGAGCGTGCCCTGCTTGATGGGCGCGCAGATATTGCGGTGCATTCGTTGAAGGACGTGCCTGCTGAATCACCCGAGGGCCTGATGCTGGGCGCCGTATTGCCGCGTGCGGATGCCGAGGATGTTTGGATCAGTCGACATGGGCTATCGATCGGTCAGCTAGCGAGCGGCAGTCGCGTTGGCAGCTCCAGCCTGCGTCGCATGAGCCAGCTTTGTGCCGTGCGTAAAGATCTTGAGCTGGTTGGCCTGCGCGGCAATGTGGAGACTCGGTTGAAGGCGGTTGCGTCCGGACAGGTCGACGCGACGATTCTAGCCGCGGCCGGGTTGCGCAGACTCGATATCGAGCCGGAAAACGCAATCGAGCTGCCGCTGGAGGAGTGGCTGCCGGCGCCGGGGCAGGGTGTGATCACCGTTCAGTGCCGTGCGTCGGATTCGGCCGTGACAGAGCGGATCCGGGCCATCCACTGTAGCCATACCGCTGCGGTGGTTGCAGCCGAACGCGCGGTGGTGGAGCGCCTGGGCGGGGACTGCAGAATGCCACTGGCTGCGCTTGCTGTACTACGAGAAAATCAGCTGCGGCTCAAAGCACGATTGGGCAGTACTTCTGGGCTATTGATTGATTGCGATGAGACGGATACTATTGATAATGCGAAATCGCTCGGATCTCGAGTGGCTGACCAACTATTGGCCAAAGGAGGCCAGCAATTACTCGCTATTGACTAGTCATTCACGTTAGATCTGCATACTCAAATCTCTTATTGGAGTGATTAGAAAAAATAATCAATTGCATCTGGACATGAGTGTTTCATTTATGTAACAATTCGTTTCACTTGATACCAAGTTTGCTTTCCGGATGTCATCAACGACCTAGTTGACTGATGCACGTCCCCCTACTGCCAACGCCAACACGCAAGCCCCCAGTGTATTGGTTCGTTAGGTCAGACATCCGGAATTTATCCAAAAGACCTGCCTTCGGGCAGGTCTTTTTCGTACTGAACAACATGCAACCGATGGATTGTTGACCAAGTATTCGATTGCATCTTCCAGGTGATATTCTGAAATCATGAATATACCGTGTGTTGTCGTGACACGACCCGTACCCGATCATCAGCATCTGATGGATCAATTGTCCGGTCTCGGGCTCCAGGCGATCCACGCGCCAGCCTTCGAGCTGGAACCTCACACACTCGATGACGCCACCAGGCAAGGTCTGAATCGGTGCGAGCTGATGATTGCTGTCAGTCCAATGGCCGCACGCTCCGCTGTTGACCAGCTTTCACCCGAATTGCTCGGCCAGGTCCAATGGCTGGTTCCCGGTGCGGGGACAGCAGCAGTCCTCCAGCAGCATGGCTACAGCGCAGCGTATCCGCCGAAATCAAGTACCAGTGAGGCGCTGCTGAATTTGCAGGCACTCGAGCAGGTCAAGGGTAAAACCATCGGCCTGCTGAATGCACGGCAGGGTCGCCGACTGCTGCCCGAAACGCTGGCCGAGCGCGGCGCAACGGTAATCGAGGCTGAAATCTATCGAAGAATCGCGCTGCCGCTTCCGCAATGCCTGCTGAAACAACTTGATTTACCCGCCGGCGAAGCAGTCCCTGTTGCCACATTGATCAGTAGCCGGAATGCATTCGATCATTTAGCGGATGCGCTTGAGCCGGATCGTCGCCAGCGCTGGTTGAAGGGCAGGTTCATTGTTTCCTCAGCGCGTTTGTCAAACCATTTGCAAGGCAAGGGCGCGCAACGAATCCTGGTGGCGGATGGCGCTGGCGATAATGATATGCTCGATGCATTGGCCCGGTCTGGATGGTGCTGAGAGTGTCCAACACTCCACGGCCAGCTGCTTCACGTTCCACTCGATAATCCGGTAGCATCTTGTTCAGGTGTACCGAAGACTGATGCAATGACAGATTCAAAACAATCGGAGCAGCCTGAGCAGCCGGGCAAGTCGCCTGAGCGCGAGCCTGGAGACGACCCGCAGGCCGTTGAGCCGGCGTCGCCCGAACAATCCGACGCCGCTTCAACTTACCGGGCCGAATCGTCCACAGCTTCACCTGCTGAGGATTCAAGGCCCGCAGGTGCCGGTCGCACTGGCCGTCCACTGGCGCTTGGCGCATTGTTGATTGCGCTGCTGGCATTGGCCATGGCCAGTTATCCCTTCTGGCCCCGGGCAGATGACTCAACGTTGCCCAGCCTGAACCCGCAGACCCAAGCCATGTTGTCCGACCTCGAAGCTGCAGTTGACCGCCTTGAGCAGGCCCAGCAGTCGCTGCAGCGCGAGGTTGATGATCAACCGGAGCGTTTGCAAACCAGACTGCAGGCGCTGCAGCAAAGCATGGATCAGGGCGAGACACTGGAGTCGATGGAAATCGAGCTGCGTAATGCAATGGCAGCGGCAACCGACCGGGTCAATCAGCGGCTGGCCGCAATCGAGGGAAATCAGAACAGCCAGCAGGGCGCTTTTCAAGCTCGACTGGATCGTCTGGAGGAAGATTCACGACGACAGATCGAGCAGCTTGCCTTGCGCCTCGATCAATTTGACAGCAGCCTGCAGAATACCGATCGAAGCCTGGCTGAGCGGTTGACGCTGATTCAGATCGATGCCTTGCTGACGCTGGGCCAGGACAAGCTTGTGCTGGAGCGAGACCCGAGCACCGCATTGCTCGCCTGGCAGCGGGCATCGTCGCGGATACAGCCATTGGATTCTGCCGTATTCGATCGTTTGAAAGAAACACTTTCGCAAGAGCAGGAACGCCTCAGGGCCTTCGCAAATAACCACCAGCCGTTGACAGCACTGGAGCGATTCGGGCAGCTCAATCGCATGGCCGATGCGGTCAATCAATGGCCGACACTGGCCGAGCAGGCCGACCTGGGCATGCGTCTCGAGCCCGAAGCGGACCAGAGCTGGAGCGCACGCGTCGGGCAGGCACTCGAAGGTCTGGTTCGAATCGAAAGCGTCGAGGAAGCCGGACCATCGCTGCCCGAGACCGAGCAAGCAGTCACACGGATCGAACAGCATCTCAGGGCCGCGGCCCTGGCCACGGCGCGGAACGACTGGGCGCTGAACCAGGCGCTGATTGAGTCGGCCGAAGAAGGCTTGAGGGCATTCTTTGACGTTAGTGCAGAACCGGTTGCGCGCGGTCTTCAGGAATTGAAACGGCTTGAACAGGCGCCTGAACCAGCGCCATTGCCGGAGCTGGGTGGCGCGCGAGACCAGGTCCAGCGCTTGCTGGAGCAAACACAGTGAAGCGCGGTCTGATCGGCGTTCTGTTGGTGGTACTGATTGTATTTGCGATCATCGCCGGTGCCTGGTTGGCGCCCTGGTTGGTCCAGAACCCGGGCTATGTGATGATCGAGATTGGCGGTTGGCGGATGCAGATGTCACTGCTGGTGCTTGCTGGCAGTGTGCTGCTGATCTGGCTTGTGATTTCGATGCTGGTAGGTTTCTTCAAGATGCCGGGCCGTGCCATGCGAAAAATGAAGCAGGCCAGCCATCGGCGCCATCTGAATCAGGGGTTGCTGGCCTTGTCCGAGGGCAATTGGTCGGGTGCCGAGCAGGCGCTGGCCAAAGCAATGCGCGGTCAATCTTCGACCGCCGGTTATCTGGCTGCAGCCCGGGCAGCCCAGGGCCAGTCGGCATTGACTCGACGCGATCAGTACCTGGCGCTGGCTGACAAACCGTTCGGTAAAGAACACTTCGCAACCGGTCTGGCCCGGGCACGCTTGCTCATGGGCGAAGGCGATCCAGAGCAGGCGATCGGGTTACTGGAGCAGCTGCATCTCAAAAAGAAGCGTCATCAAGGCGTGCTGAAACTATTGCTGCAGGCATATCAGCAGTGTGATCGCTGGCATGAAGTGCGCCTGCTGATTCCAGCAACTGAAAAGGCCGGCATCGTCGATGCCGAGCGTGCGACCGAACTGATGCGTCTGGCCACCGCGCGGGAGTTGGAATCCGCAGCTGACCTGGCAAGCCTGGAACAAATCCACAAGAGTTTGCCCAGGACGGTGCGCGAACAAACCGAAGTGGCCGCTGCTTTTGCCCGAAGAGCGTTGGAGCTGGACCAGGCCCAGGCCAATGAAGTCGTGCTGCGCCGTGCGTTGGAAAGCCAGTTCGACGAAGCGCTGCTCAACCTGTATGCCGAGGCCGATCCTGGCGATGTGGCACAGCGCCTTCAATTTCTTCAGCGCAGCTTGAAAGACCACTCGGAATCGAGTGCGTTGCACCTTGCGCTGGGCCGCTTGTTTCTGATCCAGCGCGATCATGACCAGGCGCGGGAACACCTGGAAATTGCTGTGCGCAAGAGTCCGGACCCGGCCGCATATGCTGCATTGGCCCAAGTGCTTGACCGTGCGGGTGATCTGGAGGCAGCGATCCGCTGTTATCGGAACGCACTGCGCATGGAACAGGGCCGGGCGCCTGAACCGCTACCGCCGCCGAGCCAAAGTCAATAACCAGATCATGATCCGGGCGCCGTGCTGATCACAGAGCGGCAAGGCTGCATCGATGACGTCGTGCTTGTTCTAAGAAACCTCGGAACAAGTCTGCGCGCAGCGCGTTTCAGTGGAAACGCCGCAGATTGTCTGGTGCGGCGCGAGTGACAGCAGCCATCGTGATGACCGGGTGACGCAACGCGCGAGTTGGGCTTTTCCTGCGAAACCTTTCGGGACCGGCCTTTGCAGGGCCTCCGCCTCGTTTCCACTCGCTGATTTGAAATCACCGCTTGTTTTAACAAATTTTTTGAAGATGAGTGCTCGCCCAAACCGAGCCCGGGACACCGGCTAAGGGTCCGTCGAGCCGGCATTGGGTTATTCAGAGGTTGCCTGAGCCATAAAACCCCTGGATCGGTTTCAGGAGACTGGGGATTCAGCCGGCACCAGATAGTGCATGCTGAACAATTGATCGGGGTCGGTCCAGGTCTCGATCAGCGTCAGACCGGCCTGCTGGGCGAGTGCAGTGAAGGAAGCAACCGAATATTTGTGGCTGTTTTCAGTGTGAATGCTGTTCCCTTTCGAAAACACGAACTCGCGCCCATCGAGTTGGATTCGTGTGTCGCGTTGTGCGACGAGGTGCATTTCGATTCGCTCGAATCGATCGTTGTAACGGGCTTCGTGCCTGAAATCACCGATTTGCAGGTTGGCGCCGAGCTCGTCCCGCAAGCGCTTGAGCAAATTGAGATTGAAGTCTGCAGTCACGCCGGCCGCGTCGTCATAGGCTGCCAGCAGTTGATCGGTGGATTTGATCAGATCGACGCCGATCAGAATGCCGCCGCTGGCTTCGGTCATGCGTTTCATCCGGTTCAGAAACTGCTTTGCCTGGTCGCGGTTGAAATTGCTGATGGTTGAGCCTGGAAAATACACGACGCGCCGCCGCGCGGGCGGCTCGAGCTGCAGCACTTCATCTGGAATATCCTGCGTATAGTCGGCATTGAGCGGGCGCACGTCCAGGTTCGGGTAATCGTGCTGAAGGCGGTCAACGGATGCGGCCAGTGCTTGCGCAGAAATTTCGATCGGCGTGTAGGCGCGCAGATGTTCTGCAGCATTCAGCAAGAGCCGGATCTTGGTGCCTGCGCCCGAACCGAATTCGATAATGTGAGCTGCCGGTCCGATACGCTCGGCAATGGCATTGGCATGGGCCTGGTGCAGCGCCAGATCAGCGCGGGTCACGTAATATTCAGCGGTCTGGGTTATGGCCTCAAACAGGGCTGAACCACGTTCGTCATACAAATATTTGCATGGGATTTCCGGCTGTTGCTGAGCAAGCCCCTGAAGGACTTCATCGAGAAACACGTCGGATTGTTCGGTCAGTTCTGCTTGAGGTTTGTTCTCAGTCATTTTATTCGCAGTCTCTGGCCAATCGCAGACCGCTGAATTGCCAGCGATCGTTCGGATAGAAAAAATTTCGATAGCTCGGTCGCACATGACCCGCCGGCGTCGCGCAGCTGCCTCCGCGCAATACCATCTGGTTGGCCATGAACTTGCCATTGTATTCGCCAATAGCACCTTCAGCGGCGCGAAAGCCCGGGTAGGGAGCGTAACTGGACTGGGTCCATTCCCAGACTGTACCGAACAGTTGTTGCAAGGCCACACTGGACGTGCTGTCGGCGGGTTCAGGATGGTACCGCTGCAGGTCGGCGAAGTGACCCTCAATGGGTGGCGCATGCTGGCGTGCGGCCTGTTCCCATTCTGCCTCGGAAGGCAATCGCGCGTCTTGCCACTGCGCATATGCCATTGCTTCATACAAACTCAGGTGACAGACCGGATCCTGTGGACGAATACGGTTTTTGCCGGTCAGGGTATGCTGAAACCAGTGCTGGTCGTGCTGAAACCAGTACAGCGGACACTGGATTTGATGCTGCTGCACCCAGGCCCAGCCATCGGAAAGCCAGAGATCAGGATTCCGGTAGCCCCCGGCTTCGATGAATTGCATGAATTCCCCACAATTGACCGGCCGATGGGCCAGTTCGTAATCGCTGTTCAAATGCACCGTGTGGGCGGGAAATTCATTGTCAAAGGCAAACCCCTCATGGTCGTTTGGTAAGCCGATCGTAACCGGTCCGCCCTTGAAGCGAATCCATACCAGCTCAGGTGAACGCACATCAGACGGTTCCGCTGTCTGCCCCAGCGCTGTCGCAAGCGGATTGTGTGGCAGGCAGGCCTTGTAATCGGTAATGATCAGTTCCTGGTGCTGCTGTTCATGGTTGATTCCAGTCAGAATCAGGCTCGCCAATGCATCCCAATGAGTGGGGTCGGTACGCTCGATCAGGTCAACCACTGCGTCGTCAATGGTCGCGCGGTAAGACGATACCTCGCGATGGTCAGGTCTTGATATCAATGATCGTAATGCGCGCGGATGCTGACGACCGATGCCGTTGTAGTAGCTGTTGAACAGTTCACAATAGAGTGGATTGACCCACGACCACTCCGGCTTGAACTTTTTCAGCACGAAGGTCTCAAAAAACCAGCTGGTGTGTGCACGGTGCCATTTGATAGGGCTGGCTTCAGGCATGGCCTGGATATTCTGGTCCTCCGGACCAAGATCGACGATCAGATTCTCGGTTGTATGTCGAACCGACTGAAAGGCGTTGATCAAGTTCTCAGCGGAAAAGTGGTTGCGCTTCAGTGCATTGGATTCGCTGGGCTTAACGGAATCTTTAGCCGTTTTGTGCAATAAGCTAGGCATGAATCGGTTATTTGCGTTGGTTCGCTGATCGATTATCGCTGAAACCATGCCGAAAAGGGGTGAGGGTTTCGACGATCTCTGTATTGGAAAGCATCGTCCATTTCGATGCGGAGCATTTTTTTAACCTTATATTTTGTAAACAAACAGTTGAATTGATTTCGTTTGACCATTGTCTATATGTGAGATAATCAAACGAGGTGAATCCGCTGGATAACGTGAATACTAAATTTTATGAAAAGCGCTTTGAAAACAATACGATCTAGTTTGGGGGCAGCTGTGCTGATGCTTGCGCCATTGGCATCTGCAGATGTAGTTCTCAGCATCGATGGGCAGCTTGTGCCGCTGGACAGCCAGCTCAGCAGCATTACGTATCTGCCGGGGGAGTTGCGTTTGGAAATCAACACGGCTTGGGATGATCTGCGCTGCGCTCTGAATCCAGAAGGGCCCGTAGTCAGTCTGCCTGACCCGGAACCAGGCGATTTTGTGCTTGCTCTGGATTTTCTTGATGGCGATTTAGTGGGTGAATATGTAATTGAGTCGGACGGTTCGATTTCTCAGTTGCTTGGTGCGCTCGCTGGTGATCCGGTTCAGTTAGAGATCGTGACCAGCGTAGCCCGCATCAACGACTGTGTCGGCCAGGAATGCGCAGTTTTGATTTGCACAGCTGGAGGAACACCAATTTTCAGCGATGATTTCAACACCCCACCTCCGCCTCAAGTGGACCTGTTTTTAACCGGTGGCGGGAACGATACCGTTGTTGCCGGTTCCGGTCCGAATAACGCCGCACTGCAGATTATTGCTTCAAACATTTCGAATGAAAATGCAAACAACGTCGAAATTATGATTTCAAACAGTCTGCCGACTGGCGTAACGGCCGGCACGTCTTCGGCGACTTCAGGTTCTTACGATGCCAATACCGGCATCTGGTCTGTTCCAGCGTTGGTCAACAACACAAACGAAACCTTGACGCTGATCTACTCGGTTGCTGCTTCAGCAAGTGACGGTGCCGATCTTTGTGCGGATGCCTCGGTCAACGCTGCGGATGAAGACATCATTAATACCGCTGATGATCAGCACGACCAGTGTGCAACCGTTGTCCGCGAAATTGACCTCGGACTGCTGATTAATAATCCTACTGAGCCTCAGCTGGCTGGAAATGTGGTCAATTACATCGTCGAGCTGGATACCAATGGACCGTCCGATGCATCCAACGTTGTTGTCGATATTGCATCGACGCTTCCCCCAGATGTAACCCTGAGTAATTCGTTTGTCAGCGTCGGCAGCTTTGATGGTTCAACCTGGACCATCCCGAATGTTCCACTAAGCCCCCCGGCTACCCGAACGCTGAACTTGTTTTATACCATTGGATCTGCTGCCCAGGATGGCTCGGTGATTGATGTGTCTGCATCCATCACTGCGGCCGATGAGCTGCTGATCAATACCGCTGACGATTTGGTCTCGGACACTACCGCAATTTCAAATCCGTAACCGATCCGGAACCAGTGTTTGAATTACAAGGGCCGGAATTCCGGCCCTTTGTAATTGGTTGAAGGTGATTGGTTGAAGATGCTGAAGTGCCATCATTGAGCAGGTGGCGTTAGGTTAGGCGGCGGCAGCCCGGATCAGTCGATACCGTATTTATCCAGCTTGTAGCGGAACGAACGAAACGTGATGCCGAGACGGCGCGCTGCTTCGGTCTTGTTGTAGCGCGCATCTTTCAGCGCATTTTGCAGGATGCGCTTTTCGATCTTCTCCATATAGTCATCAAGACCTTCATCTTCCGGCGTGCTGTCCATCGTCGCTGAATCATCCATTTGACTGCGGTCGAGGTGGATGTCATCGACGCCGATTTCGGCGCCATCGCTCAAGGTCACGGCGCGTTGCAGCACATTGAACAGTTCACGCACATTGCCATTGTAGCGATGCGCCTTGAGCTCCTTGATTGCATCATCTGACAGCGTTCTGGGCTCTTCGCCCCACTGTTCGGCAATCACGCTCAGGAAGTGTTCAACCAGCAGTGGAATATCCGACTGACGCTGCGACAGGTTTGGCAAGTTCAGCTCGATGACATTCAAGCGGAAATACAGGTCACTGCGGAACTCATTGTTGTCAACCAGCGGCTTCAAGGCCTTGTGTGAGGCCGACAGGATACGAACGTCAACCGGTGTTTCGGTTTTGCCGCCAATCGGCCGCACGCGTTTTTCCTGAATGACCCGCAACAACTTGACCTGCATGTTCAGCGGAAGATCGGCCACTTCATCCAGAAACAGCGTGCCGCCGTTGGCCGATTGAAACAGCCCGTCTTTATCGCTGTCAGCGCCGGTGAAGCTGCCCTTTTTATGGCCGAAGAACTCGCTTTCCATCAGTTCGGTCGGGATTGCCCCGCAGTTGACAGCAACAAACGGTTGCTCGGAACGCGGGCCAAGATCGTGAACCAGACTCGCGGCCAGCTCCTTGCCGGTGCCCGATTCGCCGCTGATCAGGACAGGCGCCTGGCTGCGTGCCAGTTTGACGATGGTTTTTCGGACCTGCTCGATCGCGTCGGATTTTCCGATCATTCGATTCAGAATGTCCATCTGAACGGACTTGTTGGGCTCTGGAGTTTCAGTCTTTGCCGGTGTCTGGGCCGGGACGGCTTCTTCATCACCTGAATCCGCTGCCGTTTCGTCCGCAGGCTGCATTTTCTCTTCATCATCGCGACGCATTTTCACGGCAGTGCGAACCAATCCGCGCAGGTCGTCCAGGTTGACCGGCTTGGAAACAAAGTCGAACGCGCCGTATTTCAATGCAGAGACTGCATCGTCAACCTTGCCATAAGCGGTGATCATCGCAATCGGCATCTCCGGATGGTCGCGATTGACTTCCTTGATCAGGCTCAGACCGTTGCCGTCCGGTAGCCGCATGTCGGTCAAGCAGAATGCATAGCTGTTGCTGCCCAGTTTGGCCCGGGCCTGAGCCAGATCCTCGGCCGTATCCACATCGACCCCCATTCGGGTCAGCGTCATGGATAGCAGTTCGCGCAGATCGGGTTCGTCGTCGACGACGAGAGCATGGGGTGGCGTTTGTTCCATAAGTCAGTACTGTATTGGTGAATGATTACAAGATTGTTAGCCGGACTGGAAACTGACCCGGCGAATGGGGTCAATACGATCTTCCATCGTATCCTGTCGCTGCAAAAGAATGCGGAAACAGGCCCCGGCGTTGGGCATCTCAACATACTCCAGCGGTGCCTGGTTGGCATCGCACAACTGGCGCGCCAGAAACAGGCCGAGCCCGGAGCCCTGATTGTGAGTCGTGAAAAAAGGTTCGAAGATCTGGCTGCGTTTCTCGATCGGGATGCCCGGCCCATCATCAATGATATCGAGTGCCATTTCGCGCTGGCCGCGGATCGGGCTGAGACGTAGTATCAGGCTGGGCGGTTGATCATCCTTGACCGCGTGGCGCAGCGCGTTTTCCAGCAGGTTGGTAACAGCCTGTCCGAGCTGGCTTGGATCAACCAGCACATTGATTTCCGATTTTGGTGCTTCCACTTTCAGCCGCACCTGCGGCAGATCATGCTGCGAGCGAAACTCATTGGCCAGGTCACGTACCCATTGGCTGATATTGACTTTTTCAATCGTGGCCCGTTCCCGACGGGACAGCTTGAGCACGTTTTCGACGATGTCATTCATGCGCGCGGTGTGATTGCCGATAATTTCGATCATCCGCGCATCTTCTTTGCTCAAATCGCTGGACTCACCCAGTAGTTGCGACGCATGGCTGAGTGCGCCCAATGGATTCCGAATTTCATGTGCAATCGAGGCCGAAAGTCGCGCCAGCGATGCCTGGGCCAGGTCGCGGGCGCGCCGACTGATGACCGAGGTGTCTTCGAGAAAGATCAGCGTCGCTTCGCCGCCCAGGCCCGGCAGCTTGACGAATTGAGGAACCACGGCCGCCTGCGTCGACTTCAGCAACAGGCTTTCTTCTTCCGACTGACCGCTATTGCGCCACTGCACCAGACGGTCCAGCAGAGGCGGTGCGATCACTTTGAGTCGACGTTCGCTCGAGGGCGGACTGCCCAACAGATACCAGGCCGATTGATTCATCTGGCGAATCTCGAAATCCGAGTCCACGACCAATACGCCGGAACGCATGCGGCGGATGATCAGGTCATTGACTTGCTCCAGTCCGGCCAGGTCGCTGTGCCGGCGTTCGGCCAGCAGCTGGTATTCGCGGCCCCAGCGCCCAAGCAGAGAAGCTGCCAGCGCGGTGACGAAACTCGCGATACCGTAGATGCCGGCCTGAAGAATCGTGCTGTTCGCATTGCCGCTGTTGATGTTCAGGATGGTTTCAATAATGACACCGAGCGAAATCAATGCGGCCAGGAAAAGCGCGGTCTGAATCGGCAGCAACAAACCGGCGATGGCGACCGAAAAAATCAGGAACACGGCCAGGCCACTACCAAGACCACCGAAGCAGTGCATGATCAACAGAATGATGACAATATCAGTCAGGATCGAAAAGCGGGCCAACTCATCGGGTGGGTGCCAGGAACGGTATTGAAACAATGCAAAGGCGATCGCCGCCATGACATAGGTGAGAGCGCCGGATTGGGCCAGAAATAATTTATATTCTGGTTCCAGCGATGCTCCGATTTCGCCAAATGCTGCCCAGGCAATAATGACGGCCAGTGCCAACCTGAAGAACGCCAGAAAATTCAGTGAGCGATGGATCAGATGCGTATCCACGGCACTGTTATGAAAAAGTTTTGCGAACACCAACCATCTCCGGCTTCTGTAATTATTATGTTGAGCCTGCGTCGAACCCCAGTGAACTGCTGCATCACCAGCCTGACCTTAGATAATAGGAGCAGACCATGCCTACGTCAACGTGATGCGGTTCTCGTTTTTGACAATATAGCCGATGATGGTCCATTCGGGAAGGGCCCCGTTTCGCATGGATCACCGAGCGCTTGGAGTTGCCAGCGCCAAAATCAGCCGATGTACAATAGCGGCCTGCTGAAACCGGTCCCGAATGATCCAATCTCGAGACGATAAAATACGGTTTCTGCATTGATCCGATACGGAGTCATGGGGTTATCCGATGTCTGATGATCTCAAGCCAGTTCCATCCCGATCGGCACTTGGTGTTCGTACTGGCTGCGTTTAGTTCAGCAATAGCCAAGTTCAACAACTCAACGAATCAACTATCCAGGAATCAGGCATGAATTTTCATGAATATCAGGCCAAGGAACTGTTTGCCGACTACGGCATACCAGTACCCAAAGGCGAACTGGCGCGCAGCGCCGATCAAGCCGTCGAGGCAGCGCAGAAAGTCGGCGGCGATCAATGGGTGGTCAAGGCGCAGGTCCATGCCGGCGGGCGCGGCAAGGCGGGCGGCGTTAAATTGGTCAATAGCCTCGATGAAGTGCGGGCATGCGCCGAGAAGATGCTCGCCATGAGCATCGAGACTTATCAGACCGGTGGACGTGCGTTACCGGTTGACTCGGTACTGATTGCCGAAGCCACCGACATCAAGCAGGAGCTGTACCTGTCGGCGCTGGTCGATCGCGGCCAGCGTGCAGTCGTATTCATGGGATCAGCCGCCGGTGGCGTCGATATCGAGCAGGTTGCCGAACAAGCCCCTGAAAAAATCATTTCAGTCGCCATCGATAACGCGGCCGGGTTCATGCCCTTCCAGGCTCGCCAGATTGGCTTCGGTATGGGTCTGAATGCCAAGCAGGTTCGTCAGCTCGGCAAGATCATGGACGGCCTGTATCGATTGTTTATCGAAAAGGATCTGGCCATTGTCGAGGTCAACCCGCTGATCATCGATAACGAAGGCGATCTGATCGCGCTGGATGCCAAGATCAACGCCGATGGCAGCGCGTTGTTCCGCCATCCGGATCTGGCCGCGATGCGCGACGAAGCCCAGGAAGATCCGACCGAGCTGGCGGCCAGCAAGCATGATCTGAACTACGTCACGCTGGATGGCACGATTGCCTGCATGGTCAATGGTGCCGGCCTGGCCATGGCCACGATGGACGTGATCAAGCTGGCTGGTGGAGAACCGGCCAATTTCCTCGACGTCGGCGGCGGCGCGACCAAAGAACGCGTCACCGAAGCCTTCAAGCTGATCCTGGCCTCGGACAACGTCAAGGCCATCCTGGTCAACATCTTTGGCGGCATCGTGCGCTGCGATCTGATTGCCGACGGCATCATCAGCGCGGTGCGCGAGATTGGCGTCGAGGTGCCGGTTGTTGTGCGTCTCGAGGGCACCAATGTCGAGCAGGGCAAGCAGCTCCTGGCTGACAGCGGTATGGCCATCATCCCGGCTGACGATTTGAACGACGGCGCACGCAAGGCCGTTGAAGCGGCTGCGTAAGCGAACAACAGGAATTTAGGCATGAGTGTATTAATCAATAGTAAAACCCGCGTCATCTGCCAGGGCTTCACCGGCTCGCAGGGCACGTTTCATTCCGAGCAGGCCATCGAATATGGCACGCGTATGGTCGGCGGCGTTACGCCGGGCAAGGGTGGCCAGGAACATCTGGGCCTGCCGGTGTTTGATACCGTCGAACAATCGGTCGAAGAAACCGGTGCCGACGCCTCGATGATTTTTGTTCCGCCACCGTTCGCGGCCGACGCCATTCTGGAAGCCGCTGATGCCGGCATTCGCGTCATCGTGTGCATCACCGAAGGAATCCCCGTACTCGACATGATGCGCGTCAAGGCCGCACTGAACGACTACGAAGATGTCACGCTGATCGGCCCGAACTGCCCGGGCATCATCACGCCGGGCGAGTGCAAGATCGGCATCATGCCGGGCCGCATCCACACGCCGGGCAAGGTTGGCGTTGTGTCGCGTTCGGGCACGCTGACCTACGAGGCCGTGTTTCAGACCACCAATGCCGGCCTGGGCCAGACCACCTGCATTGGCATTGGCGGCGATCCGATTAACGGTATGAGCTTTATCGATTGCCTCGATCTATTCCAGGACGACCCGGCAACTGAAGGCATCATCATGGTCGGTGAAATCGGCGGGAGTGCTGAAGAAGAAGCGGCTGAATTCATTGCTGATCACGTCAGCAAACCCGTCGTGGCCTATATTGCCGGCGTTACTGCACCGCCGGGCAAGCGCATGGGCCATGCCGGTGCGATCATAGCCGGCGGCAAAGGCACGGCGGATGCAAAATACGCCGCGTTGGAAGCGGCCAACGTGACCACGGTGCGCTCGCCGACCGAGCTTGGATCGGCGTTGGCCGAACGGCTGGCCTGATCGATTCAAACCCGCCACTGGCGGGTTTTTATACAAGGTGCATAATTCATGCCTGTTTTCGCATGCGATTGAATTCATTACGATTCAAAACTGCTTTCCTGCATGCAGATGAATACTGGCGCGAGCCTGGCGTGCACTTGAATCGGTTGTTTGATCAGGAATTGGACCCATGCTGAATATTGCTTTGGCGCAGTGGGATTTTCCGGTCGGTCGTCTGGGCGAGAATCGTGATCGTATTCTGGAACTGGCTGCGAAGGCACGCGACCGGCACCAGGCGGACCTGATTGTCTTCCCCGAGCTGGCACTGACCGGCTATCCGCCCGAGGATCTCGTGTTGCGTCCGGGCTTCATGAAGCGCACCGAAGAAATCTTTGCCGAAATTGTGCAGTCCGTTCAGGGCATCGACGTCGTTCTACCCTATCCGCGCGCAGCGGGTGAGCAGCGCTACAACTCGGCTTCGTGGATTCGCAACGGGCAGATTCTGGGTACCTACGACAAGTGGGATCTACCCAACTACGCGGTATTTGATGAACGGCGCTATTTCGTTCAGGGTGACCAGCCGATGGTGATTGAAGTGGCCGGCGTCCGGGTCGGCATCATCATCTGTGAAGACACCTGGACGCCCGAAGCCAGCGCGGCGGCCAAGGCGGCCGGCGCACAGATCATCGTGTCCAGCAACGCATCGCCATTTTACCGCGACAAGCACCTGGACCGCGCCCAGGTGCTGAAAGATCGCAATCACGAAACAGGCTTGCCGGTGCTGTATCTGAATTGCGTCGGTGGACAGGACGACCTGGTCTTCGACGGCCACTCGATCGCGATCAGCGCAGATGGCGAATTGTCGCCCCCTGCGCCGTCTTGTCAGGATGCGTTACTGCGGGTCGGCTTTGATCCCGAACAGCCTGGCCTGCAGTATCACGAGTGGCCCGAAGGCCAAACCGAATCCATGCCAGTCATTTATGGTGTGCTAAAACGCGGTCTGCAGGACTATGCGCGCAAAAATGGCTTTCGAAGCGTCACACTGGGCTTGTCGGGTGGCATTGATTCTGCACTGACTGCCGCCGTGGCGGCCGATGCATTGGGTGGTGAACATGTACATGCCATCATGATGCCGTCCCGGCACACTTCCGAAAAGTCATTGATTCTGGCCACCGAGCAGATCGATCGTATGGGCCTGCAGCACAACAATATCTCGATCGAACCGATCTACCAGGCCTCGATCAAGCAACTGGCCGACACCTTTGCCGGACGTCGGGAAAACATCGCCGAAGAAAACCTGCAGTCACGCGCCCGCGGCATGGTGCTGATGGCCTTGTCCAATAAATTCGGTCATCTTGTGCTGGCCACCAGTAACAAGAGCGAGTTGGCTACCGGCTACAGCACGCTGTACGGCGATATGTGCGGTGGCTACAGCCCGATCAGGGATTGTCTCAAGGGCCTGGTGTACGAGCTCTGCAAATGGCGGAACGCACAGTCGCTGGCTATCCCCCAGGGTGTGATCGATCGCCCGCCATCGGCTGAACTGGCGCCGAACCAGCTCGATTCCGACAGCCTGCCGCCGTATGACGTGCTCGACCGGATCATCGTCGCCTATGTCGAGCAGGACCAGTCCATCGAGCAGATTGTCGAAACACTCCAGATTGAAGAAAAGGTTGTTCGTCGAGTCGCCGGCATGGTGCTTGCGGCAGAATTCAAGCGCCGTCAGGGCGCGCCGGGTCCACGGATTACGCGCAAGGCGTTTGGACGCGATCGACGATATCCGATCTCTTCGGATTGGCATGATAGTGGGGAAAAGTTATAAGTTGGTTTTTTTGAATTCTTAACTTCAAAGGCCAATTCCAAAACAACGGCATTTCGCCGCCAGCTTCGCTGGCTGATGCGAGCGACTTTTTCGGCGAAAAAAGTCACCAAAAACGCTTCCGCCGGTGTCGGTGCCCGGCTTCGCCGGGTTCCCTGCGGTGCTCGTGCCAGGCGGGGCGAAAAGAACTCGCTACGCTCAAACACCTTTTCGCCCGATTGTCATCATAAGCGCCGCCTGCCCCTGTGCTCCCCGGCACCGCCAAGGCTCATCAAAGTCAAGATCAAATTCAAAGACAAACCATGACTTACAAGTGTTGCAGGTCAACAGTACTATCGTGGCTAGTGTTGCTGCTGGTAGGTTTGTACGTCATTGGAAAATTGCTCTTCAGATTTCAAAGCCAGCATATAAGGTTAATCATTGATCAGTGAAGTAATTTGATGGGTAATTTTGCACTAGCCGAAAAGGGAGCTGATAGTCTATGTGGCAATGAATGCATCCAAGTCCAGTGACTAAGGGCTTTGTCCTTGGGGCAGGTATAGGTTTATTTATTTCATGGTTCGCTTTTGCTGCGTTGCATAAATTCACATTTGGCCAATACATGAACGATTTGGATACTTTGGTTGAACAAAGCGCTTCACAAGACTTGCCGATCAATCTTCGACTTGTTGAGTTAGCCGAGAACGGAAATACAGACGAAATCATTGATTATTTTTGCTGGCGGATTAATAACCAAATTCAATTTATTGACTTTAGTTCGATTGAAGATGAAACTGTTCGCGCAAGGATCAACAACAATTTGGAAGACGGGCGCCGGCTTGTCGCTCGACTAGAATCCGAGGGCCGGTGTCAGCCTGAAAAAAAGTGTGTGCATCTGGGATCCAAAGAGCCTGACCATGACAATAAATGCCCTTAGAACACCTGACGACCGTTTTCACAATCTGCCCGGTTTCGATTTTGCGCCGCACTATGTCAATATACTTCCGGGGTATGAGAGTCTGCGGGCGCATTATCTCGATGAGGGGCCTTCGGATGCAGATGAAGTTTTCTTGTGTCTGCACGGTGAGCCGACGTGGTGTTATCTGTATCGGAAGATGATTCCGGTGTTCACCGAGGCTGGCGGCCGTGTGCTTGCGCCGGATTTGCTGGGCTTTGGGCGGTCGGATAAGCCGGTCGACGATTCGATGTATACCTTCAATTTCCATCGTAATTTTCTGCTGGCGTTTATTCGTCAATTGGATCTTCGGAACATCACGCTGGTCTGTCAGGACTGGGGCGGGCTGTTGGGCTTGACGCTGCCGGTGGATATGCCGGAGCGATTTTCGCGCTTGATTGTCATGAACACCACGCTGGCGACTGGCGAGCCGGCCGGGCCGGGGTTTGAGGCCTGGAAGGCCTATAACGCGAGCAGTCCGGATCTGGATATCGCCAGCCTGATGCAGCGCAGCACGCCAGGAATGACCGATGAAGAGGCCGCTGCGTATGTCGCGCCGTTTCCCAGTGCGGACTACAAGGCCGGTGTGCGACGGTTTCCGGAGATGGTCATGGTGTCGCCCGATATGGAAGGCGTAGACATCTCGAAACGTGCCTGCGACTGGTGGTCGACCGAATGGAGCGGTCAGAGCTTTATGGCCATCGGCATGCAGGACCCGGTCCTCGGACCGCCGATCATGCATCGTTTGCGTAAAACCATCCGCGGCTGTCCGGAAGCCATGGAAATTCCCGAAGCCGGCCATTTTGTGCAGGAACATGGCGAAGCCGTTGCCCGCGCTGCGCTGAATTCCTTTGCCGGCTGATAGGGAGCCCTCTATCGGCTAGCCTAGCCCCTGATGCCTGCCGGTTAGAGTGTCTGGTGTCGATAAAATAGAACGCATATACTTCGCATTCAACTCAGTGAGTACTCACCAAAATGAGTGCGCCAAATGCTTACCAGGATGTATTGAGCAACAGCCCAGGAATTGCTAAGGCCTCTGTAGGGTTGATGGCTTTATGTTGTATTGCCTTTATCTTGGTGTTCTATCCCGGCTATGTCAGCTTCGATGTGCTGGACCAGTTGGAGCAAGGCCGTACAGGTAACTTCAGCAACGTATCGCCCCCGGCCAACGCGCTGTTGTTGGGTCTGTCGTTTGCACTGAGTGGATCCACCGCCCCGTTGTTTCTGCTGAACACCATTGTGCTGTTCGCATCGTTAGCCTGGATCATTGCAATGCTGCGCCTGAATGCAGCCCACCTGTTGTTGCTGCTGGCCGTGTTGCCGCTCATTCCTATCCTGCCGCATCTTTGGACAGATGTTCATCTGGCCGCTGTGCTCGCCCTGGCAACTGCGCTGATGCTGTTTGCCTCGAAGACCGACCGGCCGATTCATCGACACATGGCCTGGTTGGGCTTGTTGCTAATACTCTGCTGGGCAACCTGGGTGCGGCATAACGCGATCCTGGCGGTTCTGCCCTTGGCGCTGTTGCCGATCGCGCAGGCGGTGTTCGGTACGCGAGAGGTGCGTGCCAGATCGATACTGGTCATGTCCGCACTGGTGCTGGTAGTCGCTCTGGTCTTTATACGATCAACGTCCAATTGGGTGGTTGATCGACCCGCCAGTACGTGGGCCGTGACGACGATGTGGGATCTTCAATACCTTTCGATTGAAGCCGGTGAAGTCTTGTTGCCGGAACACTTTATCGGGCCCGGAATGGATATCGACGATCTGCAGCAGGCCTACAGCCCCAATTCTGCGGTTCCGCTGTTTGTCCGAACCAGCAGCGGGGTTCGAAACCCAACACTGGAAACGTTTGCACCGGAGAAAAGTCAGCAGCTGCTGGGTGCATGGATTGAATCGATTGCTGACAATCCGCTCGGTTGGCTCGAGCATCGCAGCACCGTGTTTGTTCGATTGTTCGGCGCACACAAGGAAGACGACTTGGTCTATATGGTCGATTCTCCAAGATTTTTGCATCCAGAAGCCAGGGTTGGATGGCAGATTGGGATGCATGATCAAGTACGTGTGATTGTGGAAAAGGGGAAAGATCTCGGTCTGTTTTCACCCTGGATCAGTTTTCTTATTGCACTTTGCGCTATTGTTGCCGGTTGGCGTCAGGGCTTCGGAAGGACAGCCGCACTGCAAGTTGCATTATTAGTTTCAACTGCGTTATATCTTTCGATGCTGCTGCCATTAACACCCTCCGCAGAGCAACGTTATCTTCTATGGCCGCTTTTGGCTTTAGTCCTGGCTGGTGTCATGGCGCTGGAAAAGCAGAACGAATGATTTTGAAGATCGATAACGCAACTGAAACGGACATTTTGTTGACTATGATGAGGTGATCAAAAGTCAAAAATATCAAGCTTCAATCGTCTACCTACTCCCTACTGATTTCAAAAACGTGTGCCTTCAAAGCGCAAGGTGAACACGGCTTTTACAAAATCGCTTACTGGCTCGATCAGCCCCGGAAAACATTGCGTTATCAGTGGAATCAAGTTCACCAGAACTGCGAGGCGAATTGCCGGGTGACGAAGCATGGAGTGTCGTGCAGCAATGGCAATGGTCAAGCCAATGATGATGGTCGTAGAAATGACCGACGGGATAACAATGATCTTGGTAAAAAATTGCTCGGTTTCGAATCCATTGATCAGGATGGAGGCGTTCTGCACACCTCGCCCGATGGCAGGAAACATAATGATGAATGCTGTTGATACCAGCCATGTAGCATGGTCTTGTTTGGATTTTCGATGAATGATCGCTTGGTAGACTGCAAACAGAAATGCAATGGCCAGAAAAAATTCGGAAATTGCGATTGCATAGAAAAACTCGGGCGTGAAGCCCCCCAGACCACCAGGAGTAGCCTCGACGAAGCGGCCGAACCCAACCGTGTTTGGCAACATGCTCAATGCCGTAAATCCCACGCCCCCTGCAATCGCGAATCCGATGATGCCAACGGTGCGATGATTGAAGTATCGTTCCTTGGCAATGAGATAAGGCTGGCTGATCAATAATACGTACCAGGCAGTTACCGTGATGACGTGGATGTGGATTGACCAGGGTGCACCCAGAAAATCCACATAATAATCAGGCGCAATAAATAGCTGTATTGCAACGAACGGCACAATCATCGATAGATGTAGTTTGTCCAACCGGCTTTGTTGACTCAAAGAAACTTCCCCGTGTGTTGATGGATCACTTTGCTCATTTGCTATCAGTCACTCAGTGATCCAGAAAACAAGGCGTAACGCAATTCAAATTTCATCGAACTTGATCATGTGCTTGATTTCATCGGTCTTGAACCCAAGCAGCATCGGGCGAATGGCCTCCGGCAAAATGGCGACGTCGAACAGTTCTTCGACGATGCCGTCGATGCGCATACTGTGGATCAGGTTGCCGGTATTCAGGTCGATGACGGCAATGCCACAGCGGGCTTCGGCATTGCGCTTTTTGAGCTCGTCATCCAGTGCCAGGCCGGAGAAGGACTGGTTGCGGGCCTTCGAAAGCCCGACCAGCGCATATTGGCCGTGAAAGGCCAGACCGCGAGCATAGCCGGGCACAAAACATAAGGGTTCAAATTCGCCTTTGGCCGGGTCGATGCTGCCCAGTTCGCCAGTGCCCGAGTTCAGCAGCCACAATCGTTTCTTGTACCAGCGCGGCGAGTGCGGCATGGACAGGCCTTCGCAGACTATCTCATTGCTGCGCACATCCATGACCAGGCCGCCGGACTGGCGGTGGTCACGCCAGCCTTCAGACACATCGCTTTGGCTGATCATCGTGACCCAGCCCGGCTGGCCTTCGTACATGGCAAGCCCGTTCAAATGACAGCGATCTTCCGGCGCCAGCTTGCTGATGAAAGGAGGCTTCCAGATCACCTCGAAGCTGGCTGTATCGGATGGCCTTGCAAGGCAACTGAACAGCGTATTGACAAATACCGGGCGGCCTTCGGCATCGATGCCGATATCGTGCGCATCAACGTCGCCGGTGGTCCAGCCCAGCTGTGGAATGAACAGCTTGTCATAGCCCTGATAATTCTCCCCGGCGCCGAGTACGTTATTGAAGCGCCATAATTGATACTGACTGGCCAGGTAGAAACGGTCGGCGCGCGTGGCAATGCCCATACAGCGGGCAAAGCTGCGCTCGGTGATACTGATGCCCTGTTCGCCCATGCCGACCATGAACACCTTGCCGGCCTGGTAGGTCGTGAACGTAAAGCTGGCATTGAAGCCCTTGTACCAGCTTTCAAACTGGCGTGAGAAGTGCAGCCCGAACTGTGGCTGGTCTTGCTGCGCAGCCTGTGGAGCCGATTGGTCATAGCCGCTAGATTGGTTCAATGGTTTGTCCACGATGAATTTTTCTCATCATAGCGACTTTAGGCCGTCAGCCTTGGTCGCCTTTCGAAATGCAGTGATTCGGCGATTGAAGCGCTGCAGCCGATATAATGCTCGATTGCCTTTTACCTGGACCACCAGCATGAAACTTCGCAACGTTGCGATCATCGCGCACGTCGATCACGGAAAAACAACGCTGGTTGACCAGCTCTTGCGTCAGTCGGGTGAATTCGCAGCTCACGAGAAGCTGACTGAGCGGGTCATGGACTCGAATGATCAGGAACGCGAGCGCGGCATTACCATCCTGGCCAAGAATACCGCGATTACCTGGCAGGACTGGCGCATTAATATCGTTGACACGCCCGGTCACGCCGATTTCGGCGGTGAAGTCG
Organism: uncultured Pseudomonadota bacterium; assembly: GCA_937138395.1. GTDB lineage: Bacteria > Pseudomonadota > Gammaproteobacteria > Xanthomonadales > Wenzhouxiangellaceae. The sequence continues at coordinate 44,630 of CAKZPB010000113.1, forward strand.
AGCGCGTCTTGTCCATGGTTGAATCGGTGCTGCTGCTGGTCGACGCGGTTGACGGCCCAATGCCGCAAACACGCTTTGTTACGCAGAAGGCCTTCGACATGGGTTTCCGGCCGATCGTGGTGGTCAACAAGATCGACCGACCGGGTGCGCGGCCGGATTGGGTCGTGGAACAGACGTTTGACCTGTTCGACAAACTGGGGGCGACTGATGAACAGCTTGATTTCCCGGTCATTTATGCTTCGGCCATCAACGGCTATGCCGGTATGGCTTCTGATGTCAGCGAGGGCGATCTGACGCCGCTGTTCGAAGCGCTGGTCGAGCACGTACCGGCGCCCGATGTCGATCCGCAGGGACCGTTTCAGATGCAGGTATCCAGCCTGGACTACTCCAGCTATGTTGGCCTGATCGGGATCGGGCGCATCGTGCGGGGCAGGGTCAAGCCCAATCAATCGGTCGTCATCGTTGACAAAAATAGCGATGAGCGCAAGGGCAAGGTGCTACAGGTGCTCGGTTTCAAAGGCTTGAGCCGTGACGAGGTCGATCAGGCCGAAGCGGGCGATATCATCGGTATTTCCGGCATCAGTGATATCGGCATTTCCGATACCTTGTGCGACCCGGCCGAGGTACAGGCCCTGCCGCCGCTGACGGTCGATGAACCGACCATCCACATGACCTTTCAGGTCAACGATTCACCATTTGCCGGCAATGACGGCAAGTATCTGACCAGCCGTCAATTGCGCACCCGCCTGTACCAGGAGGCGACGCACAACGTTGCGCTACAAGTCAACGATACGTCCGATCCGGATCAGTTCGATGTGGCCGGACGGGGTGAGCTGCACTTATCCGTACTGATCGAAACCATGCGCCGCGAAGGCTTCGAGCTGGCGGTGTCGCGGCCCCGTGTGCGCAAGCGCGAAATCGATGGTGAGCTGCGCGAGCCCTGGGAGCAGGTGGTGCTTGATCTGGACGAACAATACCAGGGTGCGGTCATGCAGGCCATGGGTGAACGCAAGGCCCGCATGGAAAACATGACGCCGGACGGTACAGGTCGCGTTCGATTGGATTACATTGCACCTGCCCGCGGCCTGATCGGTTTTCAGAGCGCGTATCGCACCATGACCGCGGGTACCGGCCTGTTTTTTCGCGTGTTTGACCACTGGGGACCAGCCACCGAGCGGATCGCGGCGCGGACCAACGGCACGTTGATCAGCATGGATACCGGCACCACCGTCGCATATTCCTTGTTTACCCTGCAGGATCGCGGCAAGTTGTTTCTGGGTGCTGGTGAAGAAGTCTATGAAGGCCAGGTCATCGGTTTGCATTCTCGAGATAACGATCTTACCGTCAACCCGCTCAAAACGAAGAAACTGAGCAACGTGCGCGCGGCAGGCAAGGACGACGCGCTGTTACTGACGCCGCCTGTTCGAATGAGCCTGGAGCAGGCGCTGGAATTTCTGGCCGATGATGAATTGCTGGAAGTTACGCCGAATCACATCCGGGTTCGGAAGCGCTTCTTGAAGGAATACGAGCGCAAGCGCGCCAGCCGAGAGGCGAAGTAATCAGAAACAAAAAAAACCGGAGCAGGGCTCCGGTTTTTTTTTGGATATGAAACTGCCGGTCTATTGTGCAGCAACCCAGGCGCTGCACCAGCCACCGGATGCAACTTGCTTGCCGGGGAACAGCGCACAGCCGATCCAGTCACCTTCACCAGCGCCCTGTGCCAGCTGGCAGTTGGCACAGTTCTGGCTGACATCGTGGGTCGGATAGGCTGCATTGTCCACCTCGTTGGTGTCGTGCTTGTAGCCCAACGCCTTGGCCTGTGCATTTTCAGGATCGAGCTGTTCGCCATCCTGAGCCAATGCAGTGTTCATCTGCACAAACGACGGCAACAGCAGGGCCAGTGAGCCAGCACCAGCAATCTTGAACAATTTTCTACGGGAACAATTCGCCATAACAAACTCCTTCACGGTCGGTATTTGAATGATTGGAATAACGGATTCTTGCCGAGAACAGAATATAAATGATTCTCATTAAGAATTAGTAGTAATATCAGTTACTTACGATGTATGAATAGTACACCAAGACGCATACCTGGTGTGTCAACAAACGTTTACATTACGCAGGTTTCCCTAAACCCACGATGAACAGGTTTGCTGGTTGGGCGGTTGAATTTGTCAGGAGTCGAAGTGCTTGACTGCCAATATTCAGACAAAAAAAGAGCGAGCCGAAGCTCGCTCTCAACACAGCGGTTGGAGGCAGTGTTTTACGGAAGAATTACCGCGTCGATGACGTGGATTACGCCATTGCTGGTTTCGATGTCGGTCTGTACGACGTTAGCGCCGTCTACCATGACACCTGCGTCTGATACGGTGATGTCGATATCAGAGCCCTGGACGGTCGTGGCTGAGTCCAGGCCAACAACGTCGGCTGCCATGACTTTTCCGGCAACGACGTGGTAGGTCAGTACCGCGGTCAACTGTTCAGTGTCGGCCAGCAGCGCATTGAGGTCGGCTTCCGGGATTGCAGCAAACGCTTCGTCGGTCGGCGCAAACACGGTGAATGGGCCTTCGCCCTTCAGCGTTTCGACCAGACCGGCAGCCTGTACTGCAGTAACCAGCGTATTGAAACTGCCAGCTTCGATGGCGGTGTCGACAATATCTTTCTTGCCGTGCATATCAGCCATGACAGAGACTGAGAACATCGAAGCGAAAATCAACAGCGCGAATTGAGTTAATTTATTCATGATAAAACTCCTGTAAAGTTTGTTGGCCCTAAATTGGACCCTCCCAGTATCCGTGTCGAACATCGATGCAGCGTCAAATTCAAATGAAGGTTTTGTCAAGGTCTGCGCGCCTGATGGTGTCGTGCAGTACTGTCCTGGCTGGCTGCAATGCCCCGATGCCGACCGTTTGTTCCGAGTCCTGAAATCCGATCTGGAGTGGCAGGAACGGCGCATTACGATGTTCGGCCGCACGATGCTGCAGCCCCGTCTGATCCACTTCCAGGGTGATTCCGGCATAGCCTATCGCTATTCAGGCGGACGCTATGAGGCCCAGGGTTGGCATGCCGACGTGCTGCAACTGCGCGATGAGTTGTTGACGCATATACGAGCCGGCATTGCAGCGCTGAGGACTGATCAAGGGTTGATCAATACCATTCGTTTGAACAGCGTCTTGATCAACCAGTATCGAGATGGCCAGGATTCAATGGGCTGGCATTCGGATAACGAGACCGAGCTTGGAGCCAATCCCCTGATTGCATCGATCAGTCTGGGTTCACCGAGGCGGTTCATATTGCGAAACAAGACTTCGAGACAAACGTTTGCGATTGAACCTGATCACGGCAGCCTGATCATCATGGCGGGCGATTTGCAGCACCACTGGCAGCATCAAGTGCCCAAGACCAGAAAGCCGGTCGGAGCCAGAATCAATCTGACGTTTCGCACCATTGTTGAAACTTGATATTGCCTGTTGATTAAAGCACGCGTTATGAATTATTGGCTTTCGGGTTCAAACGGCTCGGCACTATCTTCGTTGTCTACATCGCTGAGCTTTTCGATCGTCTGCTGCGCCTCGGTCAGCATGGTCTGACACTGTTGGCTCAACTTGATGCCCTGCTGGAAACGGTCGAGCGAATCGGCCAGCGGTAGCTCACCGGATTCCAGCTGGTCAACCAGCGCTTCGAGTTTCTCCAGCCGTTGTTCAAAATTAAGATCGGGCTCGGGTGTATCGGATGATGTCTTGGGCATGGATCATGATCAGTGGAGTTGTAGCTGAATTCTAGCAGCCCGGGTTGAATGCGCCTGCGCTTTTCCATTCCAGCTGAACGTGCTGGCTTTCCAGGCTGCGCCAACAATCTCGAGCCAACCAGCGTGAACCCAGCGCAAGCAGTTGCCCTTCATTTCGAATGCGCGGCCAGCGGGTCCTCCGCCAGGGCGGTATGCCCTCAGAGCGCAGCAGCTCGTTGACGTTATTGGTGCAGCGCGCATGGGTCTCCAGATCAATCACCTCACCGGGAAATACATCACCGGCCTGGCCACTGTCAACCAACCACTGGCCTGACGGCAATGCCGATCCATGCAATCGTAGGATGCCCAGCGGCGCCGGCAGCGCAAACTGGAGATTCGTGTTCGTGACTACCGCTTGTTCAACCGCCCACTGGTCCGGCGGTACGGGTTTGCAATCCAGCCACAGCACATCATCCCAGCGACGTAGCTGGGCCTCCGGCCAATCGAGCAGCGGCTGGCGATCCGGGCTCGCATGCATGCACTGACGGTACCACTCCTGCAGGCGCGCGCCGGGCGGAGCTTCGATCGACCGGGTTCGGCACCAGTGCCGGATCAGTTCCAGCGCACGACCGGCTTCGAACTTCAGCCAGGGCTGGAGCTGAATGGTATCTTCCCCGAGGCGTTGCTCGCTGCACTGCGCGAAGTCCTGCTCTGCACGATCTTCGAGCGCGTCGCGAGCGCTCGCCATCCAGTCGATCGAGCTCAGCACTGCGCTTCGATAGCCGGGCCAGCGCTGCTCGATCTGTGGCAGCACGGTTTGCCGCAGGTAGTTACGATCCAGCGTCGTATCCTGATTGGTCGGATCCAGGATTGCGGTCAGGTCATGACGCTCCAGGTAGTCGAGAATCTCCTGGCGCGACCAATGCAGAATCGGACGTGCCAGAAAGCCAGCTCCAAAAGACCGAACGACCGCCATGCCGGACAGCCCGCGGGCGCCACTCGCGCGCAGCAACCGCAAGAAAAACGTTTCGATCTGATCGTCCCCGTGGTGCGCAGTCAGCACATGGTCGTTGTCGGAAAGTCTGGCCTGAAGACGCGCATACCGTGCATGACGTGCGGCAGCTTCCGGTCCACCCTGGGACGGCAACTCGTCAGGATTCAGTCGTTCGACATGGCAGTGCATGCCGAGCTGTTTGGCTGCATGCCTGGCTTGTTCGGCACGGCAGGCGCTGCCGGAATCCAGTCCATGATCGATGTGTATCACGTCCAGGCGATCACGTAATCCGGCTTCCAGCAGCAGATGCAGCAGACACAGCGAATCGGGCCCGGCGCTGAAGGCCAGCCAGTGATGGGCGTGGCTGGACAGTGCGTTGGGGTTCAGCCGAGGTGCGGCGCTTTCAGGCTTCACTCTCGGTCGAATACGCCCATGTTCATGAAGCGCTGGTAGCGTTGTTCGATCAAGTCGTCCGGCGTTTCGCGATCCAGCGTTTCGAGCTGGGCGATCAGGCGTTCCTTGATTCGTTCGGCGACTTCTTCAGGGTTGCGGTGGGCACCGCCAAGTGGTTCACGGATGATGGTGTCGATCAGGCCCTGTTCTTTCAGGCGGGTTGCTGTCAGGCCCAATGCACCGGCAGCAATTTCAGCCTTGTCGGCGCTCTTGTACAGAATTGACGCACAGCCCTCGGGCGAAATGACCGAATAGATCGAATATTGCAGCATATTGGTCCGATCGCCCACGCCGATGGCCAGCGCACCGCCGGAGCCGCCCTCACCAATCACCGTGCACAAGATCGGCACTTCGAGCCGGGCCATGATCATCAGATTGCGCGCAATGGCTTCCGATTGGCCGCGCTCTTCTGCGCCCACGCCGGGATAGGCACCGGGCGTATCGATCAGCGTCAGGATTGGTAAACCAAAACGCTCGGCCATTTCCATCAGACGCTGAGCCTTGCGATAGCCTTCCGGGCGCGGCATGCCGAAGTTGCGGTGAATCTTTTCCTTGGTGTCCCGGCCCTTCTGGTGGCCGATCAGCATGACGGCCCTTCCATCCAGTGAGGCCAGACCGCCGACGATGGCATTGTCGTCGGCGAAATGCCGGTCGCCGTGCAGTTCCTCGAAACGATCGAAGATCAGCGGAATGTAATCCAGCGTGTAGGGCCGTTCGGGATGACGGGCCAGCTGCGCAATTTGCCAGTCGGTCAGGCCAGCAAAAATCGATTCGGTCCGTTCCTGACACTTGGCTTCGAGGCGCTGAATCTCCTCGTCCAGGTTCAGATCCTGATCCGTACTGACGTTGCGCAGTTCGTGCAGCTTGGTCCGCAGCTCGGCGATGGGTTGTTCAAAATCCAGATAAGTCGAGGACATTCTGGTCTCTGTATTGATTCGGATGAGTCGAGTATATCCGTGATAGCCGACATTCGCACGGGGCGGCATTTGGCAAAAAGCATGATCCGCCCAATTGCACTTAACGGCCTGGCGATGGAATGGGCTGGCTCGGGATTCGGCGGGTTTGCCAGTGCCCGCGTACCCATTGCCAGACTGCATCGATGGAATGCAATGCTTCCGGCGGTTGCTGACCGAGCATGTGCAGTACGGTCTTCAACGTTTGTAACGGCGGCTGAGCATGCACCGGATCGGCGTCGGTCGATTTGCCGAGTTTTTGCTGGTCCTGGTCAACCACCAGCGGAAGATGAAGCCAGCTTGGTGGTTCTGCGCCCAGGGCCTGCCACAGCGCGATCTGACGCGCCGTTGAACCGAGCAAGTCAGCACCGCGCACGACTTCAGTTACGCCCTGATCGATATCATCGACGACCACGGCCAACTGGTAGGCCACCAGGCCATCGGCGCGGCGAATTACGAAATCACCGACGGTGTCGCTCAGCTGTTCGATTCGCTGACCGAAAACCGCATCGTTGAATTGGATTGGATCATCAGGCACCCGGAAGCGAATACTGCGGGCATCCTTGCCGGCTGGTACCCCGTTGCGACAAGTACCCGGATAAATCCCCGAAGCCGGCAGATCAGCGCGACTGCAGCCACAATTGAAGGCCAGGCCCCGAACCATAAGATCGTCAATCACGGCATCGTGACGCGCCCTGGACTGGCTTTGCAGGATTACAGGCTCGGCGCTGACCATACCAAAGCGCTTCAGGTCGTTGATTTGCCGATCCACCGCGCCTGGAACCTGCCGCGCAGGATCAATATCTTCAATCCGGATCAGCCAGCGGCCATCATGCAGCAGTGCCTGAGCATAGCTACCGACCGCAGCCAGCAGGGAGCCCAAATGAAGATCGCCGGTGGGTGAAGGCGCAAATCGTCCAACGTAGGTCATGGCCTATCTGGCTGCAGAGGCCGCTTCAGTTCGATGCAAGAAACCTTGATTTTTCGTGCAATTGAAACCATTTCAGTGCATTCTAGCAATGCAATTATTGCGGTTACGGCGACGAGGAATATCGACAATGCGCAGAATTCTATTATTTTTGGGTACCAACCTGGCGGTTCTGATGGTCTTCGGATTCGTCATGAATTTGCTCGAACCCTGGCTGATCGCCAACGGCATCAACGTCAATCAGGCCGGATGGCTGGTATTCGCTGCTTTGTTTGGAATGGGCGGCGCGCTGGTTTCGCTGCTGATGAGTAAACGCATCGCACTGATGTCGACCAAGGCCGAAATCATCAAAAACCCCAGCAATCAGGTCGAACGCTGGCTGGTTACGACCGTCGAGCGGCAGGCGCGTGAAGCCGGCATTGGCATGCCCGATGTAGCCATTTTCCCGTCACCGCAGCCGAATGCCTTTGCGACCGGCGCCTCGAGAAACAATTCGCTGGTTGCTGTCAGCGCAGGCCTGTTGCAGCACATGAAGCCGAATGAAGTCGAGGCGGTGCTGGCGCATGAAGTAGCCCACGTGGCCAATGGCGATATGATCACGATGACGCTGCTGCAGGGCGTGTTGAATACGTTCGTGCTGTTCCTGTCCAGGATGATCGGACAAGTCATTGACCGCGCGGTATTTCGCAGCAACAGCGGTTACGGGCCCGGCTATTTTATTACGGTGATGGTGCTGCAGCTGGTGCTGGGAATTCTGGCCAGCTTCATTGTCATGGCATTTTCGCGCTGGCGAGAATTCCGTGCCGATGCAGGTGGCGCCAAGCTGGCCGGTCGCAGCAACATGATTGCCGCGCTGGAACGACTGAAGCAGGGCCATGGCGCGCGCGATGCCCAATTGCCCGAAGCGGTCGAGGCTTTTGGCATCAAGGGCAGGGCCGGTGAGGGCATCAAGCGCCTGTTGATGAGCCATCCGCCGCTGGACGAGCGGATTGCAGCCCTGCGCAATTCAGCAGTTTGAAACTACCGGGGCCTGTTGCCAGCCGCTTGATCCCGGTTCAATCCTCGCTGGCAAACTGGTCCTGAACCAGCGTTACGCCGACCTGCCACAAGGTGGCCAGGTCACTGGTATTTTCGACCGATGGGGCAATGACGTGCGTATTGTTTTCACCGGCTTCATCGACCAGCTGCTTGAGCACATCGCGAACTTTCTTGTCTTTACCAAGCGATGCCAGGATTTTGGGATCCAGCTTGATGTAGCTGGTTTCGAGGTTCTTCATCGTCAGCTCGACGCGTGAGCCAAGCTCGACGTCGAGTAGGGCAAAGCGCACACCCCGCAAGCCAAAGCGACTGATAAATTTCTGCACGTCCTTGAGCTGATCTCGAATTTCGGGCTCGTGAAATCCAATGACGAGCTTTCGGCCGTCCAGCGTATCGCCGTCGACCGCCGATTGAAGGTGATCAATGACCGCATTGTCAGACAGGCTGGCAGCCGACAGCGGCAACAGCCAGGCGCTCGGCGCCGGCCCGTCGATTGCCGATCCGTCCTGCATCAGCTTCAGCATGTGATCGATGAACTGGCGGTCCAGTTCTGCGGCCAGCCCACACTCGGCCGCTGCTGGCCTGAATACCGACGGCAGGATGATTTCTTCATTTTCTTCCGAACGCAGCCGGCTTTCCAGCTCGACAATCAAGAACTCGTCGTCCTCCATATCGGTGATTGGCAGCTGGACCAGGCGGAATTCGTTGTTGTCCATTGCGTGGCGCAGACGCTCTGCCCATTGTTCGCCGCTGCTGGCATCGCCGCGGTCGGTGCTCGGTCGATAGCGCAGATAGCTGTTGCCGCCGGAGCGCATGGCCTCGACTCGTGCCTGATCGGCATGTGCCAGCGTTTCATCCACGGTGAACATGGATTTACCGCCCACCGCGACGCCCACGCTGGCAGTGACGGTTGGTGTCTTACCCTGGATTTCCAGGATACTGCCGGAGAAGGCGTCCACGAGTTGCTTGGCGAGCTGGGCGGCCTGTTCCCGATCGTCGAGCCAGGTGCGGATGGCGAACACCTGATCGGACAGTCTGGTCGGCAGATGATCGTCTTCGGTTGCGTCGGCGAACAACGCGGCGGTCTGCTTGACCAGCTGATCGGTGGCCGACGTGCCCACGGCCAATTGAAGCCCTTCCTGATCGTCGAGCGACAACAACAACACCGCAAGGTCACCGTGCTGATTATCGTCTGCGTATTCCTGCTCGAGCTGCTGAACAAAGGCCTGGCGATTCATCAGCCCGGTCAGCAGATCGTGACTCCGAAGCTTTTCCAGCTCTTCCTGAAGCTCGGCATTGTCGGCCTGCTCGAACTGTTCGCGCACCATGGCCTGAATACAGGCCTCACCCTCATAGCGTGCGGGCGCGAATTCAACCAGCGCGTTGAACGTTGAGCCGTCAGCGCGAACAGCGTTAACGGCTACCGGGTCATCAGGGATGACGCCCTTGGCCAGCGACTTCAGAAAATGCTTCAGGTCGGTGCCATCGCCGCTGGGCTTGAGCAGATCGAGTACTGAATACCCTTCGAGATCTTCGATGTTCAAATAGCCGAACTGTTCCAGATAGCTGGGATTGGCGTAGACGTGCAGGCCCTCGTGCAGATAGGCAATGGCCTCACTCGACGACTCCAGCAGCAGGTTGTAGCGCTGGTGTAGATCACTGACCTGATGCAGCGTCTCGGACTGACTGCGTGACTCGCGAATCTGGCGAAAGCGATTGGTCAATAGACGGCGGACCGTGCGCTCATCATCCAGCCGTGCACAGCCCTCGACCCCGGCCTGCGCTGCATGTGCAGCCGCCTGTGGTTCTGCGCTGACCAGTGCGATCAGTCCCGGCGGCGGATTCAGGGCCCGTAACTGCTTGGTTACCGGGTCGACCAACCCGGTCGTGCCCTCATGAATGTTGATCAAGGCCAGGTCTATCGGAGATTCATCAACAATTCGTGTGATTGCATTGGGCGTATCGGCGAAGTGAAGATTGATATGCGCATCTCCCAACGACTGCTCCAATTCACGAATTGACGCGATTTCGTCATCGACGGCGAGGATATTCAGGATTTCAGGCGTTGCCGACATCAATTGGTTCCATTC
>CAKZPB010000114.1 GCA_937138395.1 uncultured Pseudomonadota bacterium
TGGAGTCCCGGACGCTGCATCAATCTGGGACGTGCCTGCGTGGACGCCTTCTGGCTCACGCTGCCAAAGCTCTAAGTCATTTTGAGGCCACTTGTGTAAACTCAAGGGTTGCGGTCTTATTTCTTGCTTGAGGCCTAATAATTAAGTCATCATAAGCATCAAACGCATGGACCGTATGCCAATGCCGTAACTCCGGTACAGCATTTGACTTCTCGTCGACAGTCGAGGTTAATACCGCTGTAGGGTTGAGTCGATTCTAAATATATGTGTTGTGAAGCCTTATTCCGATGTTCGCCGATTGCCGGTTCGGGAATGAGATTCCGATTAGCTGGGTTTCTTTCGTGCGATTCGTCTTGGACTGCCTATTTCATGCCTGTATTCGTCTGCCTTACGCGGACTGGCTCAATGAGTATTGTGTGGCTCTTATTGAATTGGTAGACTTGAACAGGTAGAGGGATATTTCTTACAAACAGGTTATTGGCATGCATTTTGGTCTACGGCTGAGTATTGGTGTAATTGTGTTGGCTTTTCTGCAGTGTGGCCAGGCCTCAATGAATATCTGGCAACCTTTGGGCCCAAATGGTGGCAATGTATCTGATTTAGTCGCTTCTCCATTTTCTGAAGGCGTGCTTTATGCCTCGGCCGGTTCAGTCGTATATAAAAGCCTTGACGGTGGAGAAGACTGGTCACAAGTCTCAGAGCGTGAAAATAGTATTTTTCAGCTCGAGCACAGTCGTGTTAACGATGGGCATTTACTTGGGAGTGGGCGACAAAACGTTTATTTTTCTGGTGATGGTGGAAGATCATGGGAAGATCGCTCACCTGCTGTCGGTGTAATTGAATCCATAACTGCCTCGTGGGTGAACCCTGGGCAATATTTTCTGACCAGTGTTACTGGTGTTGTATTGGTAACCAATGATTCAGGACTGACCTGGGTTGCCTTACCACCCTTAGACGCGGGTCAATTTTTTTCGGTGAATTCACTGGCTATCAATCCAGAAAACTCAGAAGAATTGCTAGTGTCGACACAAGCGTGGACGGGCAGTAACCGGTTGTTTCGAGGCCTAGGCTCAGGTGATCAATTCGTGTGGGAAGAGGTGCTATGCGCAGGCCCTTGCCCGTGGGAAGCCAGAGGATTAGAACAAGTAGCTATGGGCAGCAATGGGATTGCCTGGGCCATTGGTCCTGAATCAGCTTTCAAAAGTATTGACCGTGGTCAAAACTGGTTCGAGGTTCAGCTCCCGTTCGGTGATTGGACTAATGCCATCACGATCATCCCTTCTGATGAGTCGGTGGTCTATCTTTCGGGTTACGACGGACTGGCTTTTACTGCGGATGGAGGATTGAATTGGTCCAGAATCCGAAACAGCTTCATTCCCACTGATTTAGGGCAATCAGCGTCTGTAACAAAACTGGTGATTGACCCTTTTGATCCAGGTATCCAATATGCAATCAGTACAACAGATGGCTTGTTCAAAAATTGTTGCGAACTGGGTGCCGATAATTTTTCAATAATTGGGCAGGGACTATTTGCCCAAAATATTCGCGCAATGGAAATGACCAATAATTCAACGCTACTGGTCGGCATCAGTGATACGTTGACGGTCTCTAATGCCATTTTCCAGAAGCCAGTCGATGGCAAGGATTGGAATCGGGTGGGGTTTACGCTTCAAGCAGATCATCTAAGGTCGATTGAGCAAGATCCGAATAATCCAGATGTCATTTACGCCTCAGGTGTCTCTTCCTCAAAATTGGTGAATGGAACTACGGTTGATGCAAATGGTGGAATTTACAAGAGCATTGACGGTGGCTTGAATTGGTCCACGATTGATGTCGGGATTCCACTGGATTCACTTACAAGAAATTCCGCGTTGGGAATAGTGCGCGATCTAGCAATTGATCAATTCAGCGTGGATGTAACCGGAACTTCGCAGGTAATTTATGTAGTCGGCGAAGGGCTTGCTCTGGGGCTTTTGCCCAATGAATCCAATCTTTCAAATCGTATCTATAAATCAATCAATGCAGGACAAAGCTGGGAAGCCAGTGACAATGGCCTGGGTGGTATTGAACGAAACTCAACTTGGGATTGGGCAAATCCAATTCAAATTGTTCAGGATATTTCGGATGAAACGGGCAACACATTATATGTCGCAACAACGCTTGGCAAACCTAATCCGCTCGATGAGCCTACGGTACCAAATGGAGTTTTTAAATCCACCAATGGTGGTGAACTATGGTTCAATGTGACTTCGGGCTTGCCGCGTCTGAATGATATTCCAACCAATCCAGCGGCGAATGTACTGTCTCTTGCTTATGATCCGACGGACCTGACTGGCCAGACGCTTTATGTATCAGTGAACGACCAAATACCTCCTTTTGAGGGAGTCATTTATAAAACGCATAGTGGTGGAGATAGCTGGTTTTTTGCCGGTGATGGCCTTGGTGAATTCGATGTCAGGGATATCATCGTGAATCCTGAGAATGGCGATGTATATGCTGCTGCACTCGATCGTCGATTTCAGGGCGATGGCGGTGTATTTGTTACAAAAGACGGCGGTCAGACTTGGAACTCAATCAGCGCCGGATTACCCAAAGATGCCGAAACACTAAAATTGGAGCTGAAGATTACGGAAAAAAAGCAAGTACTTTATACAGGCACATCACGAGGCATATTTGCTCTCGATGTTTCAGCGGATTCAGACCTTGATGGTTCACCGGACACGATTGAAAACAGCGCTCCGAATGCCGGTGACGGAAACCTCGATGGTACGCCGGATTCGCTGCAATCCAATGTAGCCTCGATTCGTTCCAGTGCTTTAGGCGCCACGAAAATCATTACAGTTGAAGTTCTTCCAATTGCTGGAAAATGTCAGTTATTGAACAGTAGCTTTGATCCAAGTTTCGGATTGTATTTTCCTCCTGAAGCGGATTTTGAATCGCCCGAAGGTGCGATAAGTTTTAGAATTCGTAATTGTGAGCAAGCTGAGATCAGAGCAATATTTCATGAATCTAATTTTTCAGTCGCGCCCTACGTATTCCGATCCTACAGTTTAGTCTTGCCTGAAGCGCTCAAAACTGATTGGGAAACAATCTCTGCGATTTTAAATGAAGGTGAATGGACATTCACCCTGACCGACGGCGAGCTTGGCGATTCGACTGAAGATGATGGTGTGATTTTTTTTCAAGGTGCACCGAAGATTGACAGGCTTGAAATTCTGTATCAGAATTCGTTTGAAGCCCAATGAGAAATATTGACAAAGGTACTGGACGCCAATACACAGCAGTTGGCAGTTCACTACCCTGATATCGTCAGTAGTTGTTTTTTCAGAACGCTGCCTGCTGACTTGAAGCAGATTCGATTGATTGACTCATCAATAATTTCTGATTTCAGGCAGGACCAATTATTGCAGGTTGATGAGTGTCCAGCAGTTTCGCGGACTTGCCCGTGGTTTGGCTCGATTGGTGCTGCTTAGGGCCGCTCAGCGATCGCCTGATTTGCAAGATACTCAAACACTTCCGGCAACATGGGGTTCTTGAACATATTGTTCCAGACAATGACAATGCGTGGACTATTGAGGTAGCGTACGACGTAGTTGGAACCCAGTCCGGCACCGCCATGGCCGACGGCTTTTGCGGTTTCATCGTCGGCAT
>CAKZPB010000115.1 GCA_937138395.1 uncultured Pseudomonadota bacterium
TTCTTGAATCCCTGATGGCCAGAGCGGCGTCAGCACGCGGTGCATCGGCAGCATGAGCACGATTGCTGCAAGCGGGACACAGATCAGCGATACTAAACCTGTTGGAATGCCAGAAATTGAGTTGAGGGGGCTGGCCATTTCATTTTGAATATAGCATTTTGACGAGTAACCGGGATGAACCAGACACTTCGAATTCGTTCTGCACGTGCCGCCGAGCTACCGCAGCTGGCCGAGCTGATTCGTAGCCGCTTGCCGGATTTGATGAAATCCGATGACATCCAGCAGCGCGAACAGATCGAAAAACGCCTGGCCACGCTACTGCCGGATGGTTGCCTGCAGTTGGCCATTGAAAACCGCAAACTGGTCGGCGTTGCCGCCGTCGATCTGGATCGCGCCCGGTTGCTGGCAACCTACCTCGATCCTGAGCTGGCTCGCTTCGACGTAACCCGTGAATTGCTGACGTCGATCGAAAACCACGCGGCAGCATTCGGCATTCAGCGGCTGAGCTGTTCGGCCAAACCCCAGGCCTGGACCTTCATGGAACGGATGGGCTATCGAGCAACCGACCTGCCCGATCCTCATCGCCCGATACAGCTATCCAAACGCCTGCTTGACGATGCACCGAGTTGGGTGCAGGAAATTGTTGGCCTGCACCGGACACTCGGCATTCCAGCCAATTACGGCGTCAAACGCAGACTGAAGCTGATCAATGACTGCAACAAGCTGGTGTCGATCGGTAACGATATTTTTGGCCGGGAAACCCGATTGGAGGCTGAAACAGCCGATGCCTGGCACAAGATGCAGGTCGAAGCACGCCGCAACGATATCGAGCTGCAGTTGGTATCAGGCTTTCGGAGCCGCAACTATCAGACTGGATTAATTCGCAAGAAACTGGTCGCCAATCAACCGATCGAAAAGATCCTTCGCGCCAGCGCAGCACCGGGATACAGCGAGCACCATAGCGGCCAGGCGATCGATCTGAATTCCCCGGGCGTCGAGCCGTTGACGTCGGATTTCTCGATGTCCAGAGCCTATGAATGGCTGAAGAGCCGTGCGCGACTCTACGGCTTCAGAGAAACCTATCCGATCAATAACCGGCACGGCCTCGATTGGGAGCCCTGGCACTGGTATTACCAGCCCAAGCCGGAACGACAGTCGAAAACAGACTAAGCGTCGCGTCGTCAAGCGGCCCGAAGTTCAATGCCAGGGGATCAGTCTGACTTGATTTGCTGATAGGCCTCGAGTGCGCGTTCCCTGGTTGTTTTCAAATTCACCAATGGCGCCGGATACTTTCGCTGCTTGCGTTCTTCTTCATCCAGCTTGCTCATCTGTTTAGGGTTCAGGCCATCCAGCTCGGGACACCACCGCCGAATGTAGGCTCCATCGGGATCAAACCGTTCCGCCTGGAGATCGGGATTGAAGATTCTGAAATACGGTGCCGCATCGGCGCCGGTCCCGGCCGTCCACTGCCAGCCCTGCGTGTTGCTGGCCAGGTCCGCATCAACCAGCGTATCCCAAAACCAGCGCGCGCCTTCCTGCCAGGGAACCAACAGGTTTTTGGTCAAATACGAAGCAACCACCATGCGCACGCGGTTGTGCATCCAGCCGGTGGTATAGAGCTGACGCATGCCGGCATCGACAAACGGAACACCCGTCTGTCCGCGTTGCCATGCCTTGAGTTCATCGGCATAGTCATTCTTGTCACGCCAGGGGAAGTTGCCGAATTTGTCCTGAAGCGGCTGGTCCGACGTGGCCGGGAAATGATGCAGCAACACAATCGAAAATTCGCGCCAGGCCAGTTCACGGACATAGCTCAGCGCACCCTTGCCATCCGGCAGATCCCCAGCCTCGTTCAATTGTTCGATGATCTGCGCCGGTGAGATATGACCGAAGTGGAGGTACGGCGACATCGACGATGTGCCAGGCTGCGCAGGCCGATCCCGGGCATCGGAATAGGCCTCGATAGCGTCATCAGCAAAATCTCGAATCTGCCGGCGGCCAGCCAGTTCACCGGGTTGCCATCGTTCGGCCAGGCCCTTATCCCAGTCCAGCTCGGGCAACAGTTTCAGTGAAGCGATGGAGTCCGATTCCGGGGCATGCTCAGGGCCGTTCAGTTCGCGCGGTTCCGGTGCGGTTGAAACCGAACGCCAGCCTTTCTGCATTCGCCGCCAATACGGCGTGAAAACGCGATATGGATCGCCATCATCTTTCAACAACTCCCAGGGCTCGAACAACACCGCCGCACGAAAGCTCTTGACTTCGATATCCTGCTTCTTCAGCGCCGATTTGATCTCGGTATCGCGCTTGACCAGCGCCGGTTCGTAGAGTCGATTCCAGTACACCGCTGCTGCACCGGTACTCGAAAGCAACTGATCAAGTTGCTCAGCAGCTGGGCCGGAGCGGACTACCAGCTGAACGCCACGCTCTTCAAGCCGATCGGTCAGATCGGACAGCGCATGATGCAACCACCACTGGCTGGCCTCGCCCGGCGCCCAGTCACCCATAGCATCCGGATCGTGGATATACACCGGTAAAACACGTTCGTGATTGCTGCGCGCATGATCAAGTGCAGGATGATCCGCGAGGCGAAAATCACGCCGAAACCAGACGATCGCTAAATCAGACATGCTGCGATTGTGCGTTGCTGCAATGAACCTGAAGTGATTTCAGTTGAGTCGCAGCAGCAGTGGCTGGTCCGTCAATCACCAATATCTTCATGCCACAGCGCGGGGTTTGTATTGATAAAGGTCTGCATCAACTGGACACATTCAGCGTCGTTCAGGATGGTCAACTCAACGCCACGTGAGCGGACATAGTCTTCCGGCCCTTTGAACGTCTGATTTTCCCCGACCACGACGCGCGGAATGCCATACAGCAAAATGGCGCCGCTGCACATATCGCAGGGTGACAGCGTCGAATACAACGTGGCCCGCCGATAGTCTGCCGCGCTCAAGCGCCCGGCATGCTCCAGGCAATCCATTTCGGCATGCAGCACGGCACTACCCTGCTGCACGCGCTGATTATGCCCGCGTCCGACTACTTCGCGATCGATGACCAGCACCGAGCCGATCGGAATACCGCCCGCCGCCAAGCCCTTTCTGGCCTCTTCAACAGCCATTTGCATAAAAGGATCAACAGTCTCAGACATGGGAAATCATTCGTCTTCCGAATTGTGCTGACTCATTCCGTAGCCGATGCACAGCCCCATCGCGATGCCGATCGGAATCCACAGCTCGATACGATCCGTTGCTACACCCAGCGCAGTGCCGATGCCAACACCAATGGCAACACCGGCTCCCATGCGATTGGATGGTCCAGACTCTCGGCTCATGCAGCGCACGGTACCACAGCCCTGCTGATGACTTGCTCGTGACCTGCGTGAACCGTCACTGGAGGCCAGGCCATATGCCTCAGACCGGGCTTTCAGCCCTGCGCGCTTCCTTGACGGCATCGGCGCGACGCTGCTGTAGTTGATCCAGGTAACCAGCCTGCAAGCCAGTGACATATTCGCCGTTGAAACAGGACGAATCGAAGCCGGCCAGTTTCTTGTTTTTGCCGCGCACGGCTTTTTCCAGATCGGCCAGGTCCTGATAGATCAGGCGATCGGCACCAATCAATTCACAGATTTCCTGTTCGCTACGTCCGGCGGCAATCAATTCACTGGTCGCCGGCATATCGATGCCGTAGACGTTGGGGTGCCGGACCGGCGGCGACGCGGATGCCAGATAGACCTTTCGCGCGCCGGCCTCGCGCGCCATCTGGATGATCTGTCTTGATGTGGTGCCGCGCACAATCGAATCATCGACCAGCAGGACATTCTTCTTTCGAAATTCCAGCGAGATGGCGTTCAATTTGCGACGAACGGATTTGGCACGCTCCGCCTGTCCCGGCATGATGAACGTGCGGCCAATATAGCGATTCTTGACCAGGCCCTCGCGATACTTGACGCCCAGCATCTTGGCCAGCGGCAGGCATGAGGTTCGGCTGGTGTCGGGAATCGGAATCACCGAGTCGATATCATGGTCGGGCCATTCGCGCAGAATTTTCTTCGCCAGGGCCTCGCCCATGCGCAGCCGCGTCTTGTAGATCGAGAGATCATCGATCATGGTGTCGGGACGGGCAAAGTACACGTATTCAAACAGGCAAGGCGTGTGGGGTTTAGCCATCGGGCTCTGATAGCGATGCACTTCACCATCCAGCGTGATCAGTACGGCTTCCGCAGGTGCCAGGTCGGACACGAGCTTGAAGCCAAGAATATCGAGCACGACCGACTCCGAAGCCAGAATGTATTCGTCACCACTTTCAGTCCTGCGCTTGCCCAGTACGATCGGCCGGATGCCGTGCGGGTCACGAAAGCCGAGCAATCCCACGCCGGCAATCAAGGCTGTTGTGGCGTAAGCTCCTTTGCAACGACGATGAACACCGTCGACGGCCGCAAACACGCTGTCCGGGGTCGCGCCATCAGTACTGACGCTGGACAGCTCGTGCGCCAGCACATTCAGTAGCACTTCGGAATCAGACTCGGTGTTGACGTGCCGCCGATCCTGCTCGAACAATTCTTGCGCAATGCTTTCACTGTTGATCAAATTGCCGTTATGACCAAGCGCGATGCCCCAGGGTGCATTGACATACAGCGGCTGGGCCTCGTCGGGTCGATCGCAGCCAGCGGTCGGATAGCGCACATGGCCGATGCCGATCGAACCGCTCAAACCGCGCATGGCGTTCTGGCCAAACACATCGCGCACCAGACCGAGACCCCGTGACGAACGCATGCGCTGTCCGTCCAGAGTCGTGATTCCAGCCGAATCCTGTCCACGATGCTGGAGGATTGTCAACGCATCGTAGAGACGCGCAGCAACGGCATTTCGACCAAATATTCCAACCACTCCACACATTGCGGGCTTTACTCCTGAGTTGCAGCGGGCAGAACCGGTTCTGCCTCGCTGGTTGATCTGGGTTGATCGTTGTCTTCGTCCTGATCCAGCACATCCTGCATGACGGGCGGCAATCGGTCCACGGCCCAGTCAGTCATTTGCTCGAATTGCGGTATCAGTCTTGATTCCTGCCACCATGGATCTTGCGGAAACGGCGTGAAGCGCGAAATGACCACCGCTACCATGATAATCACCAGCCCCCGCAACAGGCCGAACAAACTCCCGAACAAGCGATCGGTCGCCGACAGGCCGGTATGTTCAACCAGCTTGCCCACCAGGTAATTCAACAAGCCACCGACCAGCAGCACGAGCAGGAATACGCCGACAAAGGCAATGATGACCC
Organism: uncultured Pseudomonadota bacterium; assembly: GCA_937138395.1. Lineage (GTDB taxonomy): Bacteria > Pseudomonadota > Gammaproteobacteria > Xanthomonadales > Wenzhouxiangellaceae. The sequence goes on from CAKZPB010000115.1 coordinate 5,278, forward strand.
GCGCTGAGGGCACTGCAATATGCGCTTCCAGCGCCTCGGCTATCGCACCTGAAAACTGGCTGGCAGCAAAGAATGCAGCCACCCAGACCAGCAGCGAGAATACTTCTTTGATGAATCCACGAAACAGGCTGACGATGACAGAAACTGCCAGAATACCGAGAATGGCCAGGTCGACGCCACTCATGATCGATTCAAAATGAGAAACTGCAATGCATTGCCAGCTCAGCTGTTCGCTCGGAAGTAAACTCAGGGATGGCTGACAATCAAGCCTTCCACACCGGCATCTGTGCTGAGGCGCGATTGTAACTGTGCCGCTTGTGGCCGATCAGCAACCGGTCCGACCCGTACGCGCCAGATCTGCCGGCCAGCGGCCTCCTCACTGAAGCGAAACGCATCGAAGCCGAGTTCACTGAGACGCCCAGTTTCACGTTCGGCATTGGCCTGGCTGGCAAAGCTGCCAACCTGCACAGCAAATTCACCTACACCGGTGCTTGCAGCGGCCGCCGGAAGTTCACTGCGACGCACGATTGGCGACACGCCCTGTACGGTCGTGCCGATTTGAGCACGCGCACGTCCAGCCGCTGCTTCATCAGCATACGGGCCGGTCTTCAGGCGAATCAGCGTCGTGCTGCCTTGCGTAATTTGGTCCTGAATCACACGGTGACCCAGCGCCTCCAGGCGCTGTCGTACGGTGCGGGCGGAATCATCCGAACTGAAGCTGGCAACCTGCACCACCCATGAGCCGCCAGCGGTGGCTGCTTCAACCGCGGGGGCCGCAACGTCAACCGGTCGAGTGATCGGATCGTCTGACTCCGACGAGCCCGATTCGGCGTCGGAGGCAACCGTTGATTCAGCAGGTGCAGCCGGTTCCGGCGCTGCCTGCGCTTGCACCTCAGGACGCAGAACGATTTCATCAGGCTGCTGCTCGGGTCGGGATTGCGCTGGCTCCAGATCGGACAGGGCTTGTGCAGGCGTTTCTTCCTGCAGTGCTCGTGAACTGACCGTCGGGTCTGAAACCGCGGCCTGGTCATTCTGGCGGATGCGTGCAGCTTCGGGATCCAACGGGATGCGCCGAACCTCGCGTGCATCACTCGGCCTGGGTGGAATCTCGAAGTCCATCGATTCGGTGGCCATCTCATCGTCCGGGCCCACCAGCAGCATCGGCAGGAAAATCACGGCCAGCGCGATCAATATGCTGGCTCCGATCAATCGTTGTTTGAGTACCTTATCCATAATGTTCGGCAGCTTGCAGTGTTTTCAGGTGACTGATTGCCGCAGCAGCGGTCAGAAACGATCCAAATACGATGATTCGATCCGGTGGCACATGGCCGGATGTCCGCGCCTGGGCCAGCGCCAAATCGAGCGCTTGTTCGACAGATTCTACCGCGTCATGCGATCCGCGGAGCGTTGTTGGATCAATCCGCTCGATGGCCTGTTCTGCGCTCAGCCCGCGCGAGGTATCCAGGCCGGCAAAAAACCAGTGATCGATCTGGTCATCCAGTACTTTGACGATTTGCTCGATCGGTTTGTCGCCCAAGGCCGCAAAGACCGCGAGTGAACGACCATCATAGCCCTGAAGTTGATCGCGCAGTGAGCGTGCAGACGACGGGTTATGCGCCACGTCGACCACGCACATGGGCTGATCCAGCACTTTCTGGAAACGACCAGGCAGTCGCGCATCGGCAACACCCGCATGAATCTGGTCCGCACTGACGTGGCGGTCTGATCGTAGCTCCAGCACCGCTGCGATTGCTGCCGTCAGGTTTCCACCCTGGTGTTGGCCGGGAATACCCGGCTCAAGGTCATTGAACAGCTGGGTAGTATCATTGAGCTCAACCTGAATATCCAATCGGTTGGCGCGCCACTGCCAGTTCAGCTGCTGTCCGGCACGTCGGATGTTCGCACCGACGCCGATCAGCCCCTCAAGCATGCCGGCTGGTGGATCCTGTTCAGCAAGTATCAGCGGCCTGCCTGCCCGGGCGATGCCGGATTTTTCACGTGCAATGTCAGACCGCGTCTGGCCCAACCACTGCTGATGGTCCAGGTCGATGGACGTGATGATGCTCACATCGGCATCCACCGCGTTGACCGCGTCCAGTCGTCCGCCGAGGCCTACTTCAAGAATCAGCACTGACGGCTCCAGCACGTCGGCCAGAAAAAACGCAGCCAGGGCAATATGCTCGAAATAAGTCAACTGAATATCGCCGCGAGCAAGCTCAACCGCACTCAGCGCCTGAGCCAGAATCCCGTCTTCGACATGATTCCCGTTCAGCCTGAATCGCTCGGCAAATACCAGCAAGTGGGGCGACGTGAATGCCAGACAGCGATGCCCGGCCTGGCGATAGATGCTTTCCAGAAAACTGACGCAGGAACCCTTGCCGTTGGTACCGCCCACAGTTATGGTCACGCACCGGGAAAGATCCGGCTTCAGGTGATCGAGGACTTGCTGGACTCGGTCAAGACCAAGGTCGACCCTGGCTTCAGGCGAACGCTGTTCAAGACGTTCTAGCCACTCGGACAGATTCGGCGTTTGTGAAGTCGCTTGCAATAACGGTTCCTGGCCAGGGGTAGACTGCGATTCACCAACCTGGCATCGCAATGAAATCAGTTCTGAGTGGCACCTTCAGCTGAATCGTCCGATTCGGCCGTGTCCTCGAGCAGAGAACCTTGATGCAAGTGCCGATCGCCGTGCCCGCCCAACAACAGGCTGAGCAATTGGTGAACGCGGGAGCGCAGCTGTCTGCGGTCAACAATCTGATCAATGGCACCTTTTTCCATTAAAAATTCCGAACGCTGAAATCCTTCCGGCAATGTTTGACGAACGGTCTGTTCAATAACACGTGGTCCGGCAAACCCGATCAGCGCATTCGGTTCTGCCAGGTTGATGTCGCCCAGCATGGCCAGACTGGCTGAAACACCACCAGTCGTCGGGTGGGTCAGTATCGAGACGTATGGAAGCCGTTCTTCGGCCAGGCGCGCCAGACCGGCCGAAGTCTTGGCCATCTGCATCAGCGAAAACAAGCCTTCCTGCATGCGCGCACCACCCGAGGCACTGAAACACACCAGCGGATGACGATGTTCGAGCGCCGAATTCACGCCGGCGATGAACTTTTCGCCGACGACCGATCCCATCGAGCCGCCCATGAACTTGAAATCGAACGCACAGGCAGTGATCGGCATATCCATCAACAGGCCTCGCATGGTGACCATGGCATCCTGCTCACCGGTCGATTTCTGAGTCGATGTAATCCGATCCCGATAGCGTTTGCTGTCACGAAACTTCAGCGGATCGCGCGGTCGCAGGTTGGTGGCCAGTTCCACACGGCTTTCTTCATCCAGAAAGGATTCGAGCCGCGCCCGACCCGACAGGCTCATGTGGTGATCGCACTTCGGACACACCATCAAGGCACGCTCCAGTTCGGGGCGATACAACACGGCGTCGCAGGACTTGCAGCGCGTCCAAAGCCCATCCGGAACCTTGCGTGATTTGCCGCCCTCGGTTCGAATGCCGGATGGCATCAATTTATGAAACCAGCTCATGCACCCACCTGCCGTAGTGAAGGCTGGGCATGTTCGCCGTCGCTGGACTGCACGTGATCGAGTGCTGCACGCACAGGCTCGAGATAGTCCCGTGCAATGGTCAGCGCCTGATCAACCGATTGTGCATCGTGCAAGCGGCTGACCAGCGCAGATCCGATGACGACTGCATCAGCCGATTGGGCGGCCGCCGCTGCCTGATCCGGCGTGCTGATGCCGAAGCCCACGGCAATCGGCAGCTCGGAAGCACTGCGAATCGGCTGAATGGCGGGGCCCAGTGAGGCAGAATCCAGCGTGGCTGCGCCGGTCACGCCTTTCAATGAAACGTAATAGATGAAGCCACCGGCCATCGGCACCATGCGCTGAATCCGTCCTTCTGTCGATGTAGGTGCAACCAGAAAAATCTGGTGCAAACCAGCAGCGGTGAGCGTTGCCTGCAGCTGCTCGGCTTCATCAAATGGGCAATCCACGATCAGCAATGCATCCACGCCGACCGCGGCGCACTGCTGGGCAAAGGGTTCGATTCCGCGTCGTTCCAGCGGATTCATGTAGCCCATCAAAATGACAGGCGTGAGTGGATCCTGCTTGCGGAAATCGTTCACCATGGCAAGCACTGCATCCAGGTCGGTGCCGGCCTCAAGCGCCGACTGACAGGCACGCTGAATGACCGGCCCGTCGGCCATGACATCGGAAAACGGCACGCCCAATTCCAGCAGGTCCGCTCCTGATTCAACCATCTGATGCATCAGAGAGACCGTCGATTCCGGATTCGGATGCCCCGCCGTTATGTATGGAATCAAGCCTTTGCGGCCCTGATCTCGAAGAGACTTGAAGCGATCATCGATTCGATTCGACGCAGTCATGAGCTCAAACCTCGATGCCGTCGATATCGGCAACGGTGTGGATATCCTTGTCGCCCCGCCCCGAAAGATTGATCAACACGCTTTGGTCCTTGGACATACTCGCCGCGAGCTTGATGCCATAGGCAACCGCATGGGCTGTTTCCAGCGCCGGCATGATGCCTTCCATCTGGGTGCATTGATAAAACGCTTCGAGCGCCTGATCATCCGTCACACCGACATATTCGGCGCGTCCGATATCCTTCAGCCAGGCGTGCTCGGGACCAACGCCGGGATAATCCAGTCCCGCAGAGACCGAATGGGTATGTCGAATCTGGCCCTGGTCATCGTCGAGCAGGTAGGTGCGACTGCCATGCAGCACACCGACGCGACCGGCGCACAAGCTGGCCGCATGTGCTTGCCCGGACAGCCCATTGCCTGCAGCTTCAACCCCAATCATCCGGACTGCGCGATCCTCGATAAACGGATGGAACAGGCCGATGGCATTCGAGCCACCGCCTACGCAGGCAACCAGCGCATCCGGCAATTGACCGTATTGCTGGCTGAACTGCTGTTTGGCTTCGCGCCCGGCAACGGCATTGAAATCGCGAACCAGTGCCGGATAGGGATGTGGCCCGGCAACGGTCCCGATGATGTAGAACGTATCGTCAACGTTGGTGACCCAGTCCCGCATCGCCTCGTTCAGCGCATCTTTCAATGTCCGGGATCCACTGGTCACGCTGACGACTTCTGCACCGAGCAACTTCATTCGATACACATTGATGGCCTGGCGCCGAATATCCTCCTCGCCCATGTAGACCACGCAATCCATGCCAAGCCGGGCAGCCACTGTGGCCGAGGCCACGCCATGCTGGCCAGCGCCCGTTTCGGCAATCACCCGGCGTTTACCCATGGCCTGCGCCAGCAAGGCCTGGCCGACCGTGTTGTTGATCTTGTGCGCGCCGGTGTGATTCAGATCTTCACGCTTGAAAACAATCCGTGCACCGCCGGCATGTTCGGTCAGGCGCTCGGCAAAATACAGCGGAGAAGGACGGCCGACAAAGTGGGCGAGGTCATGATCCAGACGAGACTGGAAGTCATGATCATCGCGATACTTCAGCCAGGCCAGCTCGAGCTCCTCGATTGCCGCCATCAGCGTTTCGGACACGAACTTTCCACCATACTGACCAAAGTGACCGCGTGGATCGGGCATCGCCTGACCACCATCAACGGCTTGTTTGTCAGCCACATTGGCGCCCAAGCGATCAGCTGCTGCTTCAACCATGTCGAATCACCTGCATGAATTCATTCATCAATTGTTTATCCTTAATTCCCGGCGCAGATTCAACGCCGGACGACACATCCAGCGCGTTGGGCTTCATCAGCGCCATTGCACTGGCTACATTATGCACGTTCAAGCCACCGGCCAGAATCCACGGGCGTTCGGGTGGCGTGAACGCTTTCCAGTTGAACGTAGCGCCAGAGCCACCCTGTTGGCCGGGAGCATGCGCATCCAGCAACAGTGCCGTTGCACTGGAAAAATCACTCCAATCCGGTGTATCACCGGCCATTGCCACCGCCTTGATATACGGGCGGCCAAACGAACGGCAGTATGCTTCGCTTTCCGAGCCATGAAACTGCAACCAGTTCAGCGGCAAGCAGGATAACGCCTCATCAACATAGTTTGCCGTAGCGTCCATGAACAAACCGACTACACTCAGCCAGCCCGGCAGCGTCGCGCAGATTCGTCGGGCCTGTTCGAAATCCACGCAGCGTGGACTGCGCTCGACAAAAACCAGGCCAATTGCGGCCACACCGGCATCGGCGGCGGCAATGGCATCTTCAGGCCGGGTGATTCCACAAACTTTGACGCGCGTTGAATGCATGTTTCGAGGCTGATCAAATCTGGTGCTGTTGGGACAAGCAATCAGCCTAACTCAAATTCCATCCGCGTGGAAAGTCTGGCGTGTCAAACACGGGCAATTCCGGGTACTCAGGATATTCTGCGCCGATGAAGTACAAGCCTTCCGGGGGAGCCGTGACGCCAGCCGCCGCACGATCCTGCGCCTGCAGCACCTGCTCTACCCACTGGACCGGACGATCACCACAACCCACTGCAATCAGCGAACCGGCAATGTTGCGCACCATGTGATACAGGAAGGCGTTGGCCGCGACTTCCAACCTGACTTCATTACCCTCGCGCCACAAGCGGATGCTGCGCAGCTCACGGCGGGCATGGCTGGCCTGGCAGCCCAACGCACGATAACTGGAAAAATCGTGCTCACCAACCAGGCACTGTGCAGCCTCATGCATTCGCTCTGCGTCAAGCGAGCGGCGCTCCCAGGCCACGCGCCCCGACAGCAGGCCGGGGCGCACCCAGCGATTCAGAATCCGGTAGCGATAACGCCGACCTTGCGCGCTGAACCGGGCATGGAACTCATCGGGCATCCATCGCGCCCAGCGCACGCTGACACCATCCGGCAAGTTGGTGTTGCAACCCAGCACCCAGGCGCGCTCGGATCGTTCAACACCCGTTTCAAAGTGACAAACCTGGCAGATCGCATGGACGCCGGTGTCGGTTCGACCGGCACAGTGGATGCGCACCGGATGGTGCGCCACATTCAGCAGCGCGTCTTCCAGCACTTGTTGAACGGTTGGGCGCTGGCGCTGGCGCTGAAACCCCCTGAATCGACTCCCGTCGTATTCAAGCCCCAACGCGACCCGGTTCAGGCGCTTTTCTTCCGAACTCATCGTATCGGAAAAATGGGGTCAGTCCAGGTCGTCCAACAGCTTGCGCGCTTCTTCCTGATGGCGTGGATTGCCCTCGCGCATGACCTCGTCCAACAGCGTCTTGGCAGAATCAATACTGTTCCAGGACAGGTAGGCTTTAGCCAGGTCGAGCTTCACGTCGACATCCTCGTCGGTCGCGCTGAAGATATCGTCGGATGCAGGCGACGATTGAGATGAGCCCGGGTCTTGGTCATCGGCACCGGCTTCCGGAGGGTGTTCGTCTGGCTGGGCTTCAGGCATATTCTCGTCGTCCTGGTCCGACCCGGGCCAATCCATTGAAAGCGGCTCACGGCTGGTCAGGCCGTCGTCATCTTGATCAGGCTCCGCTGCCGCATCGTCCAGAGGCGATTGGTCTTCAGCGATCGCATCCGTTTCATCGTCGAGCGCATTGTCTTCAATCGAAGAGGTTCGATCCTCGCGTTCCGGCCGCCCGGAATCCAACGCAAACTCCGGCGCTGGGGTGGATTCAGTCAGGCCGACGTCGGGCTCGTCCTCGGTCAGCATGTGGCGATCAGGCGATTCATCTTCTTGATCGTCCATCCGCGCCAGCATGTCGTCCATGTTGGATTCAGCATCCTGCTCGCCTTCATCGGCATCAGGTTCCCAATCCAGGCTGCCCAGCACCAGCGGATGATCCGGTTTGGTTTTTTGAGCCAGCGCCAATGCTTCTTGCCACTGGGGTTCCAGGTCATCATCGACCCGGGCATACATGGAATCGAGCGCATTCGAGAATCGACCCTCCTGCCCATCGGCCGACAATGTGTGGAGCAGCGCAAGGTGAGCGTCAAGATTATCCGGGTCCGCCCGTACACGATCTTCAGCGGCGTTCACCGGGTCTTTTGCCGGCGCCGCCGGCTTGGGCTTGATCGGTTGAATGATCTCTTCATCAGCTTCGCGAATGTGTCGAAGCACAAACAAGGCCAATATCGCCAGGACCACAAGCCCTGCAACGATGGCACCGATCAGTACCAGGTTATTCAGCAGACCCGAGCTGGTCCCGACCTGAGTCACAACCGGCTCGTTGATTTCAGCCACGTCTTCGAGTTCAGCTGTCGCATCGACAACCTCGGTTGCCTGAGTGTTCAATTCTTCTGCGGCGACAAACTGATCAAGGTACGCATCAACCTGGTCTGAAACCCCTGCTCTCATCTCGGTATCCAGCGGATCGGCAGTATTGGCACTGCGCGCATCACGCAGCGTTTGCTGTAGTTGAGCCAGATCCAGATCGGGAATGCCCAGCCCACCGGGATTATCGCTGACCAGGCCTTCCAGCTGATCAAGTCGATTCTGGAAGTCTTCGGCCTCCAGCTGAGCGGTGAAACGTTCTTCTTCACTCAGCGCTAGCTGCTGTTCTGAGCGATTCGCTGCTCCTGCTTCCGCGGTCAATCCCAGGCCCTCATCAGCCTCGGAAGGCGGCACCAGCTCGAGTCGGAAATCGTCATCGTTGCCGGCTGGAGCGGTTTCGGCTTGGTCAGCTGCAGAAGGCTCATCAGCGAGTTGAGCTTGCGCCTCGGCGGCTTCTGAGTCAGACGCTGTCGGTTCCGGTGATTCCAGGCGCACCGGCTCGGAATCCGCAACTGTTGGCAACGTAGTCGACTGGCCCTGGCGGAAGCTCCGATTCTGCAGTTCAATGGCCTGGCGCGCGGACTGACGATCAATCGTTTCGATCTGCTGACGATCCGGCAATTCCAGGGTCATACCGCTAAGCATCTGGTTGACGTTGCCGTTAGGAAAAGCAGTCGGGTTCAGGTCAACGATCGCGAGCATGGTCTGATCCATGCTGAGATCAAGGTCCGGTCGCTCACGAAACGCAAGCGACCAAAGGGTGTCACCGGGCATCACGGTGTACTGGCGCTGTCCGCTGGAACGAATTGCCTGGGGTACTTCCCGCATGATTCCAGTCTGCTGCCCTGATTCCGAAGGCGCGCGGTCAGCATCAGTTACAGGTGCAGGTGATGGTGAGGGTTCATTTGCCGATGGCCGGGGCTCTGGGATAGTGGGCTGTTGTGGTGTGCTGGTCTGAGCCGGCGGCGCCATTGGAATCGTGGGCGGGTCCAGAAACAGCGTATATTCCCGTAGGAGGCGTCCGCTCGACCAGCGCGCATCAATCAGCAGTTGAATAACCGGATCAGTGATTGGTCGTTGGGAGCTAACCATCAGGACGGCAGGACGTTGGCTTCGGTCAATGGTGACCGTAATGCCTGTTGCCAATACGTCCGACATCAATCCCAACTGCTGGTAGGCCTCGGCATTACCGACGCGCGCCGTCAGTGAATCCAGCTCGGCCTCGCTGACTTCGAGCAAGCGAACCTGGACATCGAGTGGCTGATTCAGAAACGAGTTGACCCGCGCCTCACCCAGGCCCATGGCCTGTGCCTGATGGGCCGCAATCCACCCGATCAGGACCAGCGCACCGGCGGCGAAAATCCGAATTCCCCTGTTCATAAGCGCATTCCCTTCAACGTTTATTGATGCCAAGCGGCACACTTTATTAGCGAGTATAACAATTGACGTCCTGAACCAACAGTGCTCACTGAATTCCGTTGCCTGGGGAGCGATCATGACCTCTTCTGTCGGTCAGGCGCCGAATCCATCAGCGTTCAATCAGATATTCCGCAATCTGTATCGCATTCAACGCAGCCCCTTTGCGCAGATTGTCGGCCACGACCCACAAATTCAGGCCCAGGGGATTGCTGTGATCCTGACGAATGCGCCCGACGTAGACTGGATCGTTGCCCGATGCATGCGTCATCGGCATGGGGTCTTCATCCCCCTCCAGAACCCGCACACCGGGCTGTTTGCTCAGTAGCGCTGAGGCCTCGGCGGCCGTCATCGCTTGGTTCAATTCGAGGTGAACGGCCTCGGAGTGCCCGTAAAACACCGGCACTCTGACCGCCGTCGCGTTGACCGCCAGGTCGTCATCATCAAGAATACGGCGCGTTTCAAGATGCATCTTCATTTCTTCCCGCGTATAGCCATTGTCTTCGAGACGGTCGATCCGTGGAATTACGTTGAATGCAATCGGCGCGCTGAGCACTTTTGCTTCAGCGTCGCGAAAACTGAGGCGATCGGCTGTCTGGCGGCCCAGTTCCTCCAGCGCTGAGCGACCGGCACCTGATACGGCCTGGTAGGTCGACACCTGCACCTTGCGAATGCCGACAGCGCGGTGAATGGGTGCAATGGCCAGCAACATCTGGATGGTCGAACAGTTCGGATTGGCAATGATGCCGCCCTGCGTCCTGCCCGGCCAGTCATCGAGTATCCGGGCGTTGACCTCAGGGACGACCAGCGGCACATCGTCCTGCATTCTGAAATGGGACGTGTTGTCGATCACGACACAACCGGCTTTGACAGCCACCGGCGCATAGTCCGCCGATACGGCGCCACCGGCCGAGAAGAATGCGATGTCGATGGCATCGAATTCAAACGAATCCAGCGCATGCACCCGTATCGATCTACCGTTGTAGTCCAGCGTCTGACCGGCCGATTGTGCGCTGGCCACGGCCGTCACCTTGCTGGCCGGAAAGCTGCGCTCCGAGAGCAGGCTCAACAACACCTCACCTACCGCTCCGGTAGCACCGACCACTGCTACACGCACCGGCGCTTTCATCAGGATTCTGACCCGCTGGAGCGCCGGGCGTCGAATTCAATATCCGGCTGTTGTGGCTCGACATCGCCGCACTGGGCGCGATGCAGCAGGTATTGGTCCATCAACACCAGCGCCAGCATGGCCTCAACGATCGGCACGGCCCGAATACCCACGCACGGGTCGTGTCGTCCGGTCGTAATCAGTTCAACCGCTTGGCCGTCGGTATCCACGGCCTTCCCTGGCAGCCGCAAACTCGATGTCGGCTTGAAGGCTACCGCCAGCGTCACCGGTTGCCCGCTGGATATCCCGCCCAACACACCGCCGGCCTCGTTACCGATAAACCCTTCCGGGGTCATTTCATCACGGTGCTCGGTGCCCTTTTGCTCCACGCTGGCAAAGCCTGCGCCGATCTCAACGCCTTTGACGGCATTGATGCTCATCATGGCCGCTGCCAATTCGCCATCCAACTTGGCATACACGGGCGCACCCCAACCAGGCGGCACGCCAGTCGCCTCAGCCCGCACCAGCGCGCCAACTGAATCACCGGATTTGCGCAGCGCATCCATATAGTCTTCCAGCGCGCCGACTCGCATCGGGTCCGGTATGAACAGCGGATTATCGTCAATCGAATCGGCTACGAATTGTTCGTCACAGACCTGATCGCCAATTTTCGAAATCCAGGCGGTGATCTCGATGCCAAACCGCTGATGCAGATATTTTCGGGCCAATACACCGGCAGCCACCCGCACGGCCGTTTCCCGTGCGGACGAACGACCGCCGCCGCGCCAGTCTCGAATACCGTACTTGTGCTGGTAGGTGTAGTCGGCATGGCCGGGCCGGAATTGTTGCGCGATCCGGGTATAGTCCTTGCTGCGTGCGTCGGTGTTGAAGATCAGCAGTGCAATTGGCGTTCCGGTCGTCTTGCCTTCAAATACCCCCGACAGAATCTGCACATCCTCTTCTTCATGGCGCTGTGAGGTGTGACGGGACCGACCGGTTGCCCTTCGCATCAGTTGTTCGCGGATTTCTTCGGCGGTAATCGTCATTCCAGGCGGGAAGCCGTCAATAACGCAGCCAATCGCGGGACCATGGCTTTCACCGAATGTAGTTACCACCAGCAGTCGTCCAAAGCGATTCAAACTCATGGCGTCATGACCTCATGAACATCAGACTGTAATTGCAGGGCCTGGCAGGCTGAATGCGAAAGCAGGAATACGCCATCACCGCCATGCTCGAACTCAAGCCAGATCGGGTCAACCTCAGCCATCCAGCGCTCTGCCTGAGGCTGTGCCTCGCCAACTTCGACCAGCAGCCATCCATCCGACGCCAGATGATTGGGTGCCTCGAGCACCAGCCGACGGACAATATCCAGTCCGTCCTGACCGGCTACCAGCGCGGATTCCGGTTCGTGCCGATACTCGTCGGGTAATTGGTTCATCGAGGGCCTCGGCACGTACGGCGGATTGCTGATGATCAAATCATAGGGACCATGGATGGCGGCGTAGACGTCAGAATGAATCAGACGCACCCGATCGTGCAGGCCAAGCTTGCGTGCATTGGTCCGGGCCACAGCCAGGGCGGGCTCGGAAGTATCCACTGCATCAACTCGTAGTTCAGGCCAATAATGTGCGAGCGCCAGCGCAATACAGCCGCAGCCGGTACCTACTTCCAGCACGCGCAGCGGCTGGCCCAGATCGACCCAGGGATGCAGCCCATTCAGAACCAACTCCGCCAGCGGTGAACGCGGTACCAGCACATCGCGACTGATACCGAATTTCAGTCCGGCAAACCAGGCCTCGCCAAGAATATAGGCCAGCGGCTGACGACTGCTGATGCGCTCATCAAGCAGGGCTTCGAGTGTTTGTCGCTGATCCGGGTCGAGGGTTTCGTCCAACCGATGCCGCATAGCCTCAAACGGGTAATTCAGCGCGCAGGAGACCAACCAGAATGCCTCGTCAGCGGCATTGTCCGTTCCATGGCCAAAGAACAGATTCGCCGATTGCATCTGCTCGGCCGCATATTCGAGCCAATCAGACAGGGTCTGATCGGCATTGAGCGCTGGCTGCGTTGACATGCCGCGAGTATACGCCATTGGTATACTTTAGCCATGTACAGACACCACTGCTCACACATTCCACTGCAGGTGCAGGGAAAAGCCCTGATTATCGTATTGGTGGCAGTTGCTGCGATGCTTGGCGGCCTGACGGCTTCGCGTTTTCTGCTTCAAGAACCTGTTGAATTTCGGGCGGCTTCGATGTTTCCAGAACCGCGACAACTGCAGCCGTTCGAGCTGGTTGACGGTAACGGCCAGCCCTTCACCGAGGCCGACTTGACCGACCGCTATACGCTGGTTTTCTTCGGCTTTACCAACTGTCCGGATATCTGCCCCGATACGTTGAACCAGGTCGCCGAGGCCAAGCGTCGGCTTGAACTGATGCGGGTTGAACAATCCAATCTTCCGCGCGTGGTATTTGTTTCGGTCGACCCAGAGCGCGACGAAGGCCAGGCCATGCTCGATTATGTGACCTGGTTTGATGATGATTTCAAAGCCATTACCGGAAGCGACGAAGCGTTGCAGGAACTGACCCGACAAGTCGGTGCCCTGTATGTCCGTATGGCACCCGATGAAAGCGGGTTCTACTCCGTTGACCATTCCGGCATGATCGTGATTATCGACCCGGAAGCACAGATGATCGGGCGCTTCGCACAACCGATCGACACTGAATCCATGGTCGCTGATCTGTTCGAGTTGAGCCGACGTGGCTGAATGATTTGACTGATTCGCTTTCCTGGTTTTCCCGCTGTACCGTCAGCCTGCAGCATGTTCTTCCGCAGCACATACTGACGCGACTGGCTAATAGGATTTCGCAAAGCCGGAGTCCGTGGCTTGCGAATACGCTCAAGCGGGCATTCTGCAAACGTTATCCGGTCAAGCTTGAAGAATCCGCTCAAACGCTGGATCAGTTCGAGAATTTCAATGCATTTTTTACCCGTGCGTTAAAGCCCGGCCTCAGACCGTTGCCGGAAGATTCAGGCATCCTGGTCAGCCCCTGTGATGGAACGCTCAGCCAGCTCGGCGCAATCGAACACGGTCGAATGATCCAGGCCAAGGGCCATACGTTTTCGGCCGCTGAACTGATCGGCAATGCTGAACTCGCCGAAGGCTTCGAGTCAGGTCACTTTGCGACCATTTATCTTGCGCCTTATGACTATCATCGAGTGCACATGCCCTATGCCGGGCAATTGACACATGAAATCCGCGTTCCTGGCCGTTTGTTCAGCGTGTCGAACGCGACCAGTCAGTTGATTCCCGGGCTGTATGCCCGAAACGAACGCATGGTGGCCCTGTTTGAAACCGACCGCGGACCCATGGCGGTGGTCATGGTAGCCGCGATGCTGGTGGCCGGCATCGAAACCGTATGGGCCAGTGATGGCCCCTATCGCCCCAGCCATTCAATCAATACGCTACCATTTCAAGAGCCCCTTCAATTAGCCACTGGCGACGAACTGGGTCGCTTTCACTGGGGGTCCACCGTAATTATTCTGACCGGGCCTGAATTCGAGGACTGGAACTCGGCACTGAGTTCAGGTCAGATGATGCGACTGGGTCGAGCCATGACATGAACTTATCCGATGACCACGAGTTCCAACGACCATGATGAAAAATTTTCTGAACGCTTTCCTGATCCTTGGCGGCCTGCTCCTGATGCAATGTTCAGCCTTGGCACAGGAAGAGCCTGGTGACGAGAACACAATGCACTGGCTTGCCGACCGCGCGGCTGAATCCGATGTGGTCGTCGTCGCACAACTTGAGCGGACCGACTACGAGTATCGACGTGACTTTCCGGTCGATGGCCGCACCTGGTTTCGCGTGATTTTCGACTACAAAACGCCGCGCGAGATGGAACGCCTGATCGTGCTGGAAACCGGTTTGCAAAACGATCTGAGCTGTTATTTCCCGGATATTCCGGCCTTTGAAGAACAGCCCCGCTACCTGCTGTTCCTGGTCTATGACGAAGAGGGCGACCTACGCGGTCACGAAATGGGTTGCTCAATCGAACTCGCCGTCAACGATGAAGGTCAATACGCCGCAATCTGGCCCCAGCTAGCCATGCACAAAGTAATCATGGGCCCTCCTCCCTTTACGCCGCCAACCATTCCGGAGACCGAGGTTGCAGATCCCGAACCGGAGGCCTTTCCTGAGCCTGATCAGCGCTTGCAGGCACTAGTCGAAGACATGGACTTTACCGGCCCTTCCTCGCGCATCGATGGCAGTGACATGCTGGCGCACGAACGCCGGGCACTTGCCGAAGAACAACAACTCATCATGGACGGCACCGACCTGATCCGCACCCGCGGAATCGAACTCAGTGCGTTGCGTCAACTGATGATGCCGGGGCTGATGTTGGATCAAACAGACCGCAGTCGACGGATAGAGGCAATACGACAGGTATTGAATGAAGGATAGCCGCTAGATTTTTTTATTTGCTTTTTCATCATTGGTTATTCGCCTCCCGCGACTTCACCGCCCGGCTGCGCCGGGTGCCCTGCAGTGCTCGGCTTGTGATAACAATCAGGCGGGGCGAAAAGAACTCGCTTGCGCTCAAACACCTTTTCGCCCGATTGTCATAACAATCTCGCCCGCCGCTACGCGCTTCGGCGGCTCACACGCTCACCAAGGTCAAAAGCAAAAGCAAA
>CAKZPB010000116.1 GCA_937138395.1 uncultured Pseudomonadota bacterium
TGCTCGACTATTGGCAGGCGCTCAAATCTTACGCCTGGTTTCTACCGCTGGCATTCCTCGCCCAGCGCACGATGTTCAAATTGCCGGAGCCATATCACGAGAAGGAGCATGCAACGGCCAAGCGCTTGGCAAAGGAAGAACAGGCGACCACAAGCAAAGATAGCATCCTGCAGGTTGGACAACAGCGGCCACAAAGCCGCTCAGCGCTTGGTTTTGGGGAGGCGTATAAAAGTGTAGTGAAACGCCACTGCCTGATCTTTTTTCTGTTTGGCGCGGATGCCGCGGGATTGCCCGAGTTCTTCAGCTATATGGTCGTTTACCTTGTGTATTTCTTTCCTTGGCGCAGAATGATCGGTGTGCTTAAATCCGGCAATTGACATTTTTGTTGATTTAACAATAAGAAACAATCAAGGCGCTGATTTCGATCAGCATGTTTCTGGTGCTGGTCTATCTTCTTATCGTGACGTCCCGTGCGCTAGAGCGAAGCCGCGTTTATTACCCAAACACGATCCTCATCAAGCAGGCACAGCCCATGGCCGCTACCTCCTTCGGCAGGCCATGGCTGAGCGAAGACTGGCAGTGGCAGGGCCGGAGTATTTCCTATAGTGAAGTAGCAAATGATTTCGGTCATTCCCGGGCACTGGGGTCTGTATTTTTGGCTGAAGCATTTGGCGCAGAGCGGGCTACTCACTCGATGTCTGCACGTGGCTATACTTTGGTATCTGATTGAGGGAACAATCAATGAACCAGCCTGATGCTTCCGCGCCTAAGTCTCCAGGCTTCCGCATGCCGGATACGCTTGCGCTGATGTTTTTCCTGATGATCGTTGCGCTGATCATGACCTGGGTGTTACCTGCGGGCAGTTACGACACAGTCATCAACGATTTGGGGCGCGAAGTGGTCGTGGCCGGCACCTACAGTGTTGTTGACGATGCAGAAACCCTTCCACCCTGGGCATTATTTACCGCAGTGCCGCGGGCAATGGTGGGTGCGGCGGACATTATCTTCTTTGTCTTAATCATCGGCGGTGCGCTGGCGGTCATACGCGAGACAGGGGCGATCGATGCCTTTCTGGCCCGCTTTATTCAGCGATTTGAGGGTCGACCAGCGCTGTTGATTTCAGCTGGAATGTTTGTTTTTGCAGTTGCATCGGCAACGTTGGGCATGGCTGAAGAATACATTGGTCTGGTGGCCATCCTCATGGCGCTATGTCGGGCGATGAAGATGGATGCCATTGCGGCCATGGCTATCATGCTGTGTGGGTCGGCCATTGGTTATGGCGCCACGTTGATCAATCCATTCACCCTATTTATTGCCCAAGATATTGCCGGGCTGCAGCCCGGCTCAGGGATAGAATTCCGAGCCGCGATTTTCCTGCCTTTTTTAGCAGTTGCCATTCACCACGTTTGGCGCTATACGAGGAAAATCCAGGCCGACCCATCGCTCAGCTTGGTTGTTGATGTTCCATCGGCCCAACCCCCTGAAGGCATTGATCATCCAATCTTGACCGGCACTCGTAAGCTCGTGGTTGGACTGATTGTCTCTGCCATTGGTCTTATGGTCTTTGGCATTACTCAATATGGCTGGTATTTGAATGAACTGGGTGCCATGTTTATTGCGGCGGCAATCACAGTTGGACTGGTTGCTCGGATGTCAATCAACAACATCGCGGCTTCATTCAGCAAAGGTGCGGCTGAACTGGCGGGTACGGCTGTATTGATTGGCTTTGCCCGGGGGATTGCCCTGATTCTGGAAGATGGTCAAGTGCTGCATACTATTGTCTACGGAGTGTCCGAACCGCTCGTGGGCCTGCCGCCCGAACTTTCTGCCGTCGGCATGCTAGGTATTCAATCGGCCATCAACTTGTTTGTTTCATCGGGTTCAGGGCAGGCTTATCTGACCATGCCGCTGATGGCCCCGATTGGTGACCTGGTGGGAATTGAACGACAAGTGAGCGTGCTTGCCTATCACTTTGGCGACGGCTTCGTAAACCTGGTATCTCCAACCAACGCGGTTCTTCTTGGTATTCTGGGGTTGGCCGGCATTCCCTACCTTCGCTGGTTGAAATTTATATTGCCATTGTTGTTGAAGCTGCTTTTACTGGCGGCGATATTTATCGTGATTGCTGTTCAGATTGGCTATAGCTAGGGAGCCGCTGAACAGCGCTGTACCGAGCGCGTTTCAGTCGGAGAAGCCTCAGATCATGCCACGCGATCCGAGTGACAGTGGCCGTAGCGACGGCTGAGCTTCCCTGGTATTTATGAGTTTGCATTCATTGGTCGAATGCGCTTGATTGGGTAGTCGGTCTGTACTCGAGCTTTCCAAGCAGAGTTACGAGTTCTGTAAGATTCAGATCGATTCAGTTGGCTCTGAACAGGCAGGCTGGTAAAGTTTTTGATTCAGACTATCCTCCCCCGATAAAGCGATCAATTGCTTTTGGGCAACCAACAGGTCTCAGTTAAGCTGATGCGGTCGGATAACAAAGGCGAAAATTCTTGAAAGGCGTAATCAGCGTAATTATTGCCGTCATTGTAATTTACCTGCTATTGGTTGCGTTTTACGCGCTGATGCAGCGCAGCCTGATCTACTACCCGTACACACTGTCGACTGAGCAAGCTCATTATCAGGCACAGGCACTGGGTGGAGAAGCCTGGCTCGATAGCAGTGATCAATGGCAGGGATGGAAAATAACCTCGGGCGATCAGCCTATCAACTCGCATCGGGCAAGGGCAGTGGTGTTTCACGGCAATGCCGGCATGGCGCTGAACCGTGATTATTACGCCGACT
>CAKZPB010000117.1 GCA_937138395.1 uncultured Pseudomonadota bacterium
CCCGCTCGATTCGTCGGCTCAGTACCTGATTGAAAATCAGACTGCGCGCGGCCGATAGATAAAAGCCCTGCTTGACGCGTGACGGCTTGCGCTTCAGTTCACCGGCAAACAGTGCACGGGCGCGCTGGATATTGTTACCGCCAAAGCGCTGCTCGCCGAAGCCGTTGGGTACACCCTCGACCTGAATCTGTTTCAATCGATGGGACAGCTCTTCGAACACATCAATCGATGGATCGTCGGCTGTCAGGTCACGTATGATCAGCTCGAATTGGTTACCGGCCAACCGTCCTCGCTGAATCTTGCGTTGATGCCTGCTGGCGGACAGGATTCGAAAAGAATCATCGGGCCATGAAGCCCAGTCCGGATCCGGCTTTCCCGGCAGATGAATCGTGAATGGCTGTCGGGTAACAGCGTTACGATCCTTCAAGCCGGCGAAGCTGACTTGCCGCGGGTGCACACCGGCCAGCCGAGCCAGGTCGCGTGCGACATCGACGGTGTTGGCCTGTCGCTTTTCAACCCACAGCCACAGATGTTCACCCGAACCGCTGGCATCATAGCCAAGCTGTTCGGTAACGAAAAAGTCCTCGGGCTGGGTGCGGATACTGCCCCGTACCCGTGGCGCTTGCCAGGCAAAAGCGCTCAATGCTGCGCTGCGCGTTCAGCCATCATTGGCTGGCGATGTCACGATCGGTGCGTCGGTTTCGGGTGGTGGCAGTGGCTGTGCCTCGAGCGCTGCTTCCAGATCATCCGGCTCGACGATCAAATAAAAGTCTTCACCTTCGCGGATCAAGCCCAGCTCGGAGCGAGCCCGCTCTTCAACGGCATCCAGACCGGACTGTAGATCAGCCACTTCGGCCGCCAGTGCATCGTTGCGGGTAATCAAGCGCTGGTTATCCTCATCCTGCGCTTCAACCAGTGCTTTCAAATCCTGTACGTGCCGATACTGCTGCCAGACCTGGATCTGCAGCAGCACCAGCAAAATCGACAAGATGACAATAATCAGACGCATTCAATGGCCAACTCGAAGCACATGCTTGCAGTGTAGCGCGAAGGCCGTTGCTGATCCGGCCTGTAATTCATGCCAACAACGTCACTAGGATTCGACCATAGAGTCCGGGTAGCTGGTTCAATTCATTCAATGCAATGCACTCATTGACTTGATGAATCGTCTTGTTGACGGGCCCCAGTTCGACGACTTCAATCCCCAGTGGGCCGAAAAAACGTCCGTCTGACGTGCCGCCCCCGGTATTGGCTTCCGGCGCTGTTCCAAGCAGTTCTACGCAAGCCTTGTTGACAGCTTCCAGCAAGGGCCCCTGAGCCGGTCCGAACGGTTCGCCGGACAGGCGCCAGCTCATCGAACAGGGCCCGGGATCGTGCTGTTCGATCAGCCCTTCGATTTGGTCTCTCAGTCCATCGGCGGTCTGACGGGGGTTGTAGCGAATATTGAACCAGATCTGAAGTTCGCCCGGCGTAACGTTTTCAGCGCCGGTGCCGGCCTTGATATTTGAAATTTGCAGGCGCGTCGGTGGGAAAAAATCATCGCCATCATCGAAACCAAGACGACCCAGCGCGGCGAGCAGCGGACCGGCTCGATGCGCTGGATTGTCGGCCGGGTCGGCATAGGCCGTATGCCCCTGCTCACCCTGGATCGACAGCGTTGCCTGAATGCTTCCGCGGCGACCAATCCGGATCGTATCGCCAAGCGCAACGGAACTGGACGGCTCGCCGACCAAAACGAAATCAGGCAGCAGGCCTCGCGCGTCCAACTCGGGTACGACCTTGCGTACGCCATCCTGTGCAGGGCCTTCTTCATCGCTGGTCAGCAAGAGCGAAATTCGGCCCGCATGCTCTGGACGTTGCGACAGAAAGGATTCCAGCGCAACAACGAACGCGGCCACCGAACACTTCATATCGGCGGTGCCTCGACCAAACAAGGAGTCTCCTCGTATGCTGGGCTGGAACGGCGGGCTAGTCCAATGGGCTTCTGGCCCAGGCGGCACGACATCGGTATGGCCCAGCAACAGCAGATGCGGTGAACCCTCGCCATGCGTCGCAAGCAGATTATCAACGTTGTTAAAGCGCAGATGCTCAACATGCATGCCGGCCTGTTCGAGGCGTTCGGCCAGCATCTGTTGACAACCCTGGTCATCGGGCGTGACCGACGCCCGCTCGATCAGATCAACGCTCAACTGCTCCACCACAGACGGTCCAGGCTGACTCATGCTGATTTCAGCCATTGCTGCGTCGCCTCGTTGAAGCCAACCCGTACTTCCTGACCATGAACGAACACCGGTCGCTTGATCAGCGTCGGCATCTCGAGCAGAACCTCCAGCCAATCTTCCGAATCGAGCTGCGGCCTGCGCTCGGGTTCCAGCTGAGCCCAGGTCCTTGAGCGGCGGTTGACCAATTGCTCCGGGCCAAGTCCGACTAACCAATGGTCTACTTGCCCGGCGCTCAGGCCATCGGCCCGAATATCCGTCCATTCATACTCGATTCCTTCAGCATCGAGCCACTTCATGGCCTTGCGGCAGGTATCGCAGGTTTTGATTCCGTAAACTCCAAGCATTGGTTATCGTCCGTTAAGTTGAATCATCGATACGAATGAAGCGCATGGATTGCAACCTGATTTTCCACACGCATTGCAATATCCAGGGCGGTTTCATTTTCCTCATTGACTGCATCGGCATTCGCACCCCGACTCAGCAAAGTCGAAAAAACTTCAGGCGATCGACTGAAGATTGCGGCAACCATCAGCGGCGTGAGTCCCTTGAAATTCCGTTGCTCCAGATCAGCTCCGCCATTCAGCAGCGCCAACAATACATCAACATTCTCATTGAACCGGCTTGCGATATGCATTGCTGAGTCCCCTTCTGAATTCTTATGATTCATTCTTGCTCCCGCAGCAACCAACGCATCGATTTTGTCAGGATTATCGGTATGCCGTGAAGCAATAATCAATGCCGTCTCGCCCGCAGTATCTTTCCTGTCAGGGTCCGCACCATGGTTCAACAATACGCGGACAAGCTGGTCATCATCATTGTGTTTTGCAGCTAGCATCAAAGCAGTATGCCCATGCTCATCCTGGTGATTCAGGTCAGCACCAAGATCCAGAAGCGCGCGGACCATATCGGGCGACTGATTGCTCTTTGCGGCAAGCATCAAGACTGTTTGGTCAAACCAGAGCGTTTGCTTGATGTCAGCGCCCAGGCTGACCAATTCATACAATATTTCAGGATTTGAATTACGCGCTGCCGCCGCACTCAGCGGCGTACCCTTGAATAGGCCATCATATTCATTTGGATCAGCCCCGCGTTCAATCAGTGCACGAATGATTTGGGCTTGACTGACTTCCATAGCTGCCCACATCAATACTGGCCCGTTGCGATTACCAGCCTTCAGCGCTTGATCCGGAATGGCTGCGACCGATTCCAACGATGCATCTTGCCAGAACGCCTCTGTACTGAATTCACGGTATGGATTACTTGAAACGATATATGCTGCAGCCGCAATCGCTACCACCAGCGCAATCCAGTAGATTGGATGAACCGACCGCAACTAGATCTCCACCCTTTCATTCATCGATTGATTCAGCGCTCCTCAAGAGCTCGTTGACCGACGTCTTGCTGCGCGTCTGTTGATCGACCCGCTTGACAATGATGGCCGCATTCAGGCTGTGACTGCCGTCCTCGGCGGGCAGCGAACCGGCAATGACAACGGCCCCTGCCGGCACACGACCTCGCGTGATTTCGCCGGTAGCCCGGTTATAGATTCGGGTGCTCTGTCCGATGAACACGCCCATGCCGATCACGGCACCGCGCTCGACGATCACGCCTTCGACCACCTCCGAGCGCGCGCCGATAAAACAGCCGTCCTCGATGATCGTTGGCTGCGCCTGCAGCGGTTCAAGGACGCCGCCAATACCGGCGCCGCCGGAGATATGCACGTTGCTGCCAATTTGTGCGCACGAGCCCACCGTGGCCCAGGTATCGATCATGCTGCCCGAACCAACCCGGGCACCGATATTGACATAGCTCGGCATCAGCACCACGTCCTCACCGATATACGCGCCTTGTCGAACGGTCGCCGGCGGCACGATGCGCGCGCCCGAGGCCTCGACCGGATCACCCGAATGCGAGAAACGCAGCCCGACCTTGTCGAAATAGTGCCGATCAGCGCCGTGCATGATGCGATTGCCGGTCACCCGGAAATGCAGCAGAATGGCTTGTTTCAGCCATTGATGAACCGTCCAGCCATCGTCGGCCGGTTCGGCAACCCGGAACTCGCCGGATTCAAGCCCGTGCAGCGCCTGGTCGATCGAATTGCGCAAGGCATCCGGTACCCAGCCGGGATGAAAGTCCTTGCGCTGTTGCCAGGCGTCGGTGATATTGGCTTGTAGTTGTTCAATTGAATACGACATAGCGAGATCCCGTTCAGCCCTGATGGCGGATACTTCGGATACTACCTCAGTTCAACATGGAAACCGGATTCAGCCCGCCCCGGACTGCTGCTCCAGGCCTGCATCGAGCTGCTGCCGCAGTCGCTGTTCCAGTTGTTCGGCTTCGCTCGAGTTCAGGGCTCGACCAGATTCAGTGCCGATCAGGAACACGTCTTCAACGCGTTGACCAAACGTCGCAACGCGCGCATCATACAGCCGCATACGCGATTCAAGCAGCACGGCAGCAATCATCGATAACAGGCCGGGCCGATCCGTTGTCATGATATCAAGCCGTGTCTTTGAACCCTGGTCGACCTCGACCTGCTCAAAACGAAGCGTGGACCGGGTAATGAAGGGCCGTAAACGGCGTGGGATCGGACAATGCGTTAACGGCCGAACATCCTTGCTGGCTAATTGTTCCATCACGGCGTGTTGCAGCCGATCGGCGTCAGTCGGATGCAGCGGCAGGCTCTGGTCATTAACGATTTGATACATGTTCCAGGCATGTTGCTCACGCGTAGTGGCGATTCGCGCAGCCAGCACATCGAGCTGCATGCGATCAAGCTCGTGTGCAACGATCGCGAACAGGCCCAGGAAGTCAGGGCCATACACCAGTAATTCGGTGATTTCCTTTTCATTCAGGTTTCGCGTCTGCGCCAGATGGGGATGACCTGGCTGCTGCTGTTCAGCGAAACGCAGGATGCCGCGTGTGCTCCAGGCGAGCTGATCTGCATCCATGCGCGTCAACGCCGCTCTGGGCAGGCTGTTCCACAAGGACTGACACGATTGCTCATCCAACGCCTGGTCTGCCGCCGCCCATTGCGATAAATGATTCAGCGCTTCGCTACAGCGCTGTTCGAACAGATCATCATGATCAATCGGTTCATTCAACCCCTCTGCCAGGCGGTCACGCGTGGCGATATACAGCTGCCACAACAGTGAATCCTTCCAGCCATTCCATAGCTTCGGTCGAGTGGCTGCTATATCGGCGGCGGTCAGGACATAGAGATGATCAAGGCGCTGCTGGCTACCCACATGCCGAGCAAAACGATCGACGACAACCGGGTCCGATATATCCTGGCGCTGGGCCGTCATCGACATCAGCAGGTGTTGCTCGACCAGCCAGACAATCAGGTCCCGATCAGCGGGTTCCAGCGATAAGCGGTCGACCATAGCGCGTGCGTCTTCGGCACCCAACTCGGAATGATCCCCGCCCCGCCCCTTGGCGATGTCATGAAATAACGCGGCCAGGTACAGCACTTCGGGTTTCCCGATTCGATCAACGACCCGGTTGGGATGTGCGAACTGGTCGGGATACTTCTTGCGCGCAATGCGGCGCAGATTGCGGATCACGAACAGGATGTGTTGATCGACCGTGTAGACATGAAACAGATCAAATTGCATCCGGCCGGTGACCTGTGCGAAGCCTGGCACCAGCGCGGCCAATACGCCGTAACGATTCATTCGCTCCAGCTGGGAATAGACTCGATGCTTGCGCTTGAGCAACTGCAGAAACAGGTCCAGATACTCACGATTGCTTCGGAATTCATCGTCGATCAGATACAGATGGTCGCGAATCAGACGAATCGTAGAGGCCCGCACACCGCGCACTTCGGGATGGTCAGACAGCACCAGGAAGATTTTCAGCAGCAGCTCCGGCTTGCGCACGAACCGATGATCATCGACCAACTCCAGATAGCCATGCTGAACGCGAAAATCCTCATCGATCTCGGCCGACGGCAAATGCCTGCGGCGCAGCAACAACTCCTCTTCGAAGATCTGGAGCAGCTGCTCGTTGAGTCGCTCAACCTGCATCGCCGTCCGGTAATAGCCCTGCATGAACTGCTCGACCGCCGCATTCTGGTCGTCCTGATTGAAGCCAAAGTGCCTGGCAAGCGCACGCTGATGATCAAACAGCAGCCGCTCTTCAGCGCGATCAGCCAACTGATGCAGTGCCCAGCGAATCGACCAGAGATGCTTTTCTGCATCCACCAGCTGCTGGTGTTCTCGCTGCGTCATGAAGCCATGTTCGACCAGACCGTGCAGCGTGGACGTACCAAAATGACGTCGCGCAACCCAGGAAATGACCTGAATATCGCGCAAGCCTCCAGGGCCGGACTTGATATCCGGCTCCAGGTTGTACACGGTATCTTCGAAGCGATCGTGTCGCTGTCGTTGCTCGTCCAGCTTGGCCGAAAAAAACTGTTCAGCCGGCCAGATTGCACTCGGCGAAGTGGCCTGATTCAGCGCATGGAATAATCCGCTGTGACCGGCCAGCAACCTGGACTCCATCAGATTGGTGGCTTCAGCAATGTCTGCGCGCGCCAGCTCCACACATTCGCTTACGCTGCGCACACTGTGGCCCAGACTCAGGCCGGCGTCCCAAAGCGTTCGAATGAAATGCTCCAGCGCGCGCTGCGTTGATTCGTCAAGAAGATGAACGGCCGGATCGGGTCCTTTGTCTTCCGGTTCGGGCGCAAGCACCAGTAAATCGACATCGGAATGGGGGTGCATTTCACCACGGCCCAGTCCACCGACTGCAACCAGTTCAACGTGATGCACATCTGACATCAACGCCTGCCAGGCCGTCAGTACCAGTTGCTCGACCACCCAGGCTCGCGCCTGAACCAGTTCCACGATGTCGGTGCCGGCTGAACACTGCCGGGCCAGACGCTGCCCGGCTTCGCGTTCTGCATCCGCGAGG
The DNA here is from genome assembly GCA_937138395.1 of uncultured Pseudomonadota bacterium. GTDB lineage: Bacteria > Pseudomonadota > Gammaproteobacteria > Xanthomonadales > Wenzhouxiangellaceae. The sequence goes on from CAKZPB010000117.1 coordinate 7,140, forward strand.
GCCCCGGAAAGGGTGTGCGGCTGCTCGGCAGAAACCGTCAGCGCATTCAGGTCAAGACAATGTCGGGAAGCCGGCGGCGCGAGCAGCCGGTCGATCACGCTGGAGTACCGGGTTGCTCAATCACCTGCTGCCAACCTCTGAATCAATCACAAATCATCGCCGGGTAGTTGAGTCAGTACATCGACGCCATCATCGGTGACAGCCATGGTGTGTTCCCACTGTGCCGATAGGCTGCGATCGCGGGTCAGCACGGTCCAGCCGTCGTTCAACAGTCGCGTGCCGGGCTTGCCCACATTGACCATCGGCTCGATGGTAAACGTCATGCCGGGTTCCAGCACCACACCCTCGCCGGGGCGGCCGTAATGCAACACCTGCGGCGGCTCATGAAACACCTGGCCAATGCCGTGTCCACAATACTCGCGCACGACCGAGCAGCGCTGCGATTCGACGTAGCGCTGGATGGCGTAACCGATGTCGCCCAGCGTGACCCCGGGGCGTACTTGACCAATGCCGATCTTCATGCCTTCATGGGCGACGTCAACAACACGCTGCGCCTTGACGGACGGTTCTCCGACGATGAACATCTTGCTGGTATCGCCGTGCCAGCCAGCCTGAATCACGGTCACGTCGATATTGACGATGTCGCCATCCTTCAAAACCCGTTCGCCAGGAATTCCATGACAAACCACATGGTTGACCGATGTGCAGATGGATTTCGGGAACGGCATCCGGCCAGGACCTCCGCCATAGTTCAGCGGCGCGGGTACTCCCTGGAGTTCATCCACGATGTATTCATGACAGAGGCGATCCAATTCCCCGGTCGTGACGCCCGGCTGAACGTGCTCACGGATCATGTTCAACACCGAGCCGGCTTGATGCCCGGCTACGCGCATGGCTTCGATATCATCTGCTGATTTGATCTTGATGCCCAGCTGTCTGGCTTGCGAGTACATGATCCATTCAAATGTCGGGTTAGCATGCTATTTTAGCCGATCTTGTAAAAGGGTCCGTCATGATCAGCGTGATCGTTCATGACAATTGATGATCGGCATAGGCCTTCCGGCACGTGCATGCCTGCGCTCGACGTGCCATGCTGAGCTGTTGCGCAATACCGTGAGCGAATTGAAAGAGCAGTCATGATTGGAAAAATTCTTAAATTTTTGCTGCCCCTCGGCGTGATCGGGCTTGCAATTGTCGGCACCGCGCTATTGGTGTTCCTGCGCCAGGGCCCGGAACAGCGGCCACCGGAAGCAGCCGTATTATTGGTCGATACTGTCCAACCAGAACTCAACCGGGATCGATTTATCGTGCAGGCTCAGGGCACGGTTCAGCCGCGCACGGAAACCACACTGGTCGCAGAAGTCAATGGTCGGATCACTTTGCTGTCCGACGCATTTGTTGCAGGCGGTTTTTTCAGGGCCGGTACCGAATTGGCGCGAATTGATCCGAGCGACTATGAGACAGCGCTGCTCGCGGCCGAAGCTGACCTGGCTGCAGCGCGCGCAAACCTGTCCGATGAACAGGCCCGATCCGACGCAGCACGCGAAGACTTTCGTCGCTTGTATGGTGACGAGCGCACGCCAAACGATCTGGTGCTGCGTCTGCCTCAGCTGGCGCGCGCCGAAGCTGCCGTTCAGGCACAACAGGCTTCCGTTCAGCGTGCACGCCGGAATCTTGAGCGGACACGTATTCAACTGCCGTTTGACGGCATGATCAAACGACGCGATGTGGATCTGGGCCAGTATGTGAACACCGGGGCGAGCCTGGGCGTAGCGTTTGCAGTCGACGTGGCCGAAGTGCGCCTGCCGGTATCGGATCGTGATCTGGCCTTCGTCGGCGTTCCTTTTTTCAATCGGGGGGCCCGATTGGACGTACCCGTCACACTGCGCGGTCGCGTCGCAGGTCATGCGGCTGAGTGGCCCGCCACATTGATCCGCACAGAAGGCATCGTCGATCAAACCACTCGACTGACCTACCTGGTCGCAGAAGTGGTTGACCCCTATGGTCTGATTGCAGGCACTCATGATCCGGGGCTGCCGATCGGCACCTATGTTGAAGCAGCCATTGCCGGGCGCGCCGCCGAAGGGCTGATGATGGTCCCCAGTGAGGCGGTCAGCAATGGCAACCAGGTGCTGATTGCCAACCAGCAGGATGAACTGGAAGTGCGCGAAGTGAACATCGTTCGCTCGACCCCGCAATACGTCTACGTCGAGGGCAATCTGGATGGCAGTGAACGCATTATCACGACGGCCATTACAGCACCCGTACCCGGCTTGAAGCTTCGCGTACGGGGTTCGTCGACTGCAATCGAAACCAATGCATCCGACACGGGCAATTCAATACCGCCTGAAGACGGGAACGGTGTTGCGGCTGAGGCCGGGCCATCGTCATGACCGATCGCGGCTGGTACGGCAATATCATTGGCTGGTTTGCCCACAACGCGGTGGCCGCCAACCTGCTGATGTTGACGCTGGTCGTCGGCGGACTGTACTCGGCCTGGACGATCACCAAAGAAGTCCAGCCTCGCATCGAAACCAACTATGTCACCGTCAGCGTTCCTTATCGAGGCGCTTCACCGAAAGATGTCGAAGAAGGCGTACTGATCAAGATCGAAGAAGCCGTGCAGGATCTCGAAGGCGTGCGCGAAATCATCTCGACCGCGAACGAGGGATCAGGCACGGTCACAATCGAAGTCGAGGCTGAATACGACATTGTCGAAGTGCTCGACAACATCAAGATCCGGGTCGATTCCATCGCCACCTTCCCGGCCGAAACCGAGCGCCCGACCTATCGTCGAAACACCTGGTCACAGTCAGTGCTTTGGGTCAGCGTGTTCGGCGAAGTCCCCGAACGCACGCTAAAAGAAGTATCCCGCCAGATCCGCGATGAAATCACTGCGCTGCCGACCGTTACATTGGCTGAGATCGAGGGCGACCGGCCGTACGAGATCGGCATCGAGGTCACCGAAGAAACGCTGCGTGCCTATGGCATGACGCTGGATGAAGTGGCGCGCGCCGTGCGTCAATCGTCGCTTGATTTACCCGCCGGGCGGATTCAGGCCGCCGGCGGCGACATCCTGGTGCGCTCGATCGGTCAGGCCTACGTGGGCAGTGATTTCGAAACGATCGTGGTGCGCACCAATCCGGACGGCTCGCGCATTCTGCTGCGTGACATTGCAGGGATCCGCGATGGCTTTACCGAAAACGAGCGGTACGCCAAGCATAACGGCCGCAACGCCATGGCAATCCAGGTATTCAGCGTCGGCAACCAGGACGCGCTGGCGGCAGCTCGCGATACCCGCGAATTCATCGAGCAGCGCAAGCAAACCCTGCCGGATGGTATCAGCGTCGAATGGTGGGGAGATAGCTCGTACTATCTGGCCGATCGCTTGAGTCTGATGGGCAAGAACCTGGTGTTCGGCGCCTTGCTGGTCTTCCTGATTCTGACCCTGTTCCTGCGCCTGAAGCTGGCGTTCTGGGTCATGGTCGGCCTGCTGGTTGCATTTGCCGGCACCGTTTTTCTGCTTCCGGCCTTTGGCGTAACGATCAATCTGGTCAGCTTGTTCGGCTTTCTGGTCGTACTCGGCATCGTCGTTGATGACGCGATCGTGATGGGCGAGTCAGCCTATACCGAAATCCGCAATCATGGCCATTCAGCTGACAACGTTGTGAACGGTGTCATGAAGGTGGCCGTGCCGGCCACGTTTGGCGTACTGACGACGATTGCCGCATTTCTGCCGATTCTGATGGTATCGGGCATCTCGGGCCAGTTCTTCGATCCGATCGGCTGGGTCGTGGTGCTGGCGCTGCTGATGTCGCTGGTCGAGTCCAAGCTGATTCTTCCCGCGCACCTGGCGCATATGAAAATCCGGACGTACCAGGAAAACGAAACGCCGGGTGCCCTGATTCGCTTTCAACGTTCCTTTTCGAACCGTTTATTCCGCTTCGTCGATGCCATTTATATTCCTTCGCTAAGGGCCATGCTGCATCGCCGCTATCTGTCCGTTTCAGCGTTTATCGGCCTGTTGATTCTGTCGATCGGCCTGATTGCCAGCCCGTTTGTTCGTGTCGTGCTGTTCCCGGATGTAACCGGTGATTTCATGCAGGTCAATCTGACCATGAATGAAGGCACGCCGGCTGAACTGACTCATCGTACGATGGATCAACTCGCCGGGGCGCTGGTAGACGCTGAAGCCAGGATGATGGCAGATCTTGAACTTGATGAACCGATTGTACGAACCGTTTTTGCCTGGGCCGGTGAAACCACTGGAAATTTTGTCGTCGAAATGGAAAAAACCGATGACTTGCGCATCAGCACAACGGAACTGGAGCGCTTATGGCGAAACGAGGTCGGTCAGCTGGTGGGGGTTCGCTCACTCCAGATTGGCGGGCCTGGCGGCCCGGGCGGTGATGGACCGGATATATCCTTCCAGCTCGTCGGTCAGGACCTGCAGCAGCTGGAATCCGCTGCCAAGCAGCTGGAACAAGCCGTTGCCAACTTCGAAGGCACCTTCGACATCCGCAACAGTTTCGACGGCGGCATTCGAGAACTGCAGCTCAGCATCCGTGAAGAAGCCGAGGTGCTGGGCCTGAGCCAGCAGGATCTGGCTCGTCAGGTCCGCTCGGCATTCTTCGGCGAAGAGGTCCAGCGCATCCAGCGCGGACAGGACGATGTTCGCGTCATGGTGCGTTATCCAAAAGAACAGCGCACCTCGCAGGGCTATCTGGAGAATATGCGCATTCGCACGGCAAACGGCGATGAAGTGCCGTTCAGCGCGGTTGCCGATATCGAAGTCGGCAGCAGCCCGTCTCGAATTCGACGCTATAACCGTCAACGCTCGGTCAGCGTAACCGCCAGGGTCGATAAAGAAATCGCCGAGCCAGGACCGATTGTTGGCCAGCTACGCGGTCAAGTCCTGCCCGAAATCCTGAGTTCGCACCAAGCTGTTGGCTTCCGGATTTCTGGCGCATCTCGCAATAACCAGGAATTGATGCAGGAACTGGCCGTCAACGCATTGTTCGCGATCTTTCTGATCTATGCGTTGATTGCCATACCGCTGCGTTCCTACATTCAACCCATCCTGATCATGTCCGTCATTCCGTTCGGCATGATTGGCGCCGTGGTCGGGCACCTGTTGCTCGGCATTCCGATCAGTCTGCTAAGTATGTTCGGGATTATTGCGCTGGCCGGTGTCGTCATCAACGACAGCCTGATACTGGTCGATTTCGTCAACAAGCATCGGCATCAGGGTGAGTCAAGGGAAGATGCCATCGTTAAAGCAACCAGAGCCCGATTCCGTCCGATTATCCTGACCTCGGCCACGACCTTTCTGGGGCTGGCGCCGATTACGCTGTTTGAAAAGAGCCTGCAGGCTCAGCTGGTCGTACCGATGGCCGTGTCACTTTCATTCGGCATTCTGTTTGCCACTGCCATCACACTGGCGCTGATTCCACTGCTGTATCTGATCGCCGATGATTTCAAACAATTCTCGAGTCGCTATTTCGAAGAAATGGGCGCATTCTTCAAGGGCTCCAGCTCACGCAAGAATCGACGGCAGACCAGCAACTGAGGTCGTTCAACTCGATGAATAATGCTGAGCCCACGGTCGCAGCTGTGCTTCGCTCCATCGGCCAGCAACTATCATCCAGATTTGAAGCTGAGTTGTTGCTGGCCGGAGTACTGAAGTGTGATCGAGCCAGGCTATTTGCTCATCCGGAAACCGTTCTCAGCAAGTCGCAGCTCAAGCAGCTGAACGAACTTACCGCTCAGCGCATCGACGGTGTACCCATTGCTTACCTGCTGGGCGTGCGCGAATTCTACGGCCGCGAATTCATCGTCAACCCGTCGGTATTGATTCCCCGACCCGAAACCGAGCTGCTGGTCGAGCAGGCATTGAAGCTTCCCGTAACGGCGCAGGCCCACGTTCTGGATATTGGTACCGGATCGGGCTGCATCATCCTGACGCTGGCGGCTGAACGCCCAGACTGGCATTTCACTGCAACGGATATCAGTGCCCAAGCGCTTGCAACCGCGCAACGGAATCAGCGCAGGCTTGATCTAGGCGATCGATCCATCACCTGGCGCAAAGGTAGCGGCTATAAGGCATTCGCCGCACAAACGAATCATAGATTCGATCTGATTGTCTCCAACCCACCCTACGTGGCTGAGCAAGATCCACATCTGACACAGGGTGATCTTCGGTTCGAACCAGACATTGCCCTGACCGCTGGGCCAAGCGGCCTTGAACTGATTGATGAACTGATCGACCAGGCACCAGCTCATTTGAATCCCGGCGGCTGGTTGCTGTTGGAACATGGCTATGACCAGTCGGAACAGGTCTGCGAGCAAATGCAGCAAATCGGTTTTGATGCCGTTCAATCCAGGCAGGATCTAGCGGGTCACTATCGCGTGGCCATGGGTAGCTGGCAGCGCTGAATACTGAGCGCAATACTAGACAACCGGACACTGCCAGGCGCTCAGCACCAACTCAGCGCCAGTCGGTCTCACTCCATAAAACCTGGCAAGTCGAAGCGATTGCAGTCTAGAATAACTGCGTGTTAGCGTAAAGCTTCAATAGATCGTGGGGGCGATAATCGATTCCGGGTTTGGAGGTTTGATGATCATGCACAGCAGCACACAGGGTTTCCCGCATTGTTCTGACTTGAATACTCATCGCGTGCCAGCGGTGTCCACTATTGCAGCCATTATGCTGTGGACCGCCCAGTTGATTGCCCCCACGAATGTCTACGCCCAAGTCACACATGAGGTCGATGCAGACGGCAGCACACCCGGCGCCCTCTTGACGATTCAGGCTGCAGCCGATGTGGCCCAGGCTGGCGATACCATCGTCATCCACGCCGGCACCTACCGAGAGCGTGTGCGTCCCGCCAATAGTGGCACTCCATCCGATCCCATCGTCTATCGAGCCCACGAGCAAGGCGGCGTGGTGGACGAGGTGCTGATCCTGGGAACGGAAACGGTAGGTCCTGAATCTTCAGACTGGCAAGATGAAGGCGGCGGCATGTTTTCAACCCCGCTTGCGAGCGATTTCTATAGTTCCGCTATGCCTGGCACGGGCATTGCAAACCAGCTCTACGATGGCTCGGTTCAAAACCAGGCGAACCAGGTCTTTTTCGATGGCAACATGCTGTTGGTCGCCCGGTGGCCGAACGATTTGGAACGCAACCTCAGCTACCCGAAAAAAGCCATGCTCGACGACTTTACCAGCCGCTCGGGACCGGATGGCGCCGGCTGGCGGACCGCAGAAGTATCCGATGACGATCTTCAGGGCCAGTTCGGGCCGGACGAATTGATTGGCGCGGAGATTTATTTTCAGCCCAGCGAAATTGGCGAATGGAACTGGGCGTTTACCGGTTATGTATCCGCTAATTTCGAAGCCGGCCTGACATTCCGCACGCGCAGTAACGCCACGGACGTTAATGAGAATAACTACTCCGATGAAAGCCGTTACATCCTGTACAACGCCATGGCCTTGCTGGATACCGAGGGCGAGTGGTTTCACGACAAAGCGGCCGACACGCTCTACGTCATGCCGCCAGGCGGGGCCAATCCTGCCGGGCGGATTCAAGTCAAGAAACGATCGTTTGCTTTTGACTTGTCGGATCGACAGTACATCACAATCGAGAATCTGCGCATCTTTGCCAGCACGGTTACAACCGACACAGGCTCCGGTGGTGACGGCGTGCCTTATAACGCCAACGGCCAGCCTCGATTCCCTTGGCGCAATGCCGCATTCGCCTGGCGCAACAACTATGATCCTTACCACCGGGAAGATTTTGCCGATGCGCCGGCACAAGGGATTATCCTCGACGGACTGAACGTGAAATATCCAACTCATTACACCGATATTTCAGGACATTTCAATAACCAGTGGTGTCAGTCATCTGGAATCGTACTCAGCGGCAAGCAGCACATCATCAGAAATTCCGTCATTCAATACTCCGCAGGTAACGGCATTACGCTGATGGGTCGCCGTCATCGTGTCTATGACAACGAAATCTACGACACTAACTACCGCGGAACAAAGTGCGCCGCGGTTCACTGTGGTGCTACCGACCGCGGATCCTCCGATCACGAAATCGCGTTCAATACCATAGCGCGCAGCGGCAAGAATGCCGTCAATATCTCGATGTACTACTCGACGCCTGATGTGCCGCACGACTGGCGAGGTCGCGTCCACCATAACGACATCAGCGTATTCGCCATTCAGGACGGCGACTCCGGCGCGATTTATTCAGGCGGCACCCACCGCTTCATCCGCGTCGATCACAACTGGATTCATGATGCCGAACAGAATATCGATGGCGTGCCTGGAAACGGCAACTTTACTGTGGGTGGGGTTTATCCGGATTTCGGCAGCGATTTAATCATCGACCACAACGTGATATGGAACGTCGAGTGGGCGATTCACACCCAGAGCCAACGCAAAGAAGGCCCTAACTTCAGAGATTCGAACTATCTGATCTACAACAACACGCTGAGCGTCAAACGCAGCAAACCGAGCATCGGCTACGGCCCGTTCGGTATTGCTACCAACAACGGAAATCTTGACGATGCCCACAGGGGCACGTCGATTAAAAACAACATCATTTTCAATATTGACGATGCGCCCGGTTATGAGCCTATTGATCGCGAGAGTATGCGATGGGAACTGGCTGATATTTCAAATAATTTGCGCTGGAATTATGTGGTCGGCAGCCCGACAGATCCGCTGTTCACTCAAGGCGATGGTGTCGATTACCAGCTTTCCGGAGATTCCGTTGCTCGTGATTCGGGCGTCTCGATTCAAGCATCAGACCGGACGCTGTCGATCGACATCGGTGGCCACACCGATACTTTCGTCGTACCCTTTTACCGCTATGACGATGACGGCGGGATCGACCAGGGCGCCTATCAATACGGCCAGACGGCCTGGGTTGCCGGTCACCGTAACGTTCAGATCCTGGACCGGATCTTTGTGGATTCTTTCGAACTGAACTGATCAGTTTCGCCGAGAACTTGATTCGATCATTCGCTCGGCAACGGAGCAAAACCTGCGCTGACAATACCAGGTGATCTTCGAAAATGGCGGATGCCGTGATCGTACTGGCTGTTAATCAATCCACACCCATCAAAGCAGGCACCTCATGGCGTCAGGCAAACGCCGATACAGGGTGGACAGCAATGGCATGCAGTAGCCGCTGATACCCTCAAGCCCCTTTTGATTAGTTACCTTCAATAGGGTGACTGGGCGATTTTTCACGCTGTACTGGCTGAATCTGAGGCCGAACCTCGTTGGAGGCAAGTGGGCCAATGGTTGGAGAGCGGCCCTGCAGATTCAGGAGCTGTCAGATACGACAGCATTAGTGCGACGTGTCGGAAACCATCGATTCAACCCGCAAAGCTGGACACGCAAAGGCTGATCAAGCCGCCCGAAAACAGCCCGAGCAGGATCATGCCCAGGCCATTGATCGACAGCATGGCCTTGAAATCGGCCGGGGCTTCGATCGCATCGGTATTTTCAGGCTCATCGAAATACATCAGCTTGACTACGCGCAAGTAATAGAACGCACCAATAACGGCCGTAATGACGGCCAGGACCGACAACCCGGTAAAACCGGCGCCAATGGCAGCTGCGATCACTTGCCACTTGGCGAAAAAGCCGACGAATACCGGAATACCCGCGAGCGAAAACATCAGCATCAGCATCATCAGTGCAAACCACGGGCTGCGCTTGGCCAAGCCCCTGAAGTCCTCGAGATTTTCCGCCTCGATGCCGTCGTGCGAAAGCAGGATCATGACGGCAAAGGTACCGGCCGACATCATCGCGTATACGATCGTATAGAACATGGCGGCAGCATAGCCTTCAGCCGTGCCGGCCAGCACACCCAGCAGAATGAAGCCTACGTGCGAAATGGTCGAATAGCCAAGCATCCGCTTGATATTGCTCTGCGCTATGGCCACCACATTACCCAGGATCAGCGACAGGGCTGCCAACACCACCAGCATGGCCTGCCAGTCGGCATGCAAGCCGCTCATGCCATCTTCGAGCATTCGGATGATCAGGGCCAGGTAACCCAGCTTTGGCAGCGATGCAATCAGCAGCGTGATCGCAGCCGGCGCGCCCTGGTAAACGTCGGGCAGCCACATGTGGAATGGTACGGCACCGAACTTGAATGCGATACCGACAACAATGAATGCCAGGCCGAAGGAAAGCAACAATTGATCGTCGGCACCACTCGCCAAGCTGGCCGAGATTTCATTCAGCGCCAGGGTGCCTGTGGCGCCGTAGATCAGGCTCATACCAAACAACAGAATGCCCGAGGCCAGAGACCCCAGAATAAAGTATTTCATGCCGGCCTCGGAACCGGTCGCCGAATCACGATTCAAGGCAACCAGCGCATAGCTCGACAGCGCCAGCAACTCCAGGCCCAGATAGACCGTCAGCATGCTGCCGGCCGATATCATGATCATGACGCCCAACAGGGCAAACAGACTCAGCGCATAGAACTCGCCGCGGTACAGGTTCGCCATGCGCAGAAAATGTTTGGCATAGATAAACGCCGCAAACAGAATCAAATAGCTGAACAGCTTGAGTACATCGCCAAAGCGATCGCGCACAAACGTGTCGTAGAAGGCCAACTCACTCGCACCGACAGGCCACAGCATGCGCAGCGTAATGATGGTGACGAAGGCCAGTGTGATCAGCGCCAGCAAATGAGTCAATCCACGACGTCGATCGGAAATAAACAGATCGGCAATCAGGATGACACAGGCCATCACGGCGATGAAGATTTCTGGCAGCGCCAGCTGGATTTCAACGATATTCATGGGGCAATCTTTGTTGTCGTGATGTGGTTGACCAGCTCGACGATCGACGCGTTCATCATATCGATCAGCGGATGAGGCCAGACACCCAGGCCAATGGTCAGCAGCGCAAGCACGGTCATGACCAACCATTCGCGACCATTCAGGTCTTTCAATGCGGCAACCGAGTCGTTACCGATTTCGCCGTAGAACACCCGCTTGACCAGCCATAAGCTGTAGCCTGCGCCGAGAATCAGTGTCATCGCTGCCAGGAAAGCAAACCAGAAGTTGGCTTTGAACGCTGCCAGGATGACCATGAATTCGCCGACAAATCCACTGGTACCTGGAAGGCCCGAGTTGGCCATGAAGAACAGAACCGCGAACATCGCGAACCAGGGCATGGTGTTTGCTACACCACCATAATCGGCAATCTGACGGCTGTGCATGCGATCGTACAGCACGCCGACGGCAAGAAACATTGCGCCGGATATGAATCCATGTGAAATCATCTGGACCATGCCGCCGCTGATGCCAAGCGCTGCGCCAGAAACATCACCGGTACTGCGCACAATGGCAAAGGTCAAAAACAGGCCCAGCGTCACGAAGCCCATATGCGAAATCGAGCTGTAGGCGATCAACTTTTTCATATCGCGTTGCGCCAGGGCAACAAACCCAATGTAGACAATTGCGACCAGGGACAATCCAATGACCAGCCAGTCCAGCGCTGCAGCGGCATCGGGCGCAATGGGTAGCGAAAACCGCACCAGACCGTAACCGCCGATTTTCAGCATGACCGCGGCCAGCACGACCGAACCGCCCGTCGGAGCCTCGACGTGGGCATCCGGCAACCAGGTGTGGACCGGCCACATTGGCACCTTGACTGCAAATGCAATCAAGAATGCCAGGAAAATCCAGATCTGGGCTTGCAGGCTGATCGGGAATTCATGCAGATCCGCAACGGCAAAGCTGCCCGACTGAAGGTATAGCCAGATCAGTGCAATCAGCATGAACACCGAGCCAAAAAACGTGAACAGGAAAAACTTGATGGTGGCAAAAATCCGGTTCGGTCCGCCCCAGATGCCGATAATCAAGAACATCGGCACCAGCATGGCTTCGAAAAACACGTAGAACAGCATGGCATCCAGAGCCGAGAACATGCCGACCATCAAGCCGGACAGAATCAAAAATGCAGCCATGTAATGGCCGACACGATCCTGAACTGCCCAGCCCGAAATCACAACGATGACCGTCGTCAGCGTGGTCAGGACAATCAGCGGTAGCGACAGACCATCGATACCCAGGTGGTAATGGATCTTGAACGCTTCGATCCACAGCAACTTCTGCTCGAACTGGATGGCAGCAGTACTCGAATCAAAACCTGCAATCAACAGCAAGGACAGGACGAATGCAACGAGTGCGATGATCAGCGCGATGCTTTTGGCCAGCCCGGCCTGACTGTCACTTACAAACAGCAGCGCCAGGCCGCCCAGCACAGGCAACCAGACCAGCAAACTCAATAATTGACTGTTCAGTGCATCCATGGCCGGGGTCACCGAAGCAACACAAATGCAAATACCAGTGCGACCAACCCGATGATCATCGCAAAGGCATAGTGATAAAGAACGCCGGTTTGAACCGTGCGCAAACGATTCGACAGCGCATCAATGACGCGCGCAGATCCATTCACCAGCCAGCCATCGATAATCATCGTGTCACCTTTGCTGGAAAACAGATTGGCCAGCTTCATTCCGCCGCCGGCGATGACCGTTTGGTAGAACTCATCGAAGCCATACTTCTTGTCCAGAATTGACCATAACCAGTGGAAGCGCGATTTGATCACAGTTGCCAGGGCCGGCTTGAACAGGTAGACGACCGTCGCGATTGCTACACCGAGCATGGCCAGCCAGAACACCGGCGTTACAAATCCGTGCAAGGCAAATTCGAAAGGCCCGTGGAATTTGTCAGCCAGTTTTATCATCGGGTCATGCACTGCAAGCACGGTGATGGCATCCGACAATGCACCACCAAACAGGAGCGGCTCGACCGTCAAGTAACCGATTACCAGTGACGGGATCGCCAGCAACACCAGCGGAAGCGTTACAACCCAGGGCGGTTCTTGCGCATGCGAAAAGGTTTCGGCATCTGCTCTGGTCGGGCCGTGAAAAGTCAGATACAGCATGCGGAAGGTATACAAGGCGGTGATCACCACGCCGGCATACACCGCAAATACTGCAAAGCCGGCACCTGGACGATCGACCAGCTTGACCGCTTCGATAATCAGATCCTTGGAATAGAAGCCGGAAAAAAACGGAAAGCCGATCAATGCCAGCGAGCCGATCCATGCGGTCACGGCCGTAACCGGAAGTTTTCTGAACAGGCCGCCCATTTCCTGCATGTCCTGCTTGTGGTGCATCGCGATGATGACGGAACCCGCAGCCAAAAACAGCAGGGCCTTGAAGAATGCGTGGGTCATCAAGTGAAAGATGGCGACCGAATACGCAGATGCGCCCAGCGCCACCGTCATATAACCAAGCTGCGACAGCGTTGAGTACGCAACGACGCGCTTGATATCGTTTTGAACAATGCCGATCAAGCCCATGAACAACGCGGTCACCGCACCGATAATCAGAATAAAACTGAGCGCAGTCAGCGACAGCTCATACATTGGAGACAGTCGCGCAACCATGTAAATACCGGCCGTGACCATGGTGGCAGCATGAATCAGCGCTGAAATGGGCGTTGGTCCTTCCATCGAGTCCGGTAACCAGACATGCAGCGGCACCTGGGCAGACTTGCCCATTGCCCCGATAAACAGGCAAATGCAGATAAACGTCAGCACCGACCATTCCATGCCCCCCAGAATAGAAATCGTCGAATCAGTCAAGCCGGGCGCTGCCGCAAAGGCTTCGGCAAAATCCAGCGTGCCCATGTACATCAGCACAGCCGCAATCCCGAGCAACAGGCCGAAGTCGCCGGCGCGGTTGACCAGAAACGCTTTCAGGTTGGCTTTGGTTGCTGAATCCTTCTTGAACCAGAATCCGATCAACAGATAGGACACCAGGCCGACCGCTTCCCAGCCGAAGAACAGCTGTAGAAAGTTGTTTGCCATGACCAGCATCAACATGGCAAACGTAAACAGATTGATATAAGCAAAGAACCGCTGGTATCCCGGATCATCCTTCATGTAGCCGATAGTGTAGATGTGGACCATCAGCGATACGAACGTCACCACGACCATCATCATCGAGCTCAGCGAATCAATCAGAAAACCGATCTCGAATCGAATCCCGTCTATCAACGCCCAGGTATAGATGGAATAGTTCAACACCGGCAGATCATTGACAAACACCTGCCAGGCAACAACAGCAGACAGCGCAAACGAGCCGGCGACGGCCAGGATGGTGATGCTGTGCGCCCCGCTACGTCCGACCTGGTGCCGCAACAGGCCCGCAATCGCGCTGCCTATCAAGGGCAGCAGCGGAATCAGCAGCAGAATTGTTTTTATATCCACGAATAACGTCCGATTATTGTTCGGTTACAGAGCTCAGGGCCGACCAGTTGGATGATGAGCCGACACGACGGCAACGTTGCTGCACGCACCGGGCCGGCTCCGCTGAACGACGGTCTGGTTGTTTCAAATGACTCAGTCGCTTGTGTCGACCATCAGGCACGCAGCACCCGCCCAGGGCCGTCCCGAATGGTTTCAAAGGACCAGCTGAACGCCGATGGTCAAATTCAGCGCTGTGTTGAAAAGCGCTGCATCTCGGGTGGTTCTGCTTCATCGCCAGCTTGTCCAACTGAACCATGTCTAATTCCTGAACCAGGTCTAATTCAAAGCTCATCTGGTATTCCCTACCCTTTCAAACGGTCGATTTCTTCGACGTCGATAGTCTGACGGTTCCGGAACAACACAACCAGTATGGCCAGGCCAATCGCGGCTTCCGCCGCAGCGACCGTTAATATGAAGAAGACGAACACCTGCCCGTCCATGTTGTCCAGGAATCGCGAGAACGCGATGAAGTTCATATTGACAGCCAGCAGCATCAGCTCGATCGACATCAAGAGAATGATGATGTTCTTGCGGTTCAGGAAAATACCGGCGACACCGATCGAAAACAGGATTGCACCCAGCGTCAGAAAATGAGCGAGCGTCAGCATGTCAGCGCTCCTCCCCTTCGCCGTCCTCGACTGCATCCATCTTGACCAACCGGACCCGCTCGTCGCGCTTGATCTGAACCTGCAGTGAAGGATCCTGATACTTGGTTTCCGGGCGACGACGATGGGTCAGCGATATCGCCGCAACAATGGCTACCAGCAAAATCATCCCGGCGATTTCAAACGGATACAGATAGCGCGTAAACAGCCACTCACCCAGTTCCCGGGTATTGCTGATATCACCCTGACTGCCGTACACCAGCACCTGCGTTTCCAGGCCGCGGGTCCAGATCAGGATGAAGAGCTGCGCTGCCATGGCCAGTGCCACCAGAATGCCGACCGGCAGGTAGCGCGCAAAACCGGCCCGGACTTGCGCCAGGTTGATGTCCAGCATCATGACGACAAACAGAAACAGCACCATGACCGCCCCGACATAGACCAATACCAGCACGATGGCCAGGAACTCGGCCTCCAACAGCAGCCAGATGCAGGCTGCCGAGAAAAACGCCAGCACCAGAAACAACACCGAATACACCGGATTGCGCGCCGTCACGACGCACAGCGCCGAGGCAAGCAGCACCGTACCGAACAGGTAAAAAACGATTTCAACAATGGGCATTACTTCGGCTCTTGTTCCTGACTCTAAAATTCAACTGCAAACCGCAGGTTTCGCAGATGTAAAAAAATTGATCGCTAATTGATACTAATAATTGTTGTTTGATCTACGGCCTGCTAACACTACCGTGAAGTGCACAGGCCTGGCTTCACGCTCTTGACTGATTGAGCGAACTGTGCGGATTCGTGAGCAAATTTGAACTCCCTGGCATTCGATTTTAATCTGCGTAGATCCGGGTAAGCTGCGGTCTTGAATATTTTTTGAAAAACCTATCGATACGGCGCATCCTGGGCACGCGCAGCTGCAATCTGGTCTTCGAAGCGGTCACCGATGGCCAGCAGCTGTTGTTTGGTAACGATATTTTCGCCGCGCTGTTCAAAGTGATACTCGGAAAAATCGGTCTCGACGATCGAGTCCACAGGACAGGATTCCTCGCAAAAACCGCAGTAAATGCACTTGAACAGGTCGATGTCATAGCGCGTCGTGCGACGCGTACCGTCATCACGCTGTGTCGAATCAATCGTAATGGCCAGCGCTGGACACACAGCCTCGCATAACTTGCAGGCGATGCAACGCTCCTCGCCGTTCGGATAGCGACGCAGCGCGTGCAGACCACGATAGCGCGGTGATTTCGGTGTTTTTTCTTCCGGATAGTTCAACGTGAACTTCGGTCGGCTGAAATACCGCATGGTTACACTCAAGCCCTTGAACAGCTCAAGCAGCAACAGCGAACGGAAATAATTACGTACTGTATCCATTAATTATCCTCCTCCATACCAGCCCGACACGCGCATGACGCCAGCGACCAGCACCCAGACAATCGTTATTGGGATAAACACCTTCCATCCCAGACGCATGATCTGATCATACCGATAGCGCGGGAACGTCGCCCGGAACCAGAGGAACAAAAACATGAAAAACGCCGTTTTCAACAGAAACCAGTGCGGACCGGGCTCGCCAATGACCGGCACGCCGTGAAACGGGCTCATCCAGCCACCCATGAATAACAGCGCGGTCAGGGCTGAAATCAGGATCATGTTGGCGTATTCAGCCAGGAAAAACAAAGCAAACGCAGCACCGGAATATTCAACGTGAAAGCCGGCAACAATTTCCGATTCGCCTTCTGCGACGTCGAACGGCGCGCGATTGGTTTCGGCCACGCCGGAAATGAAATAAATGATGAACAACGGGAAAAGCGGCAGCCAGAACCAGTTCAACACCGAACCGGACTGTGCTTCAACGATAGATGAAATATTCAACGTACCGGCCAGAATAATCACGCCGACCAGCGCAAAGCCCATCGCGATTTCGTACGACACGATCTGAGCCGATGAGCGCATGCAGCCCAGAAAAGCGTATTTCGAGTTGGATGCCCAGCCGCCAACAATCACGCCGTATACACCCAGTGAAGTCATGGCCAGGATATACAAAAGACCGGCATCGATATCCGCCAGCACCAGGCCGTCCCCGAACGGAATGACCGCCCAGGCGGCAAAGGCCGGGACCAGTGTAATCAGCGGCGCCAATACGAACAGAAAGCGGTTCGCATTGCTTGGAATGATGATTTCCTTGAACAGCAGCTTGAATACGTCGGCAAATGGTTGAAACAGGCCTTTCGGGCCCACGCGGTTGGGGCCGACCCGGGCCTGCATGTAGCCAATCACCTTGCGCTCGAAATAAGTGTAATAGGCCACGGTAAGAATCAACGGCACCATGATCATCATGACCTTGGTTACAGTCCAGATGGCAATGGTCAACTGCTCGATCATGCACCCGGCTCCAGCTCAATGGCACCAAAAGCCGGCCCGAGACTGCTGGCCAATTCGGTTGCGGCTGGCAGCCAGATCGAGGCCGGCGGCACTGCAGGGTCGATCTCAAGACGCACGCTCAATGTCGCATCACCCTGCCGAAGCCTGATTTCACTGCCGGCTGCAAAACCCAGCGTTTCGGCGCTGGACGGATGCATGACCGCATGATCCAGCCGGGCGTGATCGGTTTTTTGCAACGACTCGGAACGACGCACCAATGCATCACAGTGAACCATCGGCACAGGGCCGGACCGCCAGATTTGACGATTCTCGCCCTGCTGATCCTGCTGCTGTTGTTCAAGCTGAATCGACTGGCTCAGATCAGGCACGCTGCGTTTCGAAAACTCGAGCGTATCCAGTTCGGCTTGCACCTGGCTAAGATGCGTGAATTCAAAGCCATCAAGCTCGAGCGATGCACCCAGCATGCGTAGGATTTTCCAGCCGCTGCGCGATTGGCCGACCGGTTTACCGGCCGCCTTCAGCCACTGCTGATGCCCGTCGGCATTGATGTAGCTGCCTTCGGTCTCTGGCATTGTTGCCAGCGGCAGAATGATATCGGCCACTTCCATCAGATCCGGTCCGGCGAAACTGCTGATGGCAATCACCTGTTCCGCTTTCCGCAGGGTGGTCATCGCGGCCGATGGATCGGCCGTATCCCGGGCCGGCTCGAAGTCATATACAAGAAACCCCTTGCGGCCCTGATTCAGCATCGAGGTCGCGCACAGGCCCTGCGCACCGGGACGCATACTGGCCAGGCAGGCGCCCTGGCTGTTGGCCGCGCCCGGAAGAATCATCAGCGAGAGGTTCAGGCATGCCGCAGTGCGCTCGGCTATAGCTCGAATCAGCCCTGCCCGGGGGTGCTGAAGCGCTTGATCACCGACCAGCAGGATGCTGCTATCGGCTTCTTTCAGCGCCTTGGCAATGTGTTCAGCTGCAGGCTCGGGCTCGCGCGCCTGGATCCAGTGGCCGAGTGCATCGTCATCGGGCTCTTGCCCCACGAGTGCATACGCTGCCGCGGCAATTCTGGCCAGCGAATCAGGCAGATGCTGTGGCGGCACAATCATGCGCTCGGTCATGTCGAAGGGGAAATCCCAGGCCACGGGATTCAGGTCCATGACACGCGCCTGCTTGTGACGCCAGGCGCTGCGCACACGATGGTTCAAGATGGGCTGATCATGTCGCAAATAGCTGCCGACCATCAAAATCGCATCGGCTTCAGACAGGGCGGCCGTCGGTTGATCCAGATGCGCCTGGCCGAGCTGCGGATCTGAATCGTCGAGGATACGCAGGCGGTGATCCGTATGCGGCGTGCCGAGCTGATCGGCCAGTTTCTTGAGCAGATGATGTTCTTCAGTCGTCGCACGTGGCGTGGTCAGCACACCCAGTTGATCAGCACCGTGCTGGTCGATCAGGTTACCGATGGCGGATCGGGCAGCGTCCAGCGCTTGCTCCCAGTCCACGCGCTGCCATTGGCCCTTGATTTTCAGCATCGGCTCGGTCACGCGATCATCCGACTGGAGCCCGAAGTGGCTGTAGCGGTCTCGATCCGGCAACCAGCATTCGTTGATGGCTTCGTTGTCGCGAGGCACCGTGCGCATGATCGTGCCGCCGCGGACATGATAGAACAGGTTGGAGCCAACACAATCATGGGTTCCGATGTAGGGCCGCGCTGACATTTCCCAGGCGCGAGCCGAAAAGCGGAAGGGTTTGTTGGTCAGCGCACCGACCGGGCAAAGGTCAATGATATTGCCGGACAGCTCCGAGTCGATGTTGCGCTCGATGAAAGTTGAAATCTCGGTTTTTTCTCCACGACCCACGCCGCCGAGTTCCGCGGTACCGGCGATTTCTTCGAGGAAGCGGACGCAGCGCGTGCAATGAATGCAGCGCGTCATGTCGGTTGCCACCAGTGGACCCAGATTCTTGTCCTTGACCACGCGCTTGCGCTCGGTAAAGCGTGAAACCGAACGTCCATAACCCATGGCCAGGTCCTGCAGCTCGCATTCGCCGCCCTGGTCACAAATCGGGCAATCCAGCGGGTGGTTGATCAGCAGGAACTCCATGACGCCACGCTGGGCATCGGCTGCGCGACGCGAGCGGGTAAACACTTTCATGCCATCGGCCACCGGTGTGGCGCAAGCAGGCAGCGGCTTCGGCGCCTTCTCGACGTCCACAAGACACATGCGGCAATTGGCGGCAATCGACAGCTTGCGGTGATAGCAGAATCGCGGAATTTCGATGCCGGCCTGATCAGTCACCTCGATGATCATCGCGCCCTTGGACGCGCTGAGCTCACGGCCATCCACTTCGATGGTGACGGTATCAACGGGTTTGTTTTCGACGGTGGCCATTAGTACAACTCCATAACCCGTGATTGCATGATCGTGACTCGTGACCCGGAAGTCGGGACTCGAAATGCAAATCGCGCAAGGTTCAATTTTCCAGTGTTAATCGAAGCACCAGGCACCCGCGTTTTGGAAAAGCCTTCCAATGACCAGTCCCGGGTCCCGGGTCCCGCGTTCCTCCAGTCGGCCTGAATACCCGCGATCCTGACGTGCAATTGGGCGAATTCAGAAACCATTATGCCGCTGCACCCAGTTTTTCTTCCACGATCGATCGCCTGTGTTCGACGAAGTACTCGAATTCGTGGCGGAAGTGGCGCAGAAAACCCTGAACCGGCCAGGCGGCGGCTTCGCCAAACGCACAGATCGTGTGACCCTCGATTTGTCCGGCGGCCGTTTCCAGCAGATCGATGTCCTCGGGACGTCCCTGCCCGGCCTGAATCCGCTGAAGCACGCGGTACATCCAGCCCGTGCCTTCACGGCACGGCGTGCACTGGCCGCAGGATTCGGCATAGTAAAAGCGTGCGATGCGCGTACAGGCCGAAACCATGCACGTGGTTTCATCCATCACGATGACCGCCCCGGAGCCAAGGCCGGAACCCGCTTTCTGCAGCGCATCGTAGTCCATGGTGATCTCCATCATGGTGTCGCCCGGCAGAATCGGCATCGAGGAGCCGCCCGGAATCACACCTTTCAGTTCGTTGCCATTTCGCATGCCACCGGCCATGTCCAGCAACTCGCTGAATGGCGTACCCAGCGGAATCTCGAAATTGCCCGGTTTTTCGACGTGGCCGGACACTGAAAAGATCTTCGGACCACCATTATTCGGTTTTCCGATCTTCAGAAACCAGTCCGGCCCATTGCGGATGATGGCCGGCACTGAAGCCAGCGTCTCGGTATTGTTGATCGTGGTGGGTTTGCCATAGACCCCGAAGTTGGCTGGAAACGGTGGTTTGAAGCGCGGTTGACCCTTCTTGCCTTCCAGCGATTCCATCAGTGCGGTTTCTTCACCGCAAATGTAGGCACCGGCACCCAGCAACGCATACAAGTCAACGTCTACACCCGAACCGCGAATGTCCTTACCCAGATAGCCCGCTTCATAGGCCTCCTTCAAGGCCGCCTCGAACCGTTCGAACGGCTCATGATGAAACTCGCCGCGCAGATAGTTGTAGCCGATGGTCGCTCCCATCGCATAGCAGCCGATCGCCATGCCCTCGATCAGGGCATGTGGATTGAAGCGGAGAATGTCGCGGTCATGGCAAGTGCCGGGCTCCGATTCATCGGAATTGCACAACAGGTATTTCTGGACCGGCGCCGAGCGCGGCATGAACGACCACTTCAAGCCCGTCGGAAAGCCAGCGCCGCCCCGTCCGCGAAGGCTGGATGATTTCACCTGCTCGATAATATCTTCCTGCGGAATCTTGTCGGCCAGGATCTTCTCCCAGGCCTGATACCCGCCGTGCCGCTTGTACGCATCCAGCGACCAGCATTCGTCTTCATCGAGATGTGTAAAGCAAACGTGATGGTCAGCCATGAAAACACCTTTGATCCCTAGCAATGGAGCAATCGCAAATTTGCGCCAATGAACACACTGTCGATGCGTCATTGGCCAGATCCGGATCAAGCACAGGGCCGAAGTTGATCGTGCATGAATCAACTTCATACCTTCCGGGAAAAATACATTCGCAGTTACTGGCAATCATTTTCGCTTCAAAATTCAAGGATTATTCCAACTCATCCAATAATTCATCAATCTTCTGCTCGGTCAGTTGTTCATGGTAGTGGCCGTTGATAATCATCATTGGCGCACCGGTGCAGGCGGCGACGCATTCTTCTTCGATCTTCAGAAAAACCTTTCCGTCGGCCGTGGTTTGACCCATCTTGATACCGAGCTTGTTTTCGACGTAGTCAACGACCTTATCCGCGCCGCACAACATGCAGGAAATATTGGTGCAGATCGAGATCGAATTGCGACCCACTTTTTCGGTTTCGAGCATGGAATAGAACGTTGCCACTTCGTATACCCAGACCGGTGGTAGCTGCAAGTAATCAGCCACTGCATCCATCAGCTCACTCGACAGCCAGCCCTCATTCTGCTCCTGGGCCGCGACCAAAGCCTGGATCACGGCTGAGCGCCGGCCTTCCAGGCCTTCAGGAAACTTGGTCAGCCAGTGGTCGATATGCTGGCGGGTCGATTCGCTGAGCAACTCGGCCTTGCCCGCAGCCGGGCTTTCATGCGCTTGAAAACTCATGCTGAACACTCTTTCAATAAATACAAAGCGGATAGCAATTCAAAACGTTGCGCACCAAGCCTGAAACGAAATTTGGATTTGCGCTCAGAGCGTCGCGAGCGGCATGCGGAGGGTGATCCCCGGAGCACAGGAACCGCAGTGTACGTTGTGGTACATGAGGATTCCGGGCACCGTAGAGCGCCGTTGCCGGTTTGAAAAAGCATTCCGAAAACTTGCCCAGATTGCGATTCAGGCCGTCGCGAGCGACGCGCAGCCGGTGACCGCCAGCGCACAGGAACCGCAGTGTACGGATGTGTACATGAGGATTCCGAGCACTGCCGGGCGCCGGCAGCGCGTTGCGCAGCAGGTCTGAATCGCAATCTGGTCATCGGTCGATCTCGCCGAATACGATATCCTGCGTACCAATCAGCGCTACAACATCCGACAACATATGGCCACGCGCCATTTCATCCATCGCCGATAAGTGCGCAAAGCCTGGCGCGCGCAGGTGCACTCGAAAGGGCTTGTTTGCACCATCGGAAATCATGTAGCAGCCAAATTCACCCTTGGGCGCTTCAACTGCGGCGTACGCTTCTCCCTCGGGTACGCAATACCCTTCGGTAAACAGCTTGAAGTGGTGGATCAGGGCTTCCATGTCGTCTTTCATCTCGCCGCGTGAAGGCGGCGCTACTTTGAAATTCTTGACCATGACCGGCCCCGGGTTGGCCCGCAGCCAGGCAATGGCCTGCTGTGCGATACGGGCCGACTGACGCATTTCTTCGATGCGAACCAGGTAGCGGTCATAGCAATCGCCGTGAACCCCAACCGGTATGTCGAAATCCACTTCACGGTATTTGGCATACGGCTGTTTCTTGCGCAGGTCCCAGGCCACGCCGGAACCCCTCAACATCGGCCCGGTAAAGCCGAGCTGTTTTGCCCGTTCCGGAGATACAACACCAATGCCGACGTTGCGCTGTTTCCAGATGCGGTTATCGGTCAATAGCGTCTCGTATTCATCAACACGATCGAAGAAATCGGTCATGAACTGGTCGAGAAAGTCCAGCATCGAGCCCTCGCGCCATTCATTCAGGCGCTGCACGTCGCTGGCCTTGCGAAAGCGCGATTCGGCGACTTTCGGCATCTGCTCGGGCAGGTCTCGATAGACGCCGCCCGGACGATAGTAGGTTGCGTGCATTCGCGCACCGCTGACGGCTTCATACACGTCCATCAGCTGTTCGCGTTCGCGGAATGCATACAGAAACAGCGTCATCGCACCCAGATCGAGCCCATTGGCACCAATCCACATCAAGTGATTCAGAATGCGGGTGATTTCATCGAACAGGGTTCGGATCCACTGCGCCCGATCAGGCGCCTCAATACCCAACAGCTTTTCGATGGCCAGCACATAGGCATGCTCGTTGCACATCATCGACACATAGTCGAGTCGATCCATATAGCCAATCGACTGGTTGTACGGCTTGGATTCGGCCAACTTTTCAGTCGCGCGGTGCAGCAGCCCGACGTGTGGGTCCGCACGTTGAACCACTTCGCCGTCCATCTCGAGAATCAGTCGAAGTACACCGTGCGCCGCAGGATGCTGCGGTCCAAAATTCAATGTGTAGTTGCGAATTTCTGACATCAGTCGGTCGTGGATTCGGTGGTTTCACCCAAGTAGCGCGAATCGTGGCGAATCACGCGCGGAACCAGCACACGGGGTTCAATTTCCGTTGGCTCGTAAACCACGCGCTGACGTTCTTCGTCATAGCGGACGGTCACGTTTCCGATCAGTGGAAAATCCTTTCGAAAAGGATGGCCGATAAAGCCATAGTCGGTCAGGATACGGCGCAGATCGGGGTGGCCTTCAAATACGATGCCAAACAGGTCGAATGCTTCGCGCTCATACCAGTTGGCCGAAGACCAGACATCAAGCAATGAAGACAGCGTTGGAAAATCGGAATCCTCGGGATGGCAACGCACGCGCAGGCGCTGATTCAGATCCGTAGATAACAAATGCACCACGACGGAAAAGCGATTCGGAATATTTTCGGCTTCAGGGCGCGAAGCCCAGTCGAACCGACCTGGCCCCAGGTGATCAACACCGCGCGAGAAACCGGAACCGGTGGCTTCAGCCGTTTCCCATTCGTCATCGCCATAGCCAAGATAATCAACGCCACATAAATCCACTAGCTGATCGAATTCCAGGCCGTCCTGATCACGCAATTCCTGACAGGCATCAACCCAGTGCTTGGGAGACAGTTCAAGCGTTAACTGGCCTCGATGCTCGGTCAGACGTTCAACCCGCTCACCGAGTGTGGATTGAATATGTTCAGCCAAGGACTGATTGCGTGAACTGAATGCGCTCATGCAGCAGAGGCCGTTATGGAATTGGTGCGACGGATTTTTTTCTGCAGCTGCAAAATACCGTACACCAGCTGTTCGGCCGATGGCGGACAGCCTGGAACGTAAATATCAACCGGCACGATGCGGTCACAGCCGCGCGTAACCGCGTACGAATAGTGGTAGTAGCCACCGCCATTGGCGCAAGAACCCATGGAAATGACCCATTTCGGGTCAGGCATCTGGTCATACACCTTGCGGAGCGCAGGCGCCATCTTGTTACACAGCGTACCGGCCACGATCATGACGTCGGACTGCCTGGGGCTGGGGCGGTAAATTACCCCGAAGCGATCAAGATCATAGCGAGAAGCGCCGGCGTGCATCATTTCGACCGCGCAGCAGGCCAGCCCGAAGGTGACCGGCCACATGCTGCCGGTTCGCGCCCAGTTGACCAGCGCATCAACCGACGTGGTTACCATGCCGCGATTCAACAACGGGTTGCCGTCTGCGTCAGGACGCAGGATGTCATCTACCTGGTTCAATTCAGCCGTTATTCCCATTCAAGCGCACCTTTTTTCCATTCGTAGATGAATCCGACGACCAGAATGCCAAGGAATATTGCCATCGCGATCAGCCCGGTCATGCCGATCGTATCCAGCGCAACCGCCCATGGAAACAGGAATGCGATCTCGAGATCAAAAATAATGAACAGGATGGCCACCAAGTAAAAGCGGACATCGAACTTCATTCTCGTGTCTTCGAAGGCTTCAAAGCCACATTCGTAGGGCGAAAGCTTTTCGCTGTTCGGGCGGCGCGGGCCAAGAATGCCCCCCACCGTCAGGAGCACCAGACCCAGGCCAGAGGCGATGATCAGAAAAATCAGAATTGGAAAGTATTCTGTCAGCATAATTTTGATCGTTTGCAGCCGTCTGGCTGTGTTTCCAACAGGGCAACCGATCGCAACAATCAGTGCCAATTGTATTCAATATCGGTCAACTTCTCGTCAAAAATGGTGCCGAAGGCCGGACTCGAACCGGCACGGCTTTCGCCACTGCCCCCTCAAGACAGCGTGTCTACCAATTCCACCACTTCGGCCATTTTCAAACGAAAGGGATCAACCATCGACAGGCGGTTCGAGCGGTTCCTCTGCAGAATCAACTGCCGCTTCTTCCGATGCCTCAACAGGAGGATCAAGCGCTTCGTCATCAACGCGCATCTCGGTGTCCAGCGTATCCAGCAGCTGATCGACCGTTGCAGCATTATCCTGCTCCTGATCTTGCTGAGCCTGTTGCTCGACCATGCTGCCGACCAGGCCGAGATCATTTTGCCCGGGTGCGCCGTCGCGGGCCGCCAGGACTGCCATCGTCAGGCTGATGCCGAAAAATCCGGCCGCCATCCAGCCGGTGGTGCGGGTCATGAAACTGCCTGCACCGCGCGAGCCAAACACCGTGCCCGACGCGCCTGCACCAAATGCAGCACCCATCGTAGCGCCGGGGCCGCGCTGCAGCAAAACGATCACAATCAAGCCGGCCGCAAGCAGTACGTGTAAAACAATCAAAACTGTAAACATTCCAGTACTTCCTGTTTGTTTCTGCCGTCCGATCCACAATCCATTCAGATCATGGGCTCGACGGCAAGTTGTTCGATCTCAGATCATGCCGCTGCTGCGATGGCCAGAAAGTCCTGAGCTTGGAGCGCAGCACCGCCAATCAAACCACCATCAATATCTTCGCAAGCCAGCAACTCGGCAGCATTTTGCGGCTTCATGCTGCCGCCATACAAGATCTGAATTGAGCCCGCTATTGTAGCATCCTGCGCTTCTAAACGCGATCGAATCAGGGCATGAATTTCCTGGGCCTGGTCCGGCCTCGCCGTTTTTCCGGTGCCAATTGCCCAAACCGGTTCATACGCAATGATGGCCGATGCAAAGCCCTGAATTGAAACCATTTCAAGCACTGCGTCGAGCTGTCGATGAATCACGGCCTCGGCCAGGCCGGAATCGCGCTGCTCCAGCGTTTCGCCTACGCACAGGATGGGGATCAAACCGGCATCCAGCGCAGCCTTGAATTTTGCCGCAACCTGTTGATCGTCCTCGGAATGAAGCTCACGGCGCTCGGAATGGCCCACGAGCACATGGCTGGCGCCACAATCAAGCAACATGGATGCCGACACATCGCCGGTGAAGGCCCCGTTGGCTTCGGCGCTGAGATCCTGCGCACCGACCATCAGCGAATGACTCTGGCACTGCAGGATTACTTGGGCCAGGTACGGAAACGGCGGCAACACCAGCAGCTGCAGGCCGTCTTGATCCGGCATCCCGGTAAGCACGTCACCGACCAACGATTCGGCCATAGCCGCAGAACCATTCATCTTCCAGTTGCCGGCAATCAGGGTCTTTCGAGTCACGCTCATCGCAGTACTCCAAATTGATCAATCAGATGCGTTCAAGAATAGCGGATGTGCCCGATGCTGTCAGCGCGATCCAACATTCAACGAAAGAATAGCCTAGAGGTTATTAGCGACCTCAGTATTCTGTCCATCGAAGGCATCGGGCACAAACCTGAACAAGCACCCAGTTGCGACTGAGCCGCCCACTTCGCGCAACTTGATCGACCGCCGATCCGGTATACAACGCTTGCCGGCGAACGCTCGGTGGCTGACCGGAGATTATTTTCCGGCGATGGCCACAGGAAATCGGCTGAAACAAATTCGGTCGTTGATGGCCAGCATGGTCATAGTAATTCCGCCCGTAAACACAACCTCAGGCGCATCAATTTGCATAACAGGGCAATTTTCACACTAATTTCAAGCAAATTTTAAGTTACAGACCGGGCTCGCCCTCATGATCGGGGTTCGATTTAAAGAAATCACAACGGTCAAGTGAGCCCATGATGCAAGCCCAATTCAAGCTGCTACTGATACTGTCAGTGCTATCAGCACAGGCCTTCGCAGCAACCATCCCCGTAGGCGGGCCCGACGGCTGCTCGCTGGCCAATGCCATCCGCAGCGCCAATCAGGACAATTCGGTAGGCAACTGCACAGCTGGCTCCGGCGCGGACACCATCATTACGCCAGACAACTGGACCGCCAATCTGACGACAACATTACCGACAATCGATACGGATATGACCATTGAAACCCAGACTGACAATGGGCGACTGGCAATCCGATCAGACACCATCGACCTGATTCGCCTGATACGCGTGCGAGGCGCCAACACCGATCTGGTCTTGAGGAATGTATCGATCACCGGCGGTCGCACCAATTTCACCCTCGGGCGTGGTGCCGGAATGAATATTGAAGATGCCAGCGTAACAATCATCAATTCAATCATTGGCGCGAACAGGGCGACCGATATTGACGGTAGCGGCATTTTTATAAGAAATGGTGAACTGCAGCTCGAATCAAGCATCATTCGATTCAATAGCGTTGCCACCACAGGACTACCTCGCCCTGAACGTGAGGCTGCCATTGTTGCGGTGAATTCAGATGTCGAAGTCAACCGATCCGAGTTTTACAGAAATTCCGGCATCGAGGATGGACCATTCTTTGGTGGCAGTATTTTCATGGATGGAGGCACGTTGCTTTTTCAGAACAGCTCGATTCAGGAACAGTCGCTTGGGCTTAGAGGCAACGATGCCATAGTCGAAATTATCAACGCGTCGTTCGATGAATTAAGTAACGATGCATTTCTAATCATTTTTGAGGATTCCACACTTTTTCTAAGCCATGTCACCATGCGCTTATCAAATTTGTCACTTTCCGATTCAACGTTGTCGATAACCAATAGCTTCATTTTCGAATGCGGTTTTGGGAATGTGAATGTGATTCTGGATGCCGGCAACTACAGAAGCGATAGCGACTGCCCCGGTTTATCAAGTTTCAATGCCCCCATTCTTCCATTGGCACAGAATGGAGGGCCGACGCGAACCAACCGGTTGGAATTCTCGTTCAATCAAGAGTTCAACCAACTCATCAATAACGCGGATCAAGCCTTTTGCGAGCCGTTCGACCAACGCGGCGTAGCGCGTGCAGGGCTATGTGATGTGGGCGCTTACGAGGCAGCAGATCTGGCGGATGTGAGTGTAGAAATCGATCTAAGCGAATCTGAACCGTTTGGTGTTGGGCAAAATCTAACAGCAAACCTGGTCATTACCAACAATGGACCGGAACGAGCCAACAATGTTCTTGTGGATTTGCAGACCGATCAAGCGTTTATTCAGAGTGTCAATTCAAGCGTATGTCCAACGCTACCCTGTGAGATCAACACCATAGTTGCCGACCAGATTGTTGCAATCCCGATTCAGATTAATCTTGGCGGCAGCGATGGGGCCGAATTCAACCTGGACGCTTTCGCGGTGTCGACTGAAAACTCACTTCACACAGATCCTGACGAGTCAGACCAAGACAGCAACAACTTTGCCAACGTCACAGGCACAACCAATTTAAGCGCTGATCTTGGCGTTGAATTCAACCTGATAGATCAACCCCCGTACACCAATAATCAATTTGTTCAGTATGAAGCGACTGTAAGCAATCATGGGCCGTCTACTGCACTCAACGTGGCATTCAATGTTGAACTCGATAATCTGGATATTGTTAGCTGGACTGGCTGTGTTACCACGTCAGGCTCGATCTGTAACATTGGTGGCATCCTTTCCGGCGGCAGTAGGCAAGTGACGCTGCTCGCTCAGCTCAACTCAAATATTTTCAATTCCGCAGCCGAAGTTTCAGGCAGCAGGCTGGACATCAACCCCGATAACAACATTGACTCCACAAACAACGGCGGCGGCGTGGATGAGACCAATATTGCGGTTTTCCTCGACATCATCACCGATCCGCCCTACTACAGCGATCAGTTCATTGAATTCACGATTGGAATACGCGCAGAAGATCCAGCAACCAGCATACAAATTTCCTACGAGTTCCCAGGCGCTGAATTGATCAGCATTGAAGGCTGTCTGCAATTCCCCTGCATACTGCCACCACCGTTCGATTTGGCAGCAAATGAAAGCCTAGTGCTGGATGCTCGATTCTTTGCACCCATTCGTATCTCCGATGACTCGGATGAATTCGAATTTACGGTCACCGCCATTCCAGGCCAAACCGATGTCGATCTAGGCAACAATACGGCCAGCCTAAGCCGTGACTTGAATTTCTCAAGCGATATAGTCACTCAATTAGAGTTGATATCTGAGCCACCGTTTATCGCTGGGCAGGAAATCCTCTACGAACTGAAAGTAGGTAATGGCGGGGTCAACAACGCCGCCAATGTGTCCATTGATCTGATACCGAACAATCTTCTTTTGGTATCAGCTTTCGGCCAGCAGTGCGATACAGCGAATTGTGTCATTCCACAGCTTGATTTTGGCAATCAGGAGGTCATTACGCTGGTTTATCAAATCGAACAGGGAGGAGTCTTTAACCTGATCGCACAAGCTTTTGCCGATGCATTCGACCCGGGCATTGAAAACAATATCGATAATCTTGACAACGGCGGGTTTGCCGACGATGCGCCTGATATTGATCGGATTTTTAATGACAGTTTTGAATCACCGTAACCGCTGGCGCAGTTGCCAAACAAGTATCGGTGCTGTTTCAATCAGCTGAATCAGTATTCAATGCAGCCATATTTTGATTGGCCAACTCAAGCATCGGTTCGAAACCCTGTTCTGCGGCGGTTTGAATAATCCAAAGCAGCTGCTGTTCAGCCAGTTCCGGTTCTGACACTCGGGCTCTAAGCAGCGCCATATTTAAATTCTTCAGTGCATGCGGCGAAGCATCCAGTAACTGGCCAATCCACTGAAGCAATTCTTCAGCTTCGCTGGTCCGCCCCTGTTCAATCAGGCTATCGGCCTGCAGCAGCAGCGCATCGATTTGTGAGTACACATTGTTTTCTGCGCCGAACACATCGGCTAGCCGGCGCGCTTCCTGTTCGGCCTGAACCCGATTATCCAGCGCCAGCTGAACCCGGGCCAGATCCAATTCAGACACCAGCTGCCAGTCGGGTGCAGATTCTCGCAGCTGGAAAGCGCGCTGAAAATACGTCTCAGCTGCCTGGAAATCCTGTTTGGCATACGCCAGCTCACCTCGCAGCGTTTCAATTTCCGCCGCACGGATAGGATTTTCGATAGCCAGGGCATCGAGCCTTTCAAGAAGCTCAGCACTTTCCTCATTACGGCCCATGTCGAGCATGATCGCACCTTGAGTTACATAGGCGCGTGCCTCGAACATGGTGCTGCCCTGGCTGGCGAACCGCTGGCCTGCATCAAGGATCATCTGCTCAGCCAAGTTGAGATTTCCAAGCCGCCGGTGCACCAACGCCAGATTATAGGCCGTGCGTGCAGCATCGATTTCCGCTTCAAGCTGACGAAACAACTCCAGCGCCTCAGTATTCAGTTCAATCGCGCGTTCAGTGGCACCACGTCGGCTGGCGAGGGCGGCAAGATTACCCAGCGTAATGGCTTGTCCGCGCAGATCTTCAATATCGACAAACGCTTCCAGTGCGCGTTCCAGAGCACGCTCGGCCTGATCGGATCGACCCTGGCGTGCAAACAAGGTGCCACGATTGATCAGTGCGACCGCCTCGCCCTGGCGGTCGCCGATTTCACGATAGAACAGCGCGGCCTGGCCGAGGTTGGCCAGGGCTTCGTCGGGCCGACCATTCGACATCAGCGTGATACCCAGATTGACGTGCGCCCGCGCCAGATTTCGCTGATCCCCAAGCCCAGTCAGCATCTCGATTGCAATATTCAATTGCTCCAGCGACGAGTCGAGCCGACCGGACCTCTCCAGCGCCATGCCCCGCACGATTGCCGTTTCGGCCAGCCCTGGCTGTGAGTTGACTTGAGTAAATAGATCCTGTGCCTGATCGGCAATCGTCAACGCCTGTTCAAGATCACCCTGCTGGAACAGCAAACTGGCCTGGATCACTTTCAATTGGGCGCGAGCTGGCACCAGGTCATCCGTTGCCGGAATATCCGAGATTCGTTCAACCGTCGCCAATGCTTCGTCCACCCGACCGAGCTTGCGCAGGGCATCGGCTTCTAACGCCAGCGCTTCTGCCGCCACCACGGGCAGCACAGCTTCAAGCGCCTGCCGGTAGGCATTCCGGGCGATGTCCAACTGCTGTTCGACCTGGTTTTCCGCACCGGCGAGTTCAGCCTGAAGCAGACCGATGCGCGGATCGTTTGGCATCTGGCGGTCGAGCAACTGCAGGGCTTCACCGGCTGTTTCAATTCGATCCGACTCGATCTGGGCATGAATCATGCGGCGGATATTGGCCGGCTCTGGGAAGAACTGATTTAAGGCCTGGAGGCGGTCAGCGGCCAATTCGAAGTCGAAATCCAGGCGGGCGGCTGTAGCTTCAATCGCCAGTCGGTTACGGCGGGGCCAGAGTTCGGTGGCCTGTAACGCGGCAGTAATGCGGGTTCGGGCTTCCAGAATATTACCCTGCTGGGCCAGTGCCTCGCTTTGCAATTGAATCAAAAATGGATCATTGATCTGCATATCGGGTATGGCCTTGATTGCTGCCACCGCTTCATGCCGATTGAGCAACGCCTGTGCCTGAAAAAATGTGCGCTGCAGATCCACTTCCGGTGGCAACAGCGAACGAACCGCAGCCGGTGTGATTTCCGGCAAAGACTCAATATCGAGCCAGTCACTGATCGCACCAGCCAATTCAGTGCTGATCAGACCAACATCAATGCGGTCATGTTCAACGGCCACCCGGGTCAACGGCTCATACTGGTCTGGTTTTTGAATCGTCGCAACCACTTCAATACCGCCGTCGGCCAGGAGGTTGAAGCTCGGCTCAATTTGATAATCTACTGCACCCTGAACAATCTCCGAATCGATCGATGACGCCGTCACATTCACGCCAGTTAATTGGCTCAGTGAATGGCCAAGAAACAGCTTCATTGCAGGTGGCAACCAGTCATCTGCATTGCTGTTGATCGCCTCACCCTGATCGTCAAAATCGGCAATCGCAACGGTAATCGTAGGCTGGCGATTCGTCTGACGATCGGTATCCGGTGGAGCAAAATTGTTTGATGCCCACCAGGCCGCAAACAATACGATGACCAAACCAGCGGCGAACAGCGGATTCGGGACTTTTATCCTTGGCGTTTGAGCCTGAGCTTGCCGCGATTCATGGGCAGTATTCCGGGTTGCCGAGGCATCTCCAGCATTGATCTCTGCAATGAACTGATAGCCAAGCCGGCGGCGCGTAGCGATAAATCGAGGCTTGCTACTCGAATCACCAAGTGCAACGCGTAATTCCTTGATCGTTTGCGAAACGGAGCTGTCGGACGTGGCCTGATGCCCCCAAACCGCGTCCAGCAGATCGTTGCGGGAGACCACGGCCGGTGCCTGCTTCAGTAAATGACAAAGCACCGCAAAACTTTGCGGTCTGAGCATGATCGGCCCGTCCGGGCCGCTTAAGGATTTCTGATCAAAATCCAGCGCAAAATCGCCGAACCGTATGATTGTCGTCATGGATTTTGAATCCGCATCTCAAATTCCCTCTTTGACGATTAGTGTATTCCATCCGCGCGATTGCGAGTCAGCAAATATGTCGATGCTGTGGCCATATCGAGTACGCCACTGTTTTCTCGGTTGTGCTGGCTTTGTGATTTAAGCATTTCGTCCACTCCAATAATGTCTTGCGCCCATCTTGAGTATTGTTTTTTTCTGGATCAAGTGCTGTTTGTACCCAACAAGGCTATCTTCCGTAAAAAAACCAATTGATACAGCAGGTTATACCTGGATTTAACAAACCCTTCGATTCAATTTTCACGATAATTTCAACGCAATTACACGTTATCTGAGCTGATGCTGGCTAGCATCACTATCCAATAAACCGGGGTTTCTGACCAGGCATGGTGCCCGGCTCTTTACCGAGAATTAAGGGATTGTAGCGATGCTAGGGAAAAGCCTGAAGCGTGTTCAATTTAGCCTGACCGGCGTTCTGTTCAGTTTTGCATTCATGAACGTGCTGTCGGCCAATGAGCCGATCAATGGTCCAGTAGGGCCGGCGGCCGGGCTGGCTCTAATGCAGGGACAACAACAAGACCGTGGCACAACCGTCTTTGAACAGGCATTTTTGAAAGCGTCGAACGCAAACGCTGATGACAATTTTGGCGTCGAAATTGCGATCAATGAAGCTGGCACCATCTTAGTTGTAGGTGCTCGCTACGAAGATAGTGATGGCAGTGGGCCTGAAGACAACTCCATCCAGGATGCCGGCGCAGCGTATGTATTCGAACGTCAAATCAATGGCGACTGGATTGAAACTGCCTACTTAAAACCATCATTACCCTATTTCCCTGGACCGGCTGGTTTCATCACTGGTTATCAGTTTGGGTTGGCAGTGGGTATTTCAGGTGAAACGATCGTCATTGGTGAACCATTCAGGGACATTGACGGCATTCAGGCCGGCATTGATTTTAACGAAGGCGCGGTCTACGTATTTGAACCAGATGAAAACGGCGACTGGGTCGAAACGGATGTATTGCTCTCCTCGAGACCAAATCCAAGCCAGGATGAGTTCGGCACTGCGGTAGCCATTTCTGGAGATCGTCTGCTCATCGGTGCCCAGCGCGAAACTC
The DNA here is from genome assembly GCA_937138395.1 of uncultured Pseudomonadota bacterium. Classification (GTDB taxonomy): domain Bacteria; phylum Pseudomonadota; class Gammaproteobacteria; order Xanthomonadales; family Wenzhouxiangellaceae. The sequence continues at coordinate 41,040 of CAKZPB010000117.1, forward strand.
GACCCGGCATCGGTCGCAATGGTTCGGTACGCGCCTACACCCGAAACAGCAATGGTCTATGGGAAGAAGAGGATGTCTTGTTTCCAGATGCAGAGCCTAGCGACATGTATTTTGGAAATAAGATCGCACTTGATAATAACCGCGCAATCATCAGCGCCCCGCTTGAAAGCAGCGATGGAAGTTCACCCAATGATCAGTCCAAACCGTTTTCCGGGGCTGCATTCATATTCGAGCGCGACCCAAACGGCCAGTGGGATCAAGTTGCCTACCTGAAAGCCAGCAACGTCGATGAAGATGATTCGTTTGGACAAAGTGTTGGTATATCAGGCAACGTTGCCGCTGTTGGTGCCAACAGTGAAGATAGCGACGGTTCGGATCCAGGCAATAATACGTCTAATGCAGCGGGTGCAGTGTACATTTTTGAACCAAATGAATCTGGCGACTGGGTTCAAACTCAGTTCATTAAATCGCCTGATCTTGATTCTTTTTCCCATTTTGGCTTTTCGCTTGACCTAGAAGACCAGTCACTTCTTGTGGGTGCCAATATTCATGAACAGCAACAAGGCACCAGCTATCTATTTGCACAAAACGAGCAGAGTAGCTGGGTTTTTCAACAGCGAATTATCCCAGACATCAGGGGTTCTGGAGACCGCTTTGGGCACCAAGTCGCCCGAGGTGGAGGACGTTTCCTGATCAGCAGTTGGTGGGAAAGCAGTGACCCTGACATCGGGCCTGGAGACAGCTCACTTACTCGATCAGGCGCAGTCTACTTATTCGGTTTGCCTGGCCTTACTGTTGGAGGGCAAGTCAGTGGCCTGATCGGTAATGGGCTGGTTCTTCGAAATACTCAAACCGATGATGATGTATCCATCGTTACTAACGGCGATTTTACGTTTCCCGTTCCTTTGCAGGACGGCGAAAGTTATGCAGTCAGCGTATTGCAACAACCCGATAACCCCGAGCAGACCTGCACGGTCAGCGATGGCACGGGCATTCTTTCAGGGCAAGACGTGACCGACATTGATATCAATTGCGTACTGACCGAAACATTTACCTTAGGCGGTATAGCTACCGGAGTAAACTTCACCGGTCTCATGCTGCAGAACAATGGTAGTGATGACCTGACGATTATTTCTCCGGGCGGCCCTTTTACTTTCGACACCGAGCTGGCCAATGGTGAAAACTATGAGGTCACCATCATTGAAAGCTCTATCGACCCAACGCATGTCTGCTCAGTAAGTAACGGCAGCGGCACCATCAATAGCTCGGACGTCAGTGACGTGCTGGTCGAGTGTAGTTTCAGATCCACCTTTCCGATTGAAGCTGAAGTGACCGGCCTGACCGGCAGCGGATTGGTGCTGCAGAACAATGGTGGCGACGATTTGGCGATACCTAACAACGGCACCTTCCGGTTTGCGACTGAACTTGAACTGATGGACTCGTATTCGGTCACCGTAGCCACGCAGCCAAGCAACCCGGCTCAGGCTTGTGTCGTTAACAACGGCAGCGGCATCGTGGGCGAGATCAGCATCATCACCGTCGAGGTGGTTTGCGAGACCGCTCAATATGAAATTGGCGGGATGGTTTCGGGCTTGCCTGCCCCGGGGCTGACGTTGTTCAATAACGGCACGGATTTCATCATGATCAATGCCGATGGCCCATTCATCTTCCCGACGCTGCTTGAAGACGGTCAATCCTATAACGTTACTATCGGATTACAGCCAGAGGATCCTTCTGGTGGCGAATGTCTGGTCGCAAACGGCACGGGCATGGTTAACGGCATGAACGTGAATAATATTCAGGTTACCTGCGGCGTGCTTCCGACAACATTCAGTCTGGGTGGAACGGTGTCGGGGCTGAAAGGTATCGGTCTGGTGCTCCAAAACAATGGCACTGACAGCGAGATTATCAATCAGAATGGTCCGTTCAGCTTTTCAATAAGGCTCTCGGACAGCGAACCCTATACCGTCACAGTCGCATCACAACCTGATGGAGGCATAGAGCAGTGCCAGGTATCGAACGGTACTGGCGTAGTCGACGGGATGGATGTGACCGATATTCAAATCGACTGCACCGCGCTGATCGCAGACCTGACCATCAGTAAGACCAATGGGTTTGCGTTTGTCGACAACGGCGTATCAACAACCTGGTTTATCGAAATCAAAAACGTGGGCGCGGTTGACATCATCGGCGCGACGCTAAGCGACCCGTTACCGGCCGGTGTGACCAACGCAAGTTGGAATTGCAGTGGCAGTGATGGCGGTATCTGCCCGAATGCCAACGGAAGCGGTAGCATCAATGAAGTCGTGGACTTATCAGTCGGCAGCACGCTGAGTTATGAATTCACCGCCACGGTCACAGCCATGGAAGGGAGTGTCATCAGCAATACCGCCACCATCACCCTGCCTCCTGCCCAAACCGATATCAATCCAGCCAACAACTCCGCCACCGACACCGACCCGGTCGGGCTGTTTGCCGATGGGTTTGAAGATGAACTGGATTGATCTTTTGCGATCCATCAATGCGCAGTCAAACTTTAATTTCATAGCAGGACGCTAATCATGACGCCCTTAAAACGCACTCAACTGGTCACCGCATTGCAACTGGCCCTGGCGGTTGGCTTCAGCCATCACGCCATGGCCCAGCCTTTTCCGGCCGAAATCAACCTGTCCGATCTGGACTCCAGCGATGGGTTCAGTATCGACGGCGAGGCCGACTATGATGCTTCGGGCTTTTCGGTCAGCGGCGCGGGTGATATCAACGGGGACGGACTGGATGATTTGATCATCGGCTCTCCGTATGCCGACCGTGTGAATTACACCGTGGGTTCAGCACATGTTGTGTTTGGTTCCAGCTCTGGTTTCTCAAGCCCCACTGATCTCGGCAGTCTCAACGGCAGTAACGGCTTCGAGATGACCAATCAGGTCGGGTCTGATCAAGTCGCACGCTCAGTCAGTAATGCGGGCGATGTCAACGGGGATGGCATCGACGATGTCATCGTCGGCGCTGCCTATTCCGACCCGAACGGGAATGGCAATGCCGGACGCAGCTACGTGCTGTTCGGTAGCGATACCGGGTTTCCCGCTGAATTTGACCTCAACACGCTTGACGGCAGCGACGGTTTTTCCATCAACGGCGAGGCGGGCTACGACGAATCAGGCTTTTCGGTCAGCACGGCAGGCGACGTCAATGGCGATGACATCGACGACCTGATCATTGGCGCGCCGGATGCAGACCCCAATGGCAGCTATTCAGGCCGCAGCTATATTGTATTTGGCACGGATTCCGGTTTCAGCAGTGAACTGGAGCTCAGCAGCCTGTCGGGCAGTATCGGCTTTGCCATGAATGGCGAAACCGCATACGACGGATCCGGGTATTCAGTCAGCACGGCCGGCGATTTCAACGGCGATGGCTTTGACGATGTCGTGATTGGTGCGCCAGGTGCGATGGGGAATGCATCGGGATCTGGACGCAGTTATCTCGTTTTTGGTGGCGCGGGCGTTCACACTGATTCTCTGAATTTAGGTCAGCTGGCGGGGTTTAAAGGGTTCATCATGGATGGCCAAGGCATGAGTGATGACACTGGCATTAGTGTGAGTGCTGCAGGTGACTTCAACAACGACGGGTTCGATGACTTGATTATTGGTGCCGACGGAGCCACGGTAAATGGGCAAGGACAGTCCGGCAGAAGCTACATCGTATTCGGCACAGATCAGCTGATTTCCACACCCCTCAACCTCGGTGCGCTGAACGGCAGCAACGGCATCATCATTCAGGGCGATCCGGGCGAGGACGAAAGTGCAAGCCTGGGACGTTCTGTGCATGGTGCAGGCGATATCAACGGCGACGGCATTGATGATGTGATCATTGGCGCGCCTGAGGCCGGCGTATATCCTGATCGAACGGGAAAAAGCTACGTAGTCTTCGGTACCGATTTAGCCCTGCCTGCCGTGTTGGACATCAACACGCTCGACGGTATCAATGGCCTGGTGTTGAATGGTGAGGATAATTACGATTATTCCGGACATGCAGTCAGCGCGGCCGGGGACATCAACGGCGACGGTATTGATGACCTGGTCGTCGGTTCGTACAGTTTCGAACCGGCTGGCGGCTACAGCCGGCCGGGTCGAACGTATGTGGTATTCGGCCGTCCGCTGCCCGATCTTGCGGTCACGAAAAACAATGGCTTCGCCTTTGTCGACAGCGGCTTTTCAACCACCTGGCAGATCGAAGTCAGCAATCTGGGTGCCTCGGCCGTCAACGGCGCCACCTTATCGGACACAATTCCCGCCGAGGCCGGCAACGCAAGCTGGACCTGCAGCGGCAGCGGCGGTGCGACCTGCCCGAATGACAGCGGCAGCGGCGATATCAATGAACTGATCAATCTTCCGCCCGGCAGTAGCCTCACCTACCAACTGACCGCAACCGTCACCGCGACAGAAGGGAACAGCATCAGCAATACCGCCACTGTCACCTTGCCGGCCGGTTTAGGCGACAACAACCCGGCCAATAACAGCGCCACCGACACCGACCCGGTCGGCCTGTTTGCAGATGGCTTTGAAGATGAATTCAACCCCAAAGGCTAGCTAGCCTCCGCCGCAGGAGGCCTGGCGCCCTTGTGTTCGTTTAACGGGCAACAAAATCGATGGCTGGAAAAACCCTGCGTGTCGGCCAGGCTCAAGGCACCATGGGTACCCAGAGCCGAATACTTTTACTCCGCTTCCATACTATCGCTGAAGAATGCTTCAACCAGGCGTTTAGCTGCACCCTGAAAGACAATAATTCCATCATCCGGAGTAGCATCGCCTGGCGCTCCGTCGGTTAAGGTGACGGTCCATTCTTGTCCATTCAGTGTGGCTGGCAGTTCGTGCCAGATCGCCCGATCTTGATCCGGGAACGCCAGCCCGTAGCCGCGCAATACATAGCTTGGATCCGAAAAATCTGCGCCATGGTAGATCAGCGTGACTTCAGCCTGTTCGCAGTCCGGAATGCGCAGATGCAGACCGTTCAGCGGCGGCTCATAGGTCGGTTCTGCCGGCAAATTATCCAGCAAGTCCAGACCGAAGCTGTCCTGTAACACCTGGCAGTTGCCATCGATGCCATTCAGACTCGCCGTGATGTAATTTGCAGCGCCTCGGCTATTCGAGTTTACGGTTGGCGATGCTACGTCAGATTGCGTTTGGTCCGGCACGCCATCAGCGTTGCCATCGCCACCATTCGGCGCATCACCTTCCGTCGTGTTACTTGCACCATCGGTATCACCGTCGGGTACGACTTCGAACGTCTGCACGCTTTTATTGGTGCCTGCGTGGATAACGATATTTGAGTCACTGGTATCGAGCGCTAATTTTAGTGGTACCGCAGTAGTTGGAAAGCCCGTACTGATGGAAGACCAGCTTGCACCATCATCACTACTTACAAACACGCCACCGTCGCCGTTACCGAAGGGGTCGGCTATCGCTGCATACACATCGCCAGAATCCGGATCGACCACAATATCGCGTACGTCGCGCTCTTCCAGGCCACTGCCTGAAAATGTCCAGTTTAGGCCGCCGTCGACCGTTTTATATACAGACCCGAATACAAGTGTCACAAGATCGTTTACTGATGCATACAGCGTCTGCCCGCTGGGATCGGTCGGATCGAAGGCAAGCGAAAGAACGTTGAGTGTAGATGCAGTTGGATCATTATTGATCCGCGGCAGGCCATTGGCAGCATTAAACCAGTTCGCACCACCGTCGACGGTTTTAAACACACCATTTTCGAGCGTCAGCGGTGCTGTTGAAGATCGAAAATTGATAAAAGTAGAAGCGTACAGCGTATTACCCGTAGTGTCGGTCGTATCCTGCACCAGCTGAACAACGGAGACGAAGCTGGCTATGCCGTTGGCATCAAGCTCTCCGCCGCCAAGACCGTTATCACTGGCGAACCAGTTGGCGCCAGCATCAGTGCTTTTATAAATTCGAGCCGCTTGTTTGACAATCGTACCCATACCGTCGTTCGCAAGTCGTCCTTCAGCGCCCGCATACAGCACTTGAGAATCGCCGCTTGAATCAGCACTGAAACGATCGACTTCGATGTCCCTGACAGTTCGATAGATCGCAAAACCGGACGGCTGCAAAGGAATACCCGTATCAATGGTCGACCAATTAACGCCCGCATCCGTACTCTTGTACAGTCCGCCATTGCCCGGAATAAATACGCCCTGCGCATCCGTTCCTCCAGAGAAAATGCCGCCGCCGTACACGACATCAGTATTATTTGGATCCACCACCAGCGCCCTAAAACTATATGCGTCAAGCCCATTATTCGCTTGAGTCCAGCTGTTACCGCGGTCTTCACTCCGAAAGCTGGCAAAAGCCGGAAGCTCAATATCACTCAGCGCCGCATGTACACGTCCGCCAGCAGCGGTTGCGATGGCTCGAATGCTTTGTGCTTCAAAACCCTGATTGCTTTGCGCGAAGATATCAGACGACACCGGCGAAATTCTGCGATAGATACCATTCGGAAAACTGCCAACAAGCTGTAGCGAAGGATCAAATGGGTCAAACGTGACGAATCCTGCTGTGGCTGGCTGTAACAATTCATTCCCGATTAACCCTTCGATGATGGACGTCCAGTTAGCGCCGTCATCTTTGGTGTATTGAATACCCTGGCCACCGACTACATAGACTTCCGCAGGATCTTGCGGATTGATTGCCAGGCGTATTCCCGACACTGTGGAATCGACCGATGTCCAATTCAAACCTGCATCTTCGCTGCGGAAGACCCCGGTTGGAATACCCACCGACCAAGCGCGACCAGCGCTGTCAAACTGAATATCCCTTAGAAAAAACGTCTCCCACGGACAGCCCGATGGGCATGGCACTTCGGACCAAACCGCACTCGGTGATGATGCGCTGACATCGGCTACCCACAAACTCGCGCTTGAAGATGATTCGCGCGTACTGACCAGCAATCGATCTGTCGTAGCCGGATCTGCCACAAATGCCTGAATACTGAAACCCGGTGATTGAGGAATTGCCGGCAATTCAGTCCAATTGAGCCCCGAATCAGCAGTTCTTAAAATCACACTGTCGGTACGAATGAGGTAATAAACACCGGGTTGAGTCGGCGAAGCCTGCAAATCTGTATAGCGAATATTGGCGGGTAAGGAAATCGCGGGCGTGCGATCCTGCCAGATTTCGCCACCATCATTGGTAAAATAAACCCGACCGACGCCCATAGCCATCAAGCGGTTGTCTGCGGTTTGGCTATGTACAATACCCAAAACCTGTCGATTGACACCGGCGTTTGCGGCAAACCACGATTGACCTCCATCTGTGCTTTTGAAGATACTCGTGCCCCCAATGGCATAGAACTCACCCTGATTAAACGGTGATGCCAGAAGTGCATCGACTTCACCTCCTTCGGGACCGTTGGAGGTCCAGATCCCTTGACCTGCGTAGACAGGGCAGCTGATATTCATTACCGTCAGCATCAACGCCGAAACAATGGTGAACTTGACTAAAGTAGCTTTCACTGAAATTCTCGCAGTTGGAATAGGACTTCAGTCAATGTAGTGAAAGGCACGCTCTGTAGCTTGAAATTAGCGTGATATTATCTTGAAGGTTAGCCAGTAGACCCAAAATCAGCCAAATAAGTGATGATTCGATCACTGTGTGCAGAATCTCATTGAAAGATATATTCACGGAGAAACAGGCATGAAACCAATCGGAAATCGTAAAGCCCGACTACTCGGCACCCTTACCGGTGGTCTATTACTTGCAACCGGATTCGTCAGCACCGTCTCAGCCAGCGAACCCATTGAACACTACGCCATTGACGTTCGGGGTGCGCATGCCTTTGTCCAGTTTCGGATTCCACACCTGGGCTTTTCGTGGCTGTATGGCCGGTTTAATGAATTCGACGGCAGCTTCACCTTCGATACCAAAAATCCGGCCAACTCGACCGTCAATGTCGAGATTCAGACTGCGAGCATTGATTCGAACCACGAGCGCCGCGATGACCATCTGCGCAACGAAGATTTCCTGCACGTCGAGCAGCACCCGACCGCCTCGTTCAAGTCGACTGCGTTCGAGCCGCTGGGCGATGACCGCTATCGACTGGCAGGTGATCTGACCCTGATGGGCATGACCGACTCGGTTGAAATCGAGGTTGAGCAGATTGGCGCCGGCACCGACCCATGGGGTGGCTACCGCCGCGGTTTTGAAGGCCAGACCACGCTGACGCTGGCCGACTGGGGCATTGACTACGACCTCGGGCCGAGCGCGACCGAAGTCGAGATGATTCTGTCCATCGAAGGCATCCGCCAGGAACCTGAAGAAGCATCCAGCGGCGACTGAGCCGGCCACTTCGCGCAACCGGATCGGCCGCCGGTCCGGTTGACAAATTTCACCGGCGTTCGCCCGGTGGTTATCCAGCCATTATTCCCCTGCGATCGTCATACCATCGACCAGCAACGACGGCACCTGAATATTCCGGCGGGATTCGACATCGCTGCCGGCGGCCTGCAGCTGTTTGAACATATCGGCCAGGTTACCGGCAATGGTGATCTCTTCAACCGGATAGGCGATTTCGCCGTTTTCGACCCAGTAGCCCGAAGCACCCCGGGAATAATCGCCGGTCACCAGGTTGACGCCCTGCCCCATCAATTCCGTCACGACCAGGCCGCGCTGCATGCTGCGGATCAGGTCATCCTGGGACTGGTCTCCCGGCTTGAACATCAGATTCCGCACGCCGCCGGCATTGGCCGTGGTTTCGAGCCCGAGCTTGCGCGCCGAGTAGCTGCTCAGCACATAGCGCGACAGCACGCCGCCTTCAACCAGCGGCTGGTCTGACGTTGCCACGCCTTCGCTATCGAATCGACTGGACCGCTGGCCGGCCGGACGATGCGGCTGTTCCCCGATATCGACCCAATCCGGAAAAACCGATTGACCGGCCTTATCCAGCAGAAAACTGGATCGCCGATACAGATTGCCGCCCGAAACAGCACCAACCAGATGGCGTATCAACCCAAGTGCGGTGTCGGTGTTGAACAGCACCAACGAAGGGCCGGTGGGTGCCTTTCTGGCGCCCAGACGACGCAGCGTCTTGCGTGCCGCACCCAGCCCGGTAGTCGCCGGATCGGTCAGCAGATCCCAGCGCCGCTGATCATCCCAATCCCAATCGCGCTGCATGCCCGAGTCGTCGCGCGCGACCAGCACGCAGTGCTGGCCGTAATGAGTCCGCTGAGCATGACCGTTGAACCCATGCGTATTGGCATACACCCCCAGACTGGCATTGGCTGATACCGAAGCACCCTCGGAATTGGTGACTTGCTGGTCGAACTCGAGCCCGGCCTGCTCCATTTCGGTGGCACGCGCTATCAGTTCGGCCATTTCGAATCGCTGCGGATGCCAGATATCGAAGTCACCCGAGGTGTCCTTGGCCATTTGATCGGCATCGGCCAGGCCACCGGCCGGATCCGGCTGGGTGTGACGGGCAATGGCGAGTGCTTGCTCGACTGCCTGATCCAGTGCATCCGGGCTCATGTCGGCGGTACTCACCGTGCCGCTGGAACGCTTGCAGTAGACCGTAAGGCTCAGGCCACGATCGCGTGCGTCCTCGAGCACATCAATGTCCCCGAGCCGGACAGTGACATGTCGGCCAAGACTCGACGATACGCTGATGGCAGCGGCATCCGCACCGCCAGCCCGGGCCTGGTCCAACATGCGTTCGGCGATGCCGGTCAGTAGTTGAATTTCACGCTCCGGGTTGTCAAGCATGCCCTGCATGCCGGATTCGCTGAGTGCCTGCTGAAGATCCTTCATGCCGTGCCTCCGACCGTCAGGCCATCGACCCTGAGCGTCGGCTGTCCGACGCCGACCGGGACGCTTTGACCTTCCTTGCCGCATACGCCCACGCCGGAATCCAGCTCGAGATCATTGCCGACCATGCTGACGCGAGTCAGCACGTCCGGCCCATTGCCGATCAGCGTGGCGCCTTTGAGTGGCGCGCCCAGCTTGCCGTTCTGGATGCGATAGGCCTCGGAGGCGGCAAACACGAACTTGCCGGACGTGATGTCGACCTGCCCGCCGTTGAAATTGACCGCGTAGATGCCGTCATCGACCGAGGCGATGATTTCCTCCGGCTCGTGCGCGCCCGGCAGCATATAGGTGTTGGTCATTCGCGGCATCGGCAGGTGTGCAAATGATTCGCGGCGGCCGTTGCCGGTCGGTTGAACGCCCATGGCGCGTGCATTGAGCTTGTCCTGCATCAGCCCACTCAGACGCCCATCTTCAATCAGCACGTTATGGCCGCTCGGCGTGCCCTCATCGTCGATCGTCAACGATCCGCGACGATTGGCCAGCGTGCCGTCGTCGACGACGGTGCAGTGCTCGGTGGCCACGCGCTCGCCCATGCGGTCATTGAATGCCGACACGCCTTTGCGATGGAAATCACCTTCAAGACCATGGCCAATGGCTTCGTGCAGCAACACACCCGGCCAGCCAGGCCCAAGCACCACCGTCATATTGCCGGCCGGTGCCGCGACCGAGTCGAGGTTGACCAGCGCCTGACGCACGGCTTCGTCGGCAAACGGCTGCCAGCGTTCCGGCTGGATCAATTCAGTCAGCGCATAGCGCCCGCCACCACCCGCATAGCCGGATTCACGGCGATCACCCTGCTCGACGATGACGCTGACATCCAGCCGAATCAGCGGGCGCACATCCCCGGCCAGCGTGCCGTCGCTGGCGGCAACCAGTATCGATTCATGCTGGCAGGACAAGGATGCACTGACCTGGCTGACCCGGGGATCCAGCGAGCGGGTATACGCATCCATGGTACGAAGCAGATCCACTTTGGTCGCTGCATCGGCCGCCTCGATCGGGTTGTCGGCACGGTACAGGGGCTGCTGTGCGTGGGCTGGTGCTAGCGCTTTGGCGCCGGATTGGCCGCTGCGCGCGATGGCCCGCGCACTACCGGCCGCTTCCATCAGGGCCGGCAATGAAATCGCATCGGCATACGCAAAACCAGTGCCGGTATTGACGACCGCGCGCACGCCCACGCCCTGGTCGACCGAGAAGCTGCCGCTCTTGACGATGCCGTCCTCAAGCGACCAGCTCTCGGACTGCCGATTCTGAAAATACAGGTCGCCCAGATCCACCTGGCCACTGACCAGGCGACCGAGCACCTGGTCGAGTTGCGAGGTTGTAATTCCAGCCGGTTCCAGCAGTGCCGCTTGTGCAGTATCTAACATGATGTATTTTCCAGTCGTGGTTAGCCAGCGATCATCGATCACGTTGAATCATCGCAGGGCAGTGTCAATCAAGATTCGGTCGAAAACCGGTTTTTCAACCGCTTTCCGGTAGGTTGCGCTCCGGCTCGCCTCCAGCCGCAGCATCGGCTTCGACCAATGGCGCCCCTCGTGCACCGATCGTTTCCACGAGCGGATCTTCCCAGCTTCCGGTCACGCGGTATTCGATTTCGGATAAACCCGAGATCGGCTCGTTCAGCAATTGCTCCAGCGCCACGCCCGCGGCCGCGCCGATGGGTCCACCGGTCAATGCACCGATGATCGGCAGCGTGGAGCCCAAACCGGGCCGGACGCGCATGGTCTGGTTGTAGACCCGCTCGGCCAGATTGGTCTGTCCGCGGATGTCAATATCGGCTGCCGGTGCAGAAATGGATAAATCGTCAGTTCTCGCCAGGCCAGCCTCGAGATCAAAATGACCCGCCACGCGGTCAAAGCCGAAACCGGAGCCGAACACGTCGCTGAAATCCAGGCGCAAGCGTCGCGGAATCGAACCCAGGCTGACCAGGCCCAGCAGGCGTCCAGCACCGGGCTGGGCTTCGGCGATGACGCCATCGTCAATCAACAGGTCCAGCTCGCCATTCAATCGCGTCAAGCTGAAGTCCAGCGGACTGCCGGGCCAGGACCCATCCAGCTCGATCAACGCGCGGCCCCGTTCCAGTGCCAGCTGGTAGCCGGCCTGCTGCAGGCTACGCCCGAAATTGTCATCGGTCAGTCGAAGCCGCGCCTGGGTATTGAAGGGGTAGGCCAACTCGTCAGCCGATGCGACCCAGCGACCACTGCCGGCCAGTTGGAGGCCCGCTCTTCCAAGCGAAAACTGCTCGATTTCCAGCCCTTCCTGACGGGCATGCGAAACCACCCGCAACTGGCCAAGCGGCAGGTTACCCCAGCGTAAATCCTCGATCGCGATCTGCAGTTCGGGCAGGCTGCGGGGATCCACCATCCGAGGTTCTTCAAGCAGTTGCTCCGGTTCCCCGAGCGGCCAGTGCAGGTAGTCGAAACGGGCCACCGCAGCCGGCAGGGCGGACGGCGTGGCGGGCGTCTGAATACTGCCACGCATGGACTGCCCGTCGAAATTCAATCGCCAGACGTTCTGTTCACGAGCCAGCGCAACTTCAATTGCACCGAGTTCAGCCTGCCCCAGACTCCAGCTTCCAATATCCAGATCAAGCCAGCCCGTCAGATCATCATCGATGCCCTGCGAGCGCAGCATCAAACGGTCTGTCGATTGGGTCATGTCCGCAATCAGCTCTAGCCAATCGCCCAGCGCCAATGCATCGATCTGACCGGCAATATGAAAATTTTCGGCCATTGGCCGCTTTGCAGGCAGGCCGCCAAAGCCGAGGCCGAGCTGCCAGTAGTCTGGCTCGACCTGGAGTTGACCGTCGATGACATCCATCACGCCAAAGCGGATCGCACGAAGAGCCGGCTGTAGCTCGAGCTCGATATGCAACGGCCATTCCTGCTCGGCAGGTTTGGACAATGGCAAAGGCAGGCTCAGCGCTGTACCTGTCATCTTGCTTTGCAGTGACAGCATCAGTGGGCTGCGTTCACTGGTATCAGCCATCGCATCGGTCGCTGGAGGCTGTGAGTGCCTGGTCGCAGCGCGCTGGATATTGAATTGCCACAGGCTCTGCCCGTCGATCCGTTCAGTGATCGCAGCCAGGGCTTCGGGCGCTGCGGCCTGCCAGTTCAGAGGCAACAGGGCCGCGGTTGGCACTTCGCCCTGAATCGACAAGTCCAGTTCAGGCCAGATCTGAGCGTCGAGCTGGAGCTCGACGGACTGTTGCCCGGCCTGGCCCTGCAGCGTTGCAGGGCCGATACGCTCGCGGCTGAACGGGACCTGGGCCTGCAGTTGTTCAATGGCAAAGCCCGGCTCGTCGATGTGAAAGTCAACGCCATCCAGCCTGACTTGTCCGTTCATTTGCCAGTCCTGGATCTGCTTGACCGGCAGCATGACCCGGGCCGTGGCCTCGGCCGCGCCCTGCCAATGCATCAGGTCCAGTGCGGTCCGGGCCTGCTCCAGCGGCAGCGATTGGACGAGGCCAAGCAGCTGTTCGGCGGTGGCGCCATCACTGGCCAGATTCAGTTCGACCTGGGCACGCCGCAGCTGGGGAATCTCGATGGACGGCGCGGTGATGGTCGTGCCGCTAATGGTTCCAGACTCCATCTCGGCCAGCATTTGTTCAGACAGAAACTCGACCCGGCCACTCAATTTCTCGCCACGCGGCCAGTTCTGGCCATACTGCAGATCAAGACCCTGCACATCAATCAAGCTGTGCACCGCACCCGGTGGCGTGTATTGTTTCCACCCCTGTGGCCAGCCATGCAAGGTGGTCAGGGCCTTGCCGGACTCGATGCTCAGCAATGCCTGGTCCAACCAGTTTCGCGTCTTGCTCGGCAAGCCGCGCTGTGGCAACCAGCGATTGAGCCGGGGACTGCTCATGCGGCCGAGATCGATGGTCAGATCCATGAATGGTCCGGCGAAGCCCGCTATCGGATCAGGCCTTAACAGCTGGCCCTGCGCTTTGAAATCAAAGGCCTCGTTGACGACTTGCAGCGTCCTGACCTCGAGGCTGTCCGTGGACAGGACCAGCTCAGCGTCAAGGGATTCGAATGCAATCGGACGATCGTAGAGAAACGCCCATTGAAGCTCGGGCTGACCGGACACCGACACCCCATAGCGATCCCCGTGCAATGCAAGTCCAAGGTCAAGCGGTCCCAGATTGAACGGAATGCTGCCGGCCGTCACCCCGAACCCATCCAATTGCCCGCGAAACAAGAACGGCGTCCCATCCGGCCACCAGGCGACGGCAAATTGTTCGAGCACACCCTCCAACCGCTGCGGCCAAAGCGGCTCGGCCTTGACAAATGCGGACAGGAGTGCGTTCAGCCTGGCCAGGTCGGCACGCTGAAGGGACACCCCGGTCAGCCCATCCTGTCTGGAAAACACCAGCTGATCAATCCAGGGTTCGAGTTCCGGCGCATCCTTGCTATTGACCTCGATCGTCAGGTCTTCCTTGTCTGATCGACCGTCCAGCTGCAGGGTCACCCCGGCCTGATCGGCGAGCCCCTGAAGCGAAAGCTGCGCATGGAAACGCAGTGGCTCACTCACAGTCCAGTCCAGCCAGACTTGACTCGAACTGCGCGCCTGGTCAAGTACATCCAGGTTCAAGCGTGCCTGCAGCTCTTCGCCAAGCATTGCCTGCAGTCGCATCAGTACACTGGAATCCTCGATCGTCAGGTAGGACCGCAGTGAAGACAAGCCATCATCATCCAGCTTCAATTCAGCCTTGACCAGCCAAGGCGACGATACATCGCGGTCATCGATGCCAAGCGGTACACCATCATCGTCAACACGCGCGTGCTGAGAACCGGATTCAAGGGCCGAAAAGCGGATCCGCAGGCGATTGCCGAGGCGGTTCAGGTCGGCTTCAGGCACGTCCCAACTCAGCGCACGCTGATTGAAGGGAACAATGCGGACGCTGGACGAACGCAGCTTCAGGTCGCCCGCGGACAAGCCACGCTGCCAGCCATCGCGCACGGTTCCACCGCCCTCGATCTGCCAGCTCCAGCGACCCTGCTCGTCTTCCAGTAGCCCAAGATTCAAACCAAGGCCGATCAATTCGAAACTGTTGTAAGCCGGGCGCAGCAAGTTGTACAACTTCAACTCGAGCCGCGCACGGTCGACCTGCAGCATGGCATTTTCCGGTGTTCCAACCGTCAGGTTCGAAAGGTGAATCTGCGGCGACAAACGAGGCCACTGCGCCTCGACCCGGCTGATTTGAACCGGCTGATTCAGCGCATGACTGAGTATTCGCTCGAGCAGCGGCCGCGCATGATCGGCGTACGGCGCCAGCAGGCGGCCCAGGCTGACCAACACCGCCGAGGCAATAATGAACCAGAGCAGCAGTTTCCAAACCGTCCTTCGAAACAGGCGCAGGATACTGGACCAACGCGAAGATTCAGCCGCTGCAGCCTCGCTCAAAGCAGCACCACGTCAAACTGTTCCAGAGGGTACTGATCCTCAGGCTGAAAGCGGACTTCAGTGCCCAATTGTTCGGTCAGTTCAGCAATGGTGCGGGTATGTTCTTCTAGAATTTTTTCAACCACCGGACTGGCCGCCAGAACCCGAAGCTGGCCCGTCTCGAACTGTCGAACCGCACGCAGGATCTCGCGAAAGATTTCTGAGCAGATTGTCTCGATCGACTTCTGCCAGCCCCGACCATTGCAGCTCGAGCAGGGCTGACACAAGCGATGCTCCAGACTTTCAGTCGTGCGCTTGCGCGTCATTTCCACCAGGCCCAATTCGGAAATAGTCGAAACCGAGGTGCGGGCCGGATCACGTGCCAGTGCCTGATTCAGCGTACGCAGCACTTGGGCCTTATGGCCTTCATCATGCATATCGATAAAGTCGACAATGATGATGCCACCCAGATTGCGCAGGCGCAGCTGACGTGCCAGTGCCTGCGCTGCCTCCAGGTTGGTCTTGAATATTGTCTCGGAAAAATTGCGCACGCCGACATAGGCGCCGGTGTTGACGTCCACGGTAGTCATGGCCTCGGTCTGGTCAATAGCCAGATACCCGCCGGATTTCAACGACACGGTGCGACTCAACGCGCGTTCGATTTCGTCTTCGACGCCAAACAGATCAAACAAGGGCCCGGTGCCCTGGTAGCCTCCGATTCGATCGGACCATTCCTGGATAAACGTAGACACGAACTCGCGTGACCGGGACAGCGTGGTCGCATCGTCGATCCGCACACGATCAATGCCTGCATTCATCCAGTCGCGCAGTGCGCGCAGCGGCAGCGACAGTTCTTCGTAGACACAGTCACCCGGTTCGGGCTGTTCCTGCATGCGACGCTCGATGCGTGCCCAGAGTCGACGCAGATAATCCAGGTCACGCGCCATTTCTTCTGTACCCACGCCCTCGGCATTGGTCCGGACGATCAAGCCGGTTGCAGGTTGATCGGCCAGAATCTGCTTGACCAGTCCACTCAAGCGATTTCGTTCGTCCTCGTCTTCGATGCGGAGCGAAATGCCGAGGCTGTTCTGGTCGCCTGGCAAATACACCAGGTAACGTGATGGCAGGCTGAGCTGAGTAGTCAAACGAGCACCCTTGCTGCCCAGCGGGTCCTTGATCACCTGGACCAGCAATTGCTGCCCCTGATGCAGCATGTCGGTAATCAGCGGAACCGGAGGTTCAGCAAGTGCTTCGCGGTCGGTCGAGGCATCGTCGTCGAGCACATCAAGCGGGGTGCGGGGCCGCGCAATTTCATTGGCGTGCAGAAACGCAGTCCGGTCCAATCCGATCTGAACAAATGCCGCCTGCATCCCGGGTAGCACGCGCTCGACCCTGCCCAGGTAGATATTGCCGACATAGCTGTTGTCATCGGCCCGCTCCAGATGCAGTTCCTGCAGCAGGCCATTTTCGACCAACGCCACGCGGCTTTCCGACGGCGTCACGTTGATCAGCAGTTCATTACTCACGTGTTTTTCTCGTCGAGCCCGGGTTCGCCGGGCTTCAATTCATAAAATGTTCAAAATCATACCATTGAAGCGCGTTTTTACAATGATGCGCAGCCCTCATTGCGGCTGCAAGACGAGTGCCTGCTCGATCTTGCGCGTGGCGCGAATCGATCAACCCATCATCGATCAACCGCTAGTCGATCAACCGCGCAGCACGCAGTTGTTGGGCGGTTTCAAACAGCGGTAATCCCATGACACCGCTGTAGCTTCCATGTATGAACTCGATCCAGGCCGAGGCTTGCCCCTGAATTGCGTACGCGCCGGCCTTGTCCATCGGTTCGCCGCTGGCCACGTAGCGTTCAATCCAGTGTTCGGGCAACTTCGCAAAGTGCACTTCCGTGATGCTGACGGCCGTCTTCATCGATTGGCAAGGCTCGATCAGGCAAACCGCAGTCATGACCCGATGCGATCGATTCGACAGGCGTCTCAGCATTTCGGCGGCCTGTGCTTGATCGGCAGGCTTGCCCAAACATTCCTTCTCCAGTACAACGACCGTATCGGAGCCAAGCACTGCGATGGCCTCGCCTGCCTCAGGCTGCGCTGAAACGATGGCCCTGGCCTTGGATTCGGCCATTCGGACCACGTAGTGTTCCGGTAGCTCGGTCGAATGAACACGCTCGTCAATATCGGCGGGTTGCACGGTAAATTCAGGCATCAGCAGCTTCAACAGCTCCGCCCGACGCGGAGAGGCAGAGGCCAGAATCAGGGATGCAATCATGGTCGATGCGGTGGAGGTCTGGTGCATGATCATTTGTCAGGCGCGATGATACGGGTGGCCCTGGGTCAAGCTCCAGGCACGGTAGAGTTGTTCAGCCAGAATGACGCGCACCAGCATGTGCGGCAGCGTCAGCGGGCCCAGTGACCAGTGCTGATCGACTTCGGCCAGCAGCGATGCATCCAGGCCATCGGCGCCGCCAATGAGGAAATTCACCGCCCGGCCATCCATCTGCCATGCCTCCAACTGCTTGGCCAACTGTTCGGTATTCCAGCGCTGGCCAGCACCATCCAGCGCAACCACGCGGGCTGGCTGCGGCATGCGCTTGCGTAACAATTCGGCCTCAGCCTGCTGGATTTCTTTGGCATTGCCGCCCCTGCTGCTGTCCATTGCGATCAGCTTCAGCGGAAGATGCGGTGGCAAGCGTCGCTGGTAATCCTGCCAGCCCTGCTCGACCCAGCCGGGCATCTTACGACCGATGCAGACCAGGTTTAGATTCACGCCGTGCGGCGCTTCGCTAGCATCAAGTGAACCATGACCATGTCACGTCGAAACGTTTGCTTCAACCAGCCGTGTCGCCGGTTTTGGATGCGCGCGACTCGGTCGAGGCATCCCACAATTTCTCCAGGTTGTAAAAGGCCCGGGTCTGCGGCAGCATCAAGTGCACCACTACGTCAACCAGGTCAACCAGTACCCACTCACCGCCCTGCTGGCCTTCAATCCCGAGCGGCGGCGGCAAATTCATGGATTTGAGCTTCAGCGACAGGCGTTCAGCCATGGCCTTGATCTGCCGGCTGGACGTGCCGCTGGCCAGGATCATGAAATCGGCAAAGGTGTTGCGCTCGCGAAGATCGAATTGTTCAATATCCTGTGCCTTGGCGTCTTCGAGCACGGCGACGGCCAAGTCACGCAATCGGCTGGATTCGATGTGTTGGTTTGTGGAACTCAATAGATTGGTCGATGTGATGTCAAAGCGCCATTTTACGCCGTTTTGGCCGATGAATACACCCGCTTGATCGAGCCATCACGGATGGTCCATCACTTGGCTTCGGAAGACCACGCTCGAATCGTCCTCGAACCAGGGTGGGCCCAGTAGCTGCCGGGCCTGAGCGATACAGTTCGAAGGATCAGGCCGTGGGCGGGCATCGGGCAACAGCGAGTGTCGATGAAAAACAACAAAATCACCGGGTTGTATGTGCCGTTCAATATCGTCCAGAAATACAAAATTGCGGAATTCGAACTGATGTGACACGACGCGATGCGCCGGGTGCGGAAACTCACCGTGAGTCCAGTCCATACACCGCCCGTTGAGCATGACAATCCCGACTTTGCGCTGGTACAGCTGCTGGAAGATCACCAGCGGATTGAAATGAGCCTCGAACCACCAGCCGGCTTCAAACACGCGACCCGGCCCCTGTGCGTGGCCAATTTCCCGGTACGCCTGGGGCATCTCGATCGACGCAAAATGCTGTCGATAGACATTGCGCTGCTTGCGGTAGTCAAAGTGATACAACATGTGCTTGGCCCAGGCATTGGGCTGGGTCTTGATTTCGGGCAGCGGTCCGGTCGCGACCCAGGCGATCAGGACAATACCGATCAGCAGCTGGCGTGGCCACGCTGAGATCACTGAACGGGCCAGCGTATGCAGCCCGATGCTGATCAGCACGAACGCGAAAATTTGCAGCGGGACCGAATAGCGCGCCAGCACCAGGCCGTGGTGCAGCCAGGCTGCATTGGTCGCTGCAATCATGCCAAGAGAGCCCAGTGCAATCAGAAGCCAATACGCCAGGAACGGTGCGTCCCGCCGGGCCAGCTCTACACCGCCCAAGACGGCCAAGCCAAGCGCCAACACGCCGACCAGATGACTGCCATGACCAATAAACAACTGCCAGGCAATCCAGAATGTCTGGGCCTGCACCTGGTCGGCGCCGGTCTTGACCTGCAGCGACGCCAGGTCATTCAGCACCGGCCAGGCCAACAGGGAAGCAGACAGCGCCATCAGCACGGCGCCGGCGATCACCATGCGCCAGAACGAGATCCAGCCCTTGTCATGTCGCAGGTCCCACAAGCCGAAGCCGGCTGCCACGACCAGCGCCCAGCCCAACCACGCCAGCATCAGCGGATGCAACCAGGCCGAAGCCACACCGGTAATAACAAACGCAAGCAGCTGACCGAGACGACCCTGTGATCGAAACTGCCAAAGCGCGACCACGGCGATCGGCACAGTCAAGACCAGCAAGGCGTAGGGGCGTGCCTGCTGGCTGTAAAAAATCAGCAGCGCAGAAAAACTCAGCAGAAACGCCAGCACCAGCGACTCATCCGGTCTCAGCCAGTGGCGAAAACTCCAGGGCAACAACAAAACCGCAGCGACGCCCGCCATCAGAAAGGGCAACCCCATGCGCCATTCGTTCAGGCCGACATGTACGGCCAGCGTCTTGAGCCAGAGCGCGATCGGGATGCTGTGATCAGCATGGCCGAACGTTTGAAACAACTCGCCAAAATCAAGCTGCATCATGGCGTGCAGTGCGTGCCACTCGTCGTCCATGACGATCAACTGTGAAAAATGCGCGAAGCGCAGCCAGACTGCGGCCATCGTGATCAGCATCAGCGCAAGCAACCCGATGCGATGGTCCGCCGCCTTGCGATCGATCATGATCGAAACAAGCGCGTGCGATAAATACCCGTGCGTGCCAACAGGTGCTGACCGGCAATACTCAACACGCCAAGGCCATAGCGCACGCTGCGCCGGAAATTGATGGATGAAGCTTCGGGAAAATACTTGGTTGGGCAGGTGATTTCGCCAATTCGGTGACCGCTGTAGATAATCCGCGCCAGCATCTGATTGTCGAACACGAAATCATCGGAATCCGATTCGAAATCGATGGATCGCAACAGATCGGCCGAAAAAGCCCGGTAGCCGGTGTGGTACTCGGACAGCTTGGCGCCAGTACACAAGTTCTGGAACGCGGTCAGCAGGCGGTTGGCGATGTACTTGTAGGTTGGCATGCCGCCGTCCAGCGCACCGCCACCGAGGATTCTGGAGCCGAGCACGGCATGAAACTGCCCGGAAGCCACCAATCCAGCCATTGCAGGAATCAGCTTGGGGGTGTACTGGTAATCCGGATGCAGCATGATGACGATATCAGCACCCAGGTCCAGCGCTTTTCGATAGCAGGTCTTCTGGTTGCCGCCATAGCCACGATTGCGATCATGCACGAGCACATGCCGGATGCCGAGCTCCCGAGCCAATGCAGCCGTTCGGTCCGAACTGGCATCATCGACCAGTACGATGTCATCCACGATGCGCTCAGGGATCTCGGCCAGCGTTGCTGCCAGCGTTTTCGCTGCGTTGTAGGCCGGCAGCACGACCACGACGTTCTGGTTCTCGATCACGCTGTAATTTTACCGCCGCAATGACCTGCAGGGGCGGCAGGTCATTGGTGGATCTGTCAGGCGCTGCCTAATTTGAGCAGGCCGCAAAATCCGTCAGCCGTATGACTGGCCGGTCGCTGCTGTAGGTCTCGTTCAATGGCGGTCGCGATACAAAATCAATCACTTCACGGCCCTCGGTCAAGCTGAAGAACTGGCGCTCCATCACGCCGACCGTTTCAAACGACAGCGGACTTTCTTCGCAGTAGATACAGAAGCCCTTGAATTCGTCCACGCGTAAGCGCTTGCCGCCCGGCAAGGTCGGCTCGAGCAGGCCATCGCCATACACCCAGCGCGGCTGTCCTGAGTTGTCGAAGTAGTAGCGAATCCAGATTTCGACGTTTTCGGTCGCCAGCACGCTGGCGCCACCCTCACGAGCTTCGTTCGGGAACCACAGCGCCTGATACGGCTGTGGTTCGCCGTCGACTATCGGGCAATCCTGACCATTTGCAATCGTCTGGATTTCGGCGTTGCGCGTGCCATTCAGCGTCCAGGAGAATGAAATCTGCGTCTCCGATATTGCCATGACCTGAACTTCGCCGACCAGGTCTGCTGTCTGGCGCACGCCGTTCGACGTGAAGCGGAACAACGGCGCTGAGTAATACGAGCTGGTCGGATCCGGCGGCTCGGAGCCGGACAGATAGAAGGTCGCGTCGCCGCTTTCATCGAAGCTATACCAGACCACCAGACCGTTGCCGCCGCCCAGGCTCCACTGAAAGCCCTGGAAGATCAGGCGGTCGCGCGGGCTGTACAGGCCAAAATTCGGTTCCAGGCGGTCGGATTCAATGACATTGGTCGTAATTTCGACCAGCGATTCGGCCCCGACATCATTATCCAGCAGCAGATAATAACGACCCTCGGAAATGATTGAGTTGTCCCCTGGTCCAGGGAGCAGTGAAACGCTCCACCCGGTACCCGTCTGCTGAATATCCAGCACGGGGGCACTAGAACCCAGCGGAGGCGGTGTTCCGATGACGGGCAGCGGAGGCAAGTCCCCGAAGAAGTCAGCCAATTCGTTAATTTCCGAGAATGGATAGAGTTCCAGCTGCACATCGGCCAACGCGCCCTCGATCTCGAATTCAATTCCAGATGTGCCGGCAGGAACATCAAGAAAGATGCCGTCATGTAATGAGTCTGATGGAACCACCACCGTCTCGGTCCGTCCTTCGAACAGCGGTGTGATCTCTGGTGTGTTTTCATCAGTCCGCGTGACCGAGATCGGAACAATACCGACATTGGCCAGCGTGTCCGGCGTCGACGCAATGCCGATGGCGCCGAGCCAGCGTTCCTGCTCGAGCATGGCCGGCTCGATCCAGTACACCGGCAGCTCCAGGTCACCACCCGGATGGTTGGCAATGCCGGAAACCACCAGGCTTGGGTCATTCTCGGCGGCCAGAACCGCATATTCAAACGGCACGTTGTCGGTCGCGCCCGGCACCGAGTCGTTGAAGTTCTGCACCATGATCCACCAGTTGCCGGCAGAAGGGGCACGAATCTCGCACTGCTCCTGATCATTGAAGCTCAACGAGGCGCAGGCCTCTTCATCCTCATCCGGCAGACCGTTACCATTCAGGTCCGGTCCTACAAAAAGATCCACGTCGAGTGAATCCGAGGCGAACGTCTCTGCATGCAGCAGTAAACCGTCAACCGGCACCGAAACAAGCTGAACGAACACGCCGGGGCCACCGTTGTAGGGATTCGTTGGCGATGCGTCCTGCGGCAGGCTGGCCAGCACCTGCTCCGGCCGCACCAACGGGCTGGTGTTATAGACCGCTTCAGGATAGGCCGCAGCATCCTGGATCTCAAGCGTGCCCCGACCGCGATTGGTATCGCTCCGATAGACCACGCGGTCCGGCAGCAAACCACCTGCGACCAGTGCGCCGACCGGCAAGCGCTGCGTTACAAACTGGTTGTTCGAGCTGTCCAGCACAACGGCACCACTGGACCATTCGCCAACCGGCGCCGAGCCCGGATTGATGGTCACGGTCAGCACCTGTTGCTGACCGGCCGTCAGACTGAACGATGGCGGGCTCACCTGAATATCCAGATCGCCCTCGGTAGTCACCGTCCAGGTCGAATTGCCCAGCGCCCGAACGGTTCGGGTGTATACGCAGTTACTGACGCAGAGGTCACTGGAAATACCCGGAAGATTCAATTCGCCCGGATCACCCCCGAGAGCAGGGTCCGCATTCAAGAACTGTTGTGTAGTGGTCGGCAAATACAGACCAATGCGCGCGGCACGATCCACCTGGATGCCCCCGGCTCCTCGGTCGATGGTGTTGGCTGTGGAGCCATCGGCCTGGGATACGATCGACGCATCAGCCGTTGTCTCCAAAGCAGAAATAACCTCATCCACCCCCCAGCCCGGATGCGATTTACGCAACAGCAAAGCAGCGCCGGCAATATGCGGTGAAGCCATGGAGGTTCCAGACAGAAAAGCGATCGAGTTGGGGCCGTCCTGGCCAGCGGCCAGCACATCGGTACCCGGCGCCGTGGCATTGGGCTTCATGACGTCCGGTGCCCCAACTGCGGGTCCTCGCGAGCTACTGTTATTGACCAGCCCGCCAAATTGGCTGTCCAGGGTGCGAAATGTGCCGCTCAGTTCACCAGTATGATTGCTGCCCGTGGCTAACCAGTCACGCAGTTGATCGCCGTCGTCGGCGCCGACATGCGTCGCCGGCAAGCAGTGTTGATCACCATTGATACTTTCGCCCTGCTCCGATGTGTTGGCCAGAATCATGCCGCCTGCACCAGCGGCCAGCACGTTGCGACCCTTCTCGATGCGACCGTATACGCCACGGTCACAAACAACGATTTCGCCGTTGAACGTGCCAGGTGGGAACGGATTGGTCGCACCGGAATTATCGCCACAGCTCGGACCGAGTTCGGCCGTACCCGTCCCGCACAACGCATTGCCGAAATCACCGGCATAGACTACCGGGCGCTGCGGAGTGCCTGGGGTAAGACCCAGGCCCGTCAGAGCCGGTAGCGAACTCGCGCCACCGCTGGTGTTACGCAAGCGATTGGCGAGTACGCGATTATGTGTGGCATTGGCCGCGGCCAACACCCAGGGTGCATTGGCAGGAGAACCCACCGTGGCCTCATTCGGACCACTGTTGCCTGCTGCGACCACCGGCACAATGCCGGCGGCACGGAGATTCAGGAAGATCTCCGCCGTGCTGGTTGACGGGCTGCCCTGTCCGGCCCAGGGTGAAAAAGGGTCTCCGCCAATTGAGTAGTTGACAACGTCGACTTGATTCGAGATGGCCTGCTCAAGCGCAGCATTGGTATCGGAATTAAAGCATTGGAAACTGCCGCCATCCGGATTCTCGACGCAGGCCTTATAGGAAATCAGGCTGGCTCTAGGCGCGACGCCGGAGGTTGAGAAAAAAATCGGCGTGCCGGTACCAAAATCCAGATTAAAAGACAGGGGGAAACCCAGCGCTGTAGTGGCCACGTGAGAGCCATGCGAATCCGGATCCTGACCCTTGGTACCTTCATCGGTGAAGTCGTATACGCCGATCAGCTTGCCTGTACAGGGTACATCCGGATCTGAGCAGAGCCCAAGGAAACCGGGTCTTGGATTGGCTACCGGTGATACTCCGGGCGCGTTATTGTCAATAAAGATCGATTCCCAATTGATCCCTGTATCGACAACGCCAAGCACCATGCCCTCACCCTGGTTGGGCGAGGGAACGCCACCGGTACCCGACCAGAACCGTGTGGCGCCAATCCACTGCGGACCCGCATCGGTCAGCACCGTCTGAGCACGATCCGGGCTGACTGCGCGCACCTCAGGCATCTCGGCCACCGCCAACGCTTCTTCAAAACTCATCTTGGCGGCAAAACCATTCAGCACGTGGCGGTAGACGTGACGGGGCTGCATGGCCCGGCCCATGGTCTGTTCGATCCGTTGCAGCAACTGGCCACGCTCTGCATCCAGATACTGCATATATTCCTGCACCTGGACTGACTCGGTGTCCAGTTTGTTGGCGCCGGTCATCGCCGGTGCCGTTGCGGCCAGCGCCTTGCGCTGGATGCTTCCGTCGGCTGTGACTGACTGCACCACATCGCCCTCGAAGCGAACCGTGGGCGCTGATTCGAGCTCGACGATCCACATGCCATTGCTCGGCATATGTTTCTTGAAGTAGGCCGCACGGGCGTCGGCTTCACTGCCTGCTGCGGATGCAGCAACCAGTGGGTTCAGCGAAGCCCCAGCCGCCAGAAGCAGTGCCAGTGTCGAAAGGATCAGAATATAGAATTTTTTCATAGTTTCAGGATTCATTAGTTATCAAGCTCGTACAACGGCATGGCGCGAATGGATCGTCATTCGTGGTATCGAAAGGATTCCATCAATCGACCGGTTGACGCAGCGTCACCAATTCTTCCGCGCTGGTCGGATGAATGCCGATCGTGCGGTCAAAATCGGCTTTGGTCAAGCCTGCACGGACGGCCACCGCGAAGCCCTGCAGGATTTCAGCCGAGTCGGGACCAACCAGATGAATCCCGACGACCCGGTTTGAGGCTTCATCAACAATCAACTTCATCATGCCTTTTTCATCACGCCCGCTCAGAGTATATTTCATTGGCTTGAATGAAGAACGGAAGACTTCGACGGACTGCAATTGTTCACGCGCTTCATGTTCGGTCAGGCCAACAGAGGCGGCCTGCGGCTGACTGAATACGGCGGAGGGCACATTGGCGTGCTCGACCGGCCGCTCATGTCCGCCGAATTCACTATCGGCGAAGGCATGTCCTTCCATCAATGCTACCGGCGTTAACTGAACGCGATCGGTCACATCACCCACCGCAAAAATATTGGATACGTTACTCCGGCTGTGGTCATCAACCGGGATTACACCGCTGTCGGTCGTTTGAACGCCCGCTTCTGGGAGACCAAGATCGACGGTGTGTGGATTTCGACCGACCGCGAACATGACCAGATCCGTATCAAGATGGCTGCCATCCTTGAAATGGACTCGACGGTGCGACTGGCCTGGACTGCGATCCAGCGTTTCGATGCCCACAGGAATATCGTGATAACGAAACGTAACGCCGCGACCCTGCATGCCGGCCTCGACAAAGCGCCGGACGTCGTCATCGAAGCCTCGCAGGATGCGATCGCGCCGATACGACAAGGTCACATCAGAACCGAGTCCATTGAAGATGCCGGCAAACTCGACCGCAATGTAACCGCCGCCAACAATCAGGATTTGCTTCGGCAATTCAGGCAGGTCAAAGGCCTCGTCGGACGTGATTGCCAGTTCAGCTCCGGGCATTTCGGGCACTGCAGGCCGCCCACCCACCGCAATTAGTATTTTTTCTGCGGTGTAGCGCTGACCATCCACGACGACGGTATGCGCGTCGACCAACACGCCGCGGCCCGCATGCACCTCCACGCCAGCGCCTTCGAGCAGACGACCGTAAACCTGTTCAAGCCTGGTAATTTCGCGCTCCTTGGCCGCAACCATTTCAGGCCAGTCGAATTCGGCTCCAGCAACCTGCCAGCCGTAGCCCGAGGCATCGGCAAAGGCTTCCGAGAACTGGCTGGCAAACACCAGCAGTTTTTTCGGTACGCATCCGCGTATGACGCAGGTGCCACCCAGCCTCGATTCTTCGCACAGGCCCACACGAGCTCCATGGCCAGCGGCGATGCGCGATGCGCGCACACCGCCCGAGCCACCTCCAATCACGTACAGGTCGTAATCGAACGGATGCTTATTTTCGCCTGACGTGTCGGTGTCTTTCACAACGCGGGTTCCTTTCGTTTTGTTCGGTGATGGTCATATTTGCATTCGCATAGCCCGGTAGCGGACCCGATACAATACAAACATCGTACCAATGCAATCGCGAAGTGTATCGTGTCCTCCGTCAATCGCACCTTAACTCAGCGCAAATTGAACGTTACTGACTCCATGGATCGATGCGAATCCAGGGATCGTGCGGTTGCATCCGGCCAAGTACAGCAACACGAACCCCAAGCACTGATTCAGGGCTTTCTGGAAACCCGCTACCGGGTTCAGCTTGAACCGGCACTCGTTGTCCTTGTTGGCCAATCCAGCGCAATGCTGGATTCGCTCGCTGGCAGCGCAGGCTGGGCCATCCTGACCGCCTGGAACCCGGATGCCACTCCACAAGGCGCTGACCGCAACCGGCGTGCCAATCAGGCGCTGCTCGATGACCTGTTGATCAACAGGACCGGCCCGGTCATCAAAACCATTCATTTGGCCCAGCAGGACAGCGAACAACCGACCTGGCCAGAAGAACAGGGCTGGTTTTTTGCCATTGACCACGTCAATCAGGTGCACGGGCTCGCACAGCGCTATGGCCAGCTCGGCAGCCTGATCGGCCAGCCCGGCCAAGCCATTGAGCTCTGGCTGTATGGCAAGCGGTGGCCAGCCAGCTTGCCCGCACACGTCCGGCGATGGTCATCGTGAACACATTGCTATCGGCACGACAACTGACTTTTCAGCGCCATGGCCTGAATGTATTCCAGCCGGTCGATCTCGCGCTGAATCCTGGCCATGCGATCGTCGTCCAGGGCAGCAATGGCGCCGGCAAAACCACGCTGCTTCGGCTGCTGGCCGGCGTGCTCGAACCGAGCGATGGCGAGGTTCTCTTTGAACAAGATCCACTGTTTCACGGCCACTTACCGGCGGTCAAGGGTGATTTGAGCTGCCGGGAAAATCTCGCCTTTGAACGCAAACTCGGCGCATCGTCAGTCAGCATCGCCAGTGCGCTCCTCCAGGTTGGTCTTGCCGGCCTTGGTGCCAGACCGGCGCGCAGCCTGTCGGCCGGACAAACACGCAGGCTTGGGCTTGCGCGACTGTTGGTTCGGACATCGCCGATCTGGCTGCTGGACGAACCCTACGCAAGCCTCGACGCCGACGGCTGCCATCAGGTCGACCAGTTGATTCATCAGCATCTGGAGACCGGCGGTGGCGTCATTCTGTCCACGCATCAACAGATGCCTGATTTGCAGCATCCGATACAGTACCTGGCGGTCGCGCCCGTCGGCAATGGTTGTCCGCAGGGCGCATCGTCTGATGCCTGAGCCATCCAGCGCCAAGCCACGCCCCTTTCTGGCCCTGCTGCAGCGCGATCTGCTGCTGTCGATCAGGCGCTCCGGCGAAACCCTGCTGCCGTTGTTTTTTCTTTTTGCCGTGGTCATATTGATTCCACTGGGCGTCGGGCCGGGGCCCAACGTACTGTCACTGATCGCCCCGGGCATGGTGTGGGTTGCAGCACTGCTATCCAGCCTGCTGGCGCTCGACCAGCTGTTCCGGAGTGACTTGCAGGACGGCACGCTGGAACAATGGTTTGTCGGTCACAGCAGCGGCTGGGCACAATTGCTGGCGCGGCTGTTGTCGCACTGGCTGGTCAGCGCGATTCCGGTGATCACGTTCAGCCCATTTGCTGCAATCATGCTTCATTTGCCGGTCGATGCCCTGCCCATACTGGTGCTGACCCTGATCATCGGCACGCCGGCACTGAGCCTGATCGGCAGCCTGGCCGCTGCACTGACGCTGACGACACGCGGTGCAGGCGGTCTACTGCCAATTCTGGTGTTTCCGATGGTCGTGCCACTTCTTATTTTTGCGACTGGCGCAGTTGCCCTGGCCGCCGAGGGCCATGCGTCGAGTGCACATCTCGGCTTACTGCTGGCATTTACAATACTTAACCTGACCTTGATGCCGCTGGCCATTCGCGCTGCATTGAAGCTGAATCTTGAATAATATGCCATCAATCAATTCGTTGAGCGCTAAACAACCGTGATCTGGAAAACCCTCAAACTGTGGTTCCATAAACTGGGTTCGCCGCCGCTGTTCAGTCAGTTTGCCAGGCGGGTCAGCCCGTGGCTGTGGGCCGGTTTTACGATCTGCTTGGTCGTAGGGGTGTACAAGGCCCTGTACGTCGTGCCGCCGGATTATCAGCAGAGCGATACGTCCAGAATCATGTACATCCATGTGCCATCTGCCTGGCAAGCCATGCTGACCTATGTGGTCATGGCGGTATTGGCCGCAATTGCACTGATCTGGCGGATTCGCATCACCGAAATCATGGCCATGGCCTGTGCGCCGATCGGGGCTGCATTCACGCTGATCTGTCTGGCAACCGGCTCGATCTGGGGTCGCCCGATGTGGGGCACCTGGTGGGAGTGGGATGCCCGTTTGACCTCGATGTTGATCTTGTTGTTTATCTACATCGGAATCATGGCGCTGTACGCTGCGTTCGAGGACCGGCGCAAAGCCGCACGCATCGCTTCGGTCCTGGTGCTGGCCGGCGCGGTCAATATTCCGATCATTCACTACTCCGTGGAATGGTGGACGACGCTGCACCAGGGCCAGACCATTCGATTGATCGGCGAATCCAGCCTGCATTCATCGATGCTGCCACCCTTGATCTGGATGACCATCGCCATCAAATTCCTGTTTGGTGCAGCGCTGCTCGATCGCGCCCGAAATGAACTCCTGGAGCAGGACCAGTCCAAGCAATGGGTTCAGCGTGAACTGCAGGCTCGCGGGATGGCACGGGCATGATTCCTGTCTTTGAATATGCGGCCTACGTCTGGGGCAGTTATCTGGTGTTTGCCGTCGTGGTTGGCTGGCAAATCGTTCAACCCGTCATTCGCCGCAAACGCATCCAGCGTCAGCTGGCTGAACAGTACGAGGAAATGCAGGCAGCCGGTCTGACCGAGGCTTCCAATTCAATGGAGAAACGAACGTGACCCCGACCCGAAAGCGTCGAATGATCATGGTACTACTGGTGTTGCTGGGTATTTCCAGCGCGACGGCCATCGCCATCGTGGCGATGCAGGACCAGTTGATGTTTACCGTCAGCCCGAGTGAGGTGGCCACTCAGGCATTGCCACCGGATCGCAAGTTCCGCCTGGGTGGTCTGGTCGCAGAAGGCAGCATCGCGCACAGCAGCGATACGCTGGACGTTCAGTTCTGTGTTCACGACGGCGAACAATCCATTCCGGTCATCTACAGCGGCATTTTGCCGGACCTGTTCCGGGAGGGCCAGGGCGTGATTGCCCATGGCTATCTACAAGAGGGTCAATTCAAGGCCTATGAAGTGCTCGCTCGACACGATGAAACCTATGTACCGCCCGAAGTCATTCGTGCGCTGGAAGAATCCGGTCACAGCATGAGCGACGAATCCGCGCCGGGCAGCTATTCGCACCGCGCCGAGTACTTGAGCAACTGTTTTGACAAACTGCCCACTACTGCATTGAGCACCTCTTAATCATGATTGCTGAACTTGGACAAATTTCACTGATTCTCGCGCTGCTGCTGGCGGTTACGCTGGCCATCGTTCCGCTGTATGGCGCCTGGCGCAAGCATGACCGCTTGATCGATCTGGCGCCGTCGCTGGCCGTCGGCCATTTTGTATTCGCGGTGGCCGCATTCGGCTTGTTGGCGCTGGCCTTCTTGCAGCACGATTTCACCGTGCTGTATGTGGCCAATAACTCCAATCTGCTGCTGCCCTGGTACTACCGCATCACTGCCGTCTGGGGTGGGCATGAAGGTTCGCTGCTGCTGTGGATTCTGATGCTGGCCGGCTGGATGATTGCGGTCGTGCTGTTTTCCAAGACCCTGCCACGGGTATTTCTGGCGCGCGTGCTGGCCATCATGGCCATCATTTCGATCGGCTTTCTGCTGTTTACGCTGCTGACCTCGAATCCATTCGACCGGATCCTGCCAACCCCGCCCGATGGCCAGGACATGAACCCGCTGCTGCAGGATCCCGGCATGATCTTCCACCCGCCGCTGCTGTACATGGGCTACGTCGGCTTTGCGGTGGCCTTTGCCTTTGCCATTGCCGGCCTGCTGGGCGGCAAGGTCGAGCGCGACTGGGTACGCTGGTCACGTCCGTGGACGCTGTCTGCCTGGGCTTTCCTGACCGGCGGCATTGCGCTGGGCTCCTGGTGGGCCTACTACGAGCTGGGCTGGGGCGGCTGGTGGTTCTGGGATCCGGTTGAAAACGCCTCGTTCATGCCGTGGCTGGTCGGAACTGCGCTGATTCATTCGCAGGCCGTAACTGAAAAACGCGGGGCCTTTCCGGCCTGGACCGTATTGCTCAGTATCGCGGCATTCTCGCTCTCCCTGCTCGGCACCTTCCTGGTGCGGTCCGGGGTGTTGACCTCGGTGCATGCATTTGCCAATGATCCCGAACGCGGTCTGTTCATCCTGCTGTTCCTGGCCCTGGTCACCGGCGGCGCGTTATTGCTGTTCGCGCTGCGCGCGCCGCGCATCGCCCACGGCGAAGGCTTCGACTGGTTCAGTCGGGAATCCCTGCTGTTGACCAACAACCTGTTTCTAGTGGTTTCGGCTGCCATGGTGCTGCTGGGTACGCTGTACCCGATCCTGATCGACTTTATGGGCTGGGGGCAGATTTCGGTCGGGCCGCCCTACTTTGGCGCCATGTTTATTCTGCTGATGACGCCGCTGGTCATGCTGATGCCGCTGGGCCCGATGTCGCGCTGGGGACAGGACCAGTTTTCACGCGCTTTGAAACCGCTGTTGTTCGCACTGGCTGCGGCCGTGGTTGGCGGCATTGTCGTCTGCCTGTTCCTGGACGCAATGAGCCTGCGTGCCGTGTCGGGCTGGATCGGCGGCCTGTGGCTGATGTTCGGTGCGCTGGCCTTCCTGATGCGCCAGGTTCGTCAGTCCAATCGGCAAACCGGCTTCGGGCTGACCCGCGGTCAATGGGGCATGACAATGGCGCACTTCGGCGTCGGCGTATTCGTCATTGGCGTCGGCATGGTCGAATCCAGCACGCTGGAGACCGACTTCCGCCTGGAACCCGGTCAGTCGGTTGAAAACGCCGGGCTGGAATTCCGATTGGATGAAGTGGCTACCGTCAAGGGTCCGAACTGGGCCGCCGATGAAGCGCGCGTTTCGATTTACAAGGACGGCGAGCTATGGTCGATCATGACTCCGCAAAAGCGACTGTACTATCGCTCCGGCCAGATGATGACCCAGGTGGATCTGCGCCCCGGCATGGCACGTGATATCTATGTCGCAATGGGCCAGCCGCTCGATGGCGATGCCTGGTCGATCCGTATCCATGTCAAACCGTTTATTCGCTGGATCTGGGGCGGCGCCCTGTTCATGCTGATTGGCGGTATCGTCGCAGCCACCGACCCGCGCTATCGCCGGATTCGCCGGGCCGAACGCAGGCCAACGCCAGCTGAAATGGCACCCGCAGTTCCGGCCGAGGCGCGCTCATGATTCGCCTGGCGCTGCCGCTGGCCATTTTTGCGCTGCTGCTGGGTCTGCTGCTGACGGGTTTGTTTACTGCAGACCAACGCCAGATCGTACAAAGCCCGCTGATCGGCCAGCCAATGCCTGAATTCTCGCTGCCGCTGCTGCACGAACCCGATACCGAATTGACGCGCGCCGACTTGCTCGGTCAGCCCTTCATTCTGAACGTCTGGGGTAGCTGGTGCCCGACGTGCCGGGACGAACACCCGTGGATCACGCGCCTGGGACAGGAATCGCCCGCCACATTGGTTGGGCTGAACTGGAAAGACGAGCGCGCCGATGCCCTGCGCTGGCTCAATGCCTTCGGCGATTCCTGGGATATCCAGATCATGGACTACGTCGGCAATACCGCAATTGACCTGGGCGTATACGGCTCGCCGGAAACTTTCCTGGTCGATCACGAGGGCATTATTCGACATAAGCACATTGGCGCCATCAATGATGCAATCTACGCCGACCTTGTGCAGCGCATCGACCAGCTGATCGCAGCCAGCGAAGGACGTTCATGATGCGCATGGGCTTATCCAGCGCAACGCATGTGCTGAGCTTGCTGTGCGGTCTGTTGCTCGCCGGTGCTGCAGCGGCCACCAATCCGATCGAGCCGCTTGAATTTGCCAGTGAAACCCAGCGCGAGCGCTATCACGACCTGATCGACGAAATTCGCTGCACGGTGTGTCAGAACCAGTCGCTGGCCAGTTCCGACGTGCCGCTGGCCGCCGACCTGCGCAGTGCGGTCTATCGCCAGATTCGTGAGGGCCGGGCCGACAGCGAAATTCGCAATTTCATGCGCGACCGCTACGGCGACTTTGTGCTGTATACCCCGCCACTGGCCGCCCATACCTTCCTGCTATGGGCTGGACCGCCACTGCTGTTAGTGGCTGGCGCGCTGGCCTGCGTGGTCATGATTCGTCGACGACGTCGCATGCTGCGCTAGATCCTTGAGCCCTGATTTCGGAACCCCCGTATGACACTGATGTTCTATCTGCTGACCGCAGCGGCTATTGCCGTCGCCCTGTTCTTCAGCCTGAAGCCGCTGCTCGGCCAATCGGCTGAAGTCCGTGATCTGAAACAACGCATCCGCAGAATCGAATCGGTTGGCCCCGACCTGGCACCCGACGACTGGGAACAGCGCCGCGACGGCTTGCGGCAGCAGCTGGCAGGAGCGGATCAACAGCAAACCGGGAGTGCCGTCGCACGGGGACTGGTCCTGCTGTTGCTGGTGCTGATTCCGCTGTCGACCATTGGCCTGTATCAGCTGGTTGGCGCACCCGAGGGGCTGGAACAGGAGGCATCGATCTCAACCGAATTTCGTCAGGCGCTCGGTGAGCTGACCCAGCGCGTCCAGCGTCAGCCGCGTGATATCGAGGCCTGGATGCAGATTGGCGCCATCCAGAAGCAGCTCCAGCAATACTCTGCGGCCGAAGGTGCATGGCGGCGCGTGCTGTATTTTGATCCGGACGAACCCATCGCCTTGACCGAGCTGGCTGAAACGTTGCTGTTTGCCTCCGGTCAGCGCAGCCTGGGGCCGGAATCCCGGGCGCTGCTGGAACAGGCAGTTGCCATCCAGCCCGACAACCAGAAAGCGCTGTTTCTGCTGGGCATCGACGCCTTCCAGTCCGGCGACTACAATCGCGCACTGGCCCGCTGGACCGCGCTGGAATCCCTGTTGCCGGAGGGCGAAGCGCGCGCACAGATCCGACAACAAATGGCTCGCGCCGAGCAAGCCGCGGGGCAAAGCAATACGGCACTGGCGGAACTGCATTCCGGTATCAGCGCGTCACCAATCGCGCCGACAGACACCAACCCATCGGCCGAGGCTGATCAAGACGGCGAAGCGCCGTCGGTTGTTGTCGGCATTAACGTGGCCGACAGCCTACTCGAACAATTGAACGGCAGCGAAACGTTGTTTGTATTTGCCAGGGCGATTGGTGGCCCGCCTGCGCCATTGGCGGTGCAGCGCATGCCGATCGAGGCCGGTCAGGGTTTCTGGCCGGTCGATCTGACCCTGACCGATGCCGACAGCATGGCTCCGGGATTGAACCTGTCCGCATTTGAAGAGATCGAAGTCGTTGCCAGAATCAGCACTTCAGGCAATGCGATCGCTCAACCCGGTGACCTGGAAGGCATCAGCCAGCCAACGCGAAGCGCACCAGCACAAGTGGTCGACGTGTTGATCAATCGGATCGTTGATTGAGGGCTCGTTACTACAGCGCATGCAGCGCGCTGTTTTCTACGTGATAAAGCCCCAGGTTGGCCAGACCACTGGCCTGATTCAGCCTGATCCAGGGAATCGAGACTTCACCATGAGGTAACCGAAGATGCAGCGTGGCGATCGACCGCTTGCGCTGCAGCGGGCTTTGTGCGACCCGCACCTGCTGACAGCTCTGCAGCCGAAAACGCATGATAGTTTGGCCGATCATGCCGGAGCGGATCATCAATACATCGCCCATCAAGGCAAAGCCCCAGCGCTTGCAGCGCAGATTGATCATCCACAGCACAGCCAGGTTCAGCCCGAGCAAAACCAGGCTGATCACGTCCAAGCGCTGTGAATGATCGGTCGGAATCCATTGAATCAGCAAGGCAACACCGCTGATCAACAGGCTCCAGCGAACGGACAACACGCGCTGCAACAACGGATCAATCACCTGCCAATCAGGTTCGGTCCCGCAGTGGTTGTCCAGATCTCGCGCCAGTTGATCGACCTGGTCATTCCGGACACCCGGAATCATGAATTTCTGGCTCTTACCCGCCAGCGATGCGAGTTCAGACACACCCGTCTGGTGCCCGATGATGTGCCACTGCTCCAGCAGCCGCCCGAAGGCCGTTTGAACCAGCTGTACTGAATGCAGCTTGGTTCTTTTCAGCGTATTTTCGCGCTGGTCAAAAAACCCGTAGCGCGACCGGAAACCATCGTGCTGGCTGGCGAGCTGATAACCGGAATACCGCACGATGGCGAGGACGCCCGACAAAACCATCAGCACAGCCAGCACGATGCCGATCAGGGTCAGCACGACCAGCAGAATGATGAATGGCGAATCATACAGACTCAGCGCCTGAAACAGCGCCAGTCCCTGCATCCACTCGAAATAATCCTCGATGAAATCGTTCAGATAACCCACCGCTGGACCAATGACAAAACCAAGCATGAGCCAGATCTGGTTGCTGGTCAGGCCGTACAGGAACAGATTCCAGTTCGAGGCACTGTACAACTGCCTGGTTGACTCGACAGCAGCGCTGTCGTTTTCGGCCTGGTCCGGTCGGCTGTCAGCATCAGCGCCCTGGCCTGGCCGGTTGTGTATGCGCGCAATCTGGTCACGCAGCGCTTCAGCCTCGTGGCTGGGCATACCGGGAAGCGCAACTTCGGTGATCGAAGCACCCGGCGTCTGCAACGTGAAGCGGGTCAGACCTAACGGCTTCATGTAGATCGGTTGGCTCATACCGGTGGTCTGGACGCGTTCAAACGGCACCTTGAGCTCCTTCTGTTCGAAGAAACCGGATCGAACACGGATGTGCTGCTCATCCACCTGATATTGGAAGCGCCGGTGGTAAATCATTGCAATCAACAGGCCACCCAGCAGCAGAAAGCCGCCGACCAGCAGCAGTTCGCGCAGACCGAACCAGTCGCTCAAGGCGAAACCGGTACCAGCACCAAAAAAGAGAAACAGGTTCTCGCGGACAAATTTCTGAAGGCCGCTGATGTACAGCGTAACGATCGCCGCAACCGGCAGGTGTTGCCAGCCATGCTGCAGATTTTCCGGGATCGATTCGGCTGAATCAGTCACGACGTTGTGGCGCGCCGTCTGGTTCATCCTGCTTGAAGTTTGACTCGTCCTGTTGATCTTCAAGTTGATTCAGAAAATCCAGCGATTCTGATTCGGTTTCCTCTTCCAACGCTTGCTCGCTGATTGGAAGCGCATCCTCATCGCGACCATAAGCATCGCGCTGGCGAATTTGTTCCAGGAGATGCTCACGGAGCTGGTCAGCCGTATCGGCATTCAAACCAATTACAACCAGATCTGCCGTCATGCCGCCAGCGGTATAGCAGCTCAGACGCGCGAGCCGATGCATGCGCTCGATCGGCCCGCTGCTTGTTTCGACATGCTGGATGCGCGCCACCGGCAGTGTCGTGACGCTTCGCCACCAGACGCCCGACCTTGCAATCAGGTCATGTTCGCGCAGCGCCCAGCCACGATGACGCGCATCGGCCAGGCGATACAGGTAGATCAGTAAGGCCAAAATGATGATGGGCGCGACCAGCAGGTAATCATGCGATGAGGAAATAAACGGCAGCCAGGATGCAACCAGCGCCCCCAGAATGAACGGCAACCAGTAGACGGCCTGGGTGATCAGAATGTAGCGGCCAAACGTACCTGCAAGCGGCTGCAGTTCGGCTTCGCTGTAGTCCGGCAAGCCGTCGACGTCAATCACCTCGTTGTAGAAATCGGAATCAAGTTCGTTCATGCGCCCAATGGTAAACCGCAGACAAAACACTCGCCAGCGTCAAAGGTCACGGAAGCAGTGCGTCGATATCCTCGACGTTGTCGAATGCACGTCACCAGTCGACCAGACGACAAGTAATCATGGTTCCCAGATCATCGCAGCCAGCACGCGTCGGTCCTCGCTTGCCAGCACATTGTAGGTGCGCGCGGCCGCTTCGAGCGTCATGACTTCCAAACCAATCGAGTGCTTCAGGAATTCGATCTGCAGCGCCCGGGCCGGAAACCGTTGCTTCCGACCGGTCGCCAGAAGTACGATTTCCGGCTTCGATTTCAGGATGGGCTCAATGTGGCCGTGATCGAGCTCATCGATTGACTTCACCGGCCACGCGGCAACGCCCTGGTCTGGCGTCAGCAGCACGCTGTGCGAAAAGACGTCCTCACCAATCCGGATGCCTTCGGGCCTTAACGAATGAATGACGAACAGGTCGTCGGCTTGATGTTGTGTGAGTTGCATGGGATTCAGGGCAGCTGGATTTTGCCGTCGTCTGGGTTCGGCCTGAAAAAACAGGCGACCTGGCCGATTTTTTGCACCAGTTCGGCTTGAGTAGTACGCTGGATGGAATCAATCCATTCACTGCGTTGCTCACGCTCGGCGCGAAGTTTGACCTTGATCAGCTCATGACAGTTCAGTGCCAATTCGATTTCTGACTGCACGTTCTCGGTCAAACCCTGATCCGCCACGATGACTACCGGAGACAGCGGATGACACAGGCCTCGCAGATAACGTAGTTGTTGATTATTCAGCATGATGCCGTTACTGTTGGACAGGTTGCAATCCTATCATTGCAACTGCTTGAAATTGTCCAGACTTACAGCACGAACGCTGCAGCAATCAACCGACCGTCCAATCAACGTGCGAGTCAACCATGAGTGGTAAACGCTGGCTTCAGCGGCAAGCAAACGATCCCTTCGTGAAACAGGCCCGTGCAGACGGTTATCGAGCCCGGGCTGCGTATAAATTGATTGCGCTGCATGAAAAAGATCATCTGTTCAAGAAAAGCCAGCGTGTCGTCGACCTCGGTGCTGCGCCGGGTAGCTGGTCTCAAGTAGCGCTTGAATTGACCGGTGGACCGAGCGCTGGCAGCACCGTCGTCGCATTGGATCTATTGCCAATGGACCCGCTCGAGGGCGTTCAGTTCATCCAGGGTGATTTCCGGGAGGACGAACCACTGGCTCAACTTGAAACGCTGGTCGGCGACAAGGTGGACCTTGTGCTTTCTGATATGGCACCCAATATGTCTGGTATTGGTCCCGCAGATCAGGCCCGCAGTATGTATCTGGCCGAACTGGCACTGGATTTCGCCGGACAATGGCTGCGACCCAGCGGACAACTGGTGATCAAACTGTTCCAGGGTGAAGGCTTCGATGCGTTTTTGGCGCAGGCCCGCAATCAATTTCAGCTGGTCAGGCTGCGCAAGCCCGAAGCTTCGCGCAGCGAAAGCCGAGAAGTCTATCTGGTTGCCAGGACGCCTAAAAACCACTGAATCGCGTTGACAGGAACATCACCTTTTGTTTACCCGAATTCACACAAAAGCGGGTAGAGTGCAACTTAGACAAGTGCAATACGGTCAGATTACTAGCCGACCCAGAGCACAACGGTTATCGAATGGAGTACACCCTTGAGTCAATTTGCTAAGAATTTACTGGTCTGGATTGTCATTGCCATGGTGCTGATGAGCGTATTTCAGTACTACGCCGAGCAGGGCAACACAGCCGAAGAAATGACCTATTCCGAATTCCTTGATTCCGTGCGCAATGGGCAGATCGATGAGGTCCAGATTCAGGCCGCACCCGGCGGCCAACAGCTCACGGGTCAAACCGCGAGCGGCACACAATTCGAAGTGTTTGCGCCGAATGACGATGATCTGGTTGCAGACCTTGAAACCTACGATGTGC
This sequence comes from uncultured Pseudomonadota bacterium, assembly GCA_937138395.1. Classification (GTDB taxonomy): domain Bacteria; phylum Pseudomonadota; class Gammaproteobacteria; order Xanthomonadales; family Wenzhouxiangellaceae. Next base: position 79,674 of record CAKZPB010000117.1, read on the forward strand.
GTCATTCTGCCGTACCACCCCAGGGCAACAATATTCTGGTGGATATTCTGATCAGCCTGTTGCCGGTCCTTTTGCTGGTGTTGCTGTTTGTTTATTTCATGCGCCAAATGCAAGGTGGCGGCGTTGGCGGTCGCGGTGGCGCGATGAGTTTCGGCAAGTCTCGCGCCAAGCTGCAGGGCGAAGACCAGGTCAAGGTAACCTTTGCTGATGTTGCCGGCGTCGAAGAGGCCAAGGACGAAGTTGTCGAGTTGGTCGAGTTCCTGCGAAACCCTGCCAAATTCCAGCGCTTGGGCGGACAGATACCGAAAGGCGTATTGATGGTTGGTTCGCCCGGAACGGGTAAAACCCTGCTTGCACGCGCCATCGCAGGCGAAGCACAGGTGCCGTTCTTCTCCATATCCGGTTCCGATTTTGTCGAGATGTTCGTCGGCGTCGGTGCCAGTCGCGTGCGCGACATGTTCGAGACTGCAAAGAAACACGCGCCCTGCATTATCTTTATCGATGAAATCGATGCCGTCGGCCGCCATCGGGGCGCAGGCATGGGTGGTGGCCATGATGAGCGGGAACAGACGCTCAATCAGCTACTCGTCGAGATGGATGGCTTTGATGGTCACGAGGGCATCATCCTGATTGCTGCAACCAACCGTCCTGACGTGCTGGACCCGGCACTGCTGCGTCCAGGACGATTCGATCGCCAGGTTGTCGTGCCACTTCCGGATCTGAAGGGACGTGAGCAGATCCTGATGGTGCACATGAAGAAAGTGCCGGTAGCTGAAGACGTCAATGCCCGCGTGATCGCCCGCGGCACACCGGGCTTTTCGGGTGCAGACCTGGCCAACCTGGTCAATGAAGCAGCGCTGTTTGCAGCACGAGAAGACTCCAAGGCAGTCGATCAAAGTCATTTCGAGCGCGCCAAGGACAAGATCATGATGGGCGCTGAGCGCAAATCGATGGTCATGAATGATGACGACAAGCGTTTGACCGCCTACCATGAAGCGGGTCACGCGATTGTCGGCCGTATCGTGCCCGAGCATGATCCGGTCTACAAGGTCACCATCATTCCGCGCGGCCGGGCGCTGGGTGTCACCATGTTTCTGCCGGAAGAAGACCGCTACAGCATGAACAAGACCCAACTCGAATCGCAGTTGGCGAGTCTGTTTGGCGGGCGCGTAGCAGAAGAACTCATCTACGGAAAAGATAAAGTGACCACCGGGGCCAGCAACGACATCGAGCGCGCGACGGCGATTGCGCGCAACATGGTCTCGAAGTGGGGGCTCAGTGATGAGCTCGGACCCTTGTCCTACGATGAAGACGAGGGCGAAGTCTTCCTGGGCCGTTCGGTGACGCAACACAAGAGCGTATCGGACGAAACGCATCGCAAGATGGACCAGGAAGTGCGCCGCATTATCGACGTGGCCTATGAAAAGGCGGTCCAGATTTTGCAAGATCAGGACAAACAGCTGCACCTGATGGCCGACGCGCTGATGCGTTATGAAACCATTGACAGCAAGCAGATTGACCAGATCATGGACGGCAATGAGCCGGATCCACCGGCCGGCTGGAATGATGGCCCACCATCACCAACAGCAGGCCCCACGGACGGCGAAGGTGATGAACCGGACGCCGAACCCGGTGGCACGCCTGCCCAGCAAACCTGATTGATAAACCCCGCTTCGGCGGGGTTTTTTTTGGCCTCATTCAGCCTGAGCTCGATCTTCGATTACACTATCCCATTGAAACAATGGCCTGTCAGACTGGGCCGTGTTGACCTGAACCTTACACTTTGGGATCATCGAATGAAATGGCGACGCGCGCGTAAAAGCAGCAATGTCGATGACCGTCGTGGCATGCGTAGCGCCGGCGGCATCGGGAGCCTGGGGCTGGGTGGCATCGCCATCGTTGTCGTCATCAGCCTGGTCCTCGGCAAGGATCCCGTTGAAATGCTTGGTCTGGTCAGTCAAGTCACCGAGCCGGCAGCCCGGTCCAGCCAGCCCGCGCCCATCAACGATGAGCAAACGGCCTTCATTGCCAGCATTCTGGGCGAGACCGAGGACGTCTGGTCAGCCATCTTCGCCCAGAGCAATCAGCGTTATCCAGCGCCGGAACTGGTGCTGTACAGCGGCCAGGTTTCCACGGCCTGCGGCTTTGGGAACAGCGCGATGGGGCCGTTTTACTGTCCGGCTGATCAGAAGGTGTACCTGGACACCGGCTTCTTTGACGACATGCGCACCCGGCTGGGTGGCGGCGGCGATTTTGCTGAAGCCTACGTTATTGCGCATGAGGTCGGACACCATATACAGACCATTACCGGCAGCAATCGCGCCGTGATCGATGCGCGTCGTCGCGGCCAAAGCGTAGAAGGTGACGACGGCCTGCTGGTGCGTCAAGAACTGCAGGCCGACTGCTATTCGGGACTGTGGGCGCACCACGCCCAGGCACGTCACCAGTGGCTGGAGCCGGGAGATATCGAAGAGGCCTTGGCCACCGCTTCGGCCATTGGCGACGATCGGCTGCAGCGCCAGTCGCGCGGTCGCGTAGTGCCCGATTCGTTTACACACGGCACGGCCGAGCAGCGCGTGCGTTGGTTCCGGATCGGATTTGAACGTGGCCGTGTCGCGGCTTGCGATACGTTCAGCGCCAGTAATCTTTGACGAGCAATCTTGGGAAAAAAGCCGGTTCGGCTGAAACGCTTCGCCTGCAAACGGGCTCCCACTATTCCGTGCGCGATTGAACGAAAGCTGCCTGCTGGCAAACAGCAAACCATGGAAAACAATCAATGACTCAACGTTTCGACCAGACCACCGTCATCATCACCGGCGCGTCGCAGGGTGTCGGGGCCGCCACAGCCCGTCAATTCGCCCGATTGGGGGCCAACCTGGTGCTGATTGCCCGCGGGCTTGAGAATCTGCAAGCGCTTGAACACGAGCTTGATCTGGGCGAGCGCTGCCAAGTGGTGGCGATGGACGTGCTGGAACTGGATCGCTTCGAGGCCTTGCTGGTGGAATTGAAGGCGCGATTCGGCTCGGTCGACATTCTGGTCAACAATGCCGGCTTTCACCAGCGCGGCCCGGCCGAAACGGTCAGTGCGGATGACCTTGGCAAAATGGTCGATGTGAATCTCAAGGCACCGATCATGATGACACGCATGATGCTGCCTTACCTTCGCGCGTCGAAGCGACCCGCGGTCATCAACGTCGCGTCGCTGGCTGGTCGCACGCCGGTGCCCGGTTCAGCGACCTATTCAGCCACCAAGTTCGGTTTGCGCGCATTCGGGCTGGCACTGGCCGAAGAACTCCGCGGCAGCGGCATCAAGATTGCCAGCGTATCGCCTGGCCCGATCGATACCGGCTTTATCATGGACGATATCGATTCGGTCACCGACCTGACCTTTTCCCAGCCGATCAGCACGGCCGAACAGGTTGCCGAGGCTATTGCTCATCTGGTCGACAACAGTATCTTGGACCTCCCCATGCCACGCCTATCCGGCCTGCTGACGACGGTCAGCTACCTGTTTCCAGGACTGGGGCGCACACTCCGACCGATGCTGGAAAAAAAGGGGCGTAAGACCAAGGCACGGCTCAAACAGGAGCGCAAACCGTAGCGAATCCAGAGCTGTGTCGCGTTGAGGGATCCGAAACTGCAGAATTCCTGGCAAAACGCCAACAACAAAAAATTCAGCATGAATTGACAAGCGTGAGCCAAGGAAATCGCTAGACTCGTTCGCAAGCGTCTTTTTTTCACTGGTAGCCCTTGGTTTAATTTATTTGAAATCGGCTGTTGCAGTTATTCAGCCTATGATTAGAGGTCTTTCAATAATGCATCATTCTCGTTTCGTTCCGATCGCCTGCGTTTCCATTGTTCTTTCAGCGCTGCTGATAACCTATTCGTCGCTCGCTGTCGGCCAGGCTGTTCAGCCCGAGTCCGACAATGACGAGCGATGGATCTGGGATCTCACGGTACTGTATGCCGACGACGCGACCTGGGACCAGGAACGCATTGCGCTGATGGACCGGATGTCCGAGCTCAGCGCATTACAGGGTACGCTTGGAAACAGTGCTGAAGCCCTGGCCGATGCCCTGGACACCCTGTCCGAGGTCGGTCAGGACGTTCGCCGTCTGTGGGTTTACGCGTCGACCCAGGCCAGCACCGATGCGCGCAACCGGCGCAATCAGGAACGCGCTGCACTGATGCGGCAGCTGGGCGGACAGCTGGGTGCGTCCATTGCCTGGATGCAGCCGGAGATCCAATCGCTCGGCGAGGAGCAAGTCGAGGCATTCATCGCCGCTGAGCCTCGGCTCGAAAAACATGCGGAGGGGCTGCGGGACTCGCTGCGCATGGCCAAGCATACGCTCGATCCTGCTGCAGAAGCGGCGCTGGCGGCGGTATCTCCGATTCTGACTGCCTCGGGTACCACCTACAACCTTCTTGCAACGGTTGACGTGGACTGGCCAACAATCATGGTCGAGGGCGAAGAGCATCGGCTGAACCAGACCGGCTATGTGCGTCTGCGTGAACATCCTGACCGGACTGTTCGACAGCAGGTGTTCGATGCTTTCTGGAATAAATTCGAGCAATACGAAAATACCTTTGGCTCTACCTATTCCACACGCGTCGAGCTGGGTGTCGCCCAGGCGCGGCTTCGCAACCATGATTCGGCGGTGGCAGCATCGCTTGCAGGAAATAATATCCCCGAGTCTGTTTATCGTACGCTGGTGGAGCAAACCAACAAGGGTTTACCAACGCTGCACCGCTATTTTCAGCTGCGTCAACGCCTGCTCGGCCTTGATGATCTCCACTATTACGACATGTATCCGTCCATGATTGAACTGGACAAGACCTATCCAATTGAAACCGCTGTTGAACTGACGCTGGACGCCTCGACGCCACTGGGTGAGGACTATGTAGCCAAGCTGGCCGAGGTCAGCGGCCAACGCACCATGCACGTATTTCCAGCCGAAGGGAAGCGGTCCGGTGCGTATCAAACCAGCGTGTATGGCGAGGCGCCGCTGGTGTTCCTGAACCATCAGGACAACTACAGCAGCGTCAGCACCTATGCGCATGAGTGGGGCCATGCCATGCATACCCTGCTTGCCAACGAAACCCAGCCGTATGAAACGTCGAGTTACACCATCTTTGTCGCTGAAATCGCAGCAATCACAAATGAAATCCTGCTGTCCAATCTGATGTTGGAGCGAGCAACCAACGACGACGAGCGGCTCTACTACCTCGGGCATGCGCTGGAACAAATGCGCGGCACCTTTTTCCGCCAGACCATGTTTGCCGAATTCGAGCTCGCGGCCCACGATGCCGTTCAGCGTGGCGAAGCGTTGTCCGGTTCAAAACTTACGGAAATGTATTGCGACCTTCTCAAGCGCTATCACGGTGATGAACAGGGCGTGCTCAGCATTGATCCTGTTTACTGCCAGGAATGGGCCTATATACCGCACTTCTATTCCCCGTTTTATGTCTATCAGTATTCGACGTCAATCGCCGCTGCAGCCTACTTCGCCGGGCAGATCGAAACGGGTGGAGATGAGGCGCGCGAGAACTACCTGGATATCCTCCGTGCCGGAGGCTCCGAGTACCCCTATCAGCTGCTGAAGGACGCCGGTCTCGATATGGCTTCTCCGGCTCCGTATCGTGCCCTGCTGAGTCGAATGGACGCGATCATGGATGAAATCGAAGCCATTCTTGACGCATAGATATTGTTGCGATCCGGGCGCGCGTGTTCGCCCTCTGATGCAGGCGATGGGCAATTGGCCGGCATGCAGTCTGCGACTGATGTTCAAGTGTCATGGGACTGCCTGAGTCGCATCTGGCGCAAGCACAACGACGGCATCAGCCAGCGCGGTGCTCGACCAGCGCTTCGGCCACCAAGCGGCCATACTCCACGTAGCTGTCTTCATTCGGGTGATAGCCGTCCGGGGAAAAATTTTCTGGTTCAAGGTCGAATGCCAGCGACACATGCACTACAGTCGGGTGTCCTTGAATGACGGACAGCGCCGCTCGATCCAGCACCTGTGCACGAAGCCCAAGCACGAATCGCAGCGGCTGAGGCAACAGCGGAAAGCGTCCAAGTGGCGGCAAACCGGCAAACGCGATCACTGCATTCGGCCTGGTGCTGTGCAAGGACTCAAACAACCTGGTCAGGTTGATTCTCCAGGCCTTCAGCGACGTCAATGCAGTGACATCGTTGACGCCAATCGACACAACAAAATAATCGATCTCGGTATCCGGTAATTCCTTCAGCAGCCGCTTGACCAGGCCTCTGGACGTCACGCCGGTTTTTCCGATGGATACCCAGTGAACGGATGCCTGTTTCTGCTCCGCAAGCGACGCAGCCGTCTGCCCGACCAGCGCCTTGTCCAGCGTAGCGGCACCGACGCCGGCAATAATCGAATCCCCGATCGCAACCAGGCGCAGCGTTGTACCCTGGCCCACCTCGCCCTGGTGTTCACCAACAGCATCCTTGAATCGGGGTGCCCGTTTCCTAAGCCACAACGCTTGCGGCAGCACAAACGGAAACGCCAGCCAGAACAGCAGGTTTTTCATCGTAGTTCCAGGCCTTTTTCCCAGTATACGAGCCGCACCGGCTGCACTGTGCTGCAAAAAAGCGGTCGGTCAACTGCTCGACGGTTTGGCCCGCTAGGGCTATTCGAAGCTGTCGTTGAACATTACGTCCAGATTGAACTGCAGCCTGGCAATCAGTGCGGTTTCACCGCTCGGCGTGGACCGACCCCAGTCCGGAACGGTTTCAGTAACCGGAACCGGTTGACCTCGTGGCGTGCCGCCTTCGGCCTCGTGGTGGCCCGTCGTCAACAGGCCGTTGCCGATCGGCAACACACCCTGAACATGAGTATTTCCGCCGCCCTGGCCAGTGGATTGATCCCAGTTGCCGGTCAGCAGCGAACTATAGACCAAACCGGACAAATCCGGCTTGTAGACCCGCACAAATTCGTTCCAGGTGCCCGTAGCCTGCCCCGGTAACGGCATGCGTTGATAGGCATTGACAGTCGTGGCCGTACGACGTCCGGTGCAGGCGACCAGCACCGCGCCGTCCGGGAACACTTCGACTTCATTGCGGCAGCGCGTGGTATTCAGATTGGGCCAGCCGGCATTCGGGTTTGGCCAGCCACCCATGATGGGATCCGGATTTGGCGCACCACCGGTCTCGCCCTCGCTGAATTCAGCCACCCAGCTCGCCGCATAAATTGCGCCGTCACCCAAGCCGTATTTTCCGAGCCAGGAGATGTGGATATTGCCGTTGGTGCCGGTAAAACGATTCTGGTAGCCCTGCCCGCCGGGATTCAATAGCAACTGGTTCCCTGACCAGAAATTGATGACATTGTTACCGTGTGAGCGTGCCAGCACCACGAGTTGGTCATTGCTGTAGTCAATCGCCAGGCCATCGACGTATTGATCGGGCGAACTATTGCTGTTGGTTTCTTCATACAGGCGGGCCCACCATTTCATTGCGCCGGATGACGACATCGCGACCACGGCCGGCTCGAAATCCGGGTTGCCGCCAGGTAATCGAGACTGGGTGCTGTAGCCGAAATAGAAGTCGTTATTGCGCCGGTCGATCACAATACTGCCAACGCGCTGAGTATCGTTCGCGCCGACGCGATAGCCTGTATAGCCGGGCTGGGTTGTATCGCAGTTGCTCTGGGCCAGCACGCAGTGCCCGGCAAAATAGTAATCATCCGGCCAGCCCCCCTGGCGCGTGGCGTTGCCGTTCTCGTCCAGACCTGAGGCTGAATATTCAGCGTCACTGGATGAGCGCAGCTGACCAATCCGGCGATTCTTCATGACGATGGCGCTGTGGGTCAGTGCTTCCGGTGCATCCGAAGCCGGCGTACCGCGCCATTCGCCGCCGGCGGCTTGCCAGTGGATGCGCCAGTCTTCAACAATCTCCGGTTGCCCGTTCTCATCCAATCGCTGAATCGCTGCCCAGCCTGAGCCAAACGCCTCGCCCAGGGCGTAGATCACTTTCCCGTCTGACCCGACATCCCAGGGCTGCAGTCCCTTGTGTGAATTGCTGCTATCGTTGCTGTCGCCGCGAGTATCGACATTAACAACCCAGTCCATTGCGGTTGGCAACTGATCGAGAAAATTTCCGTTCAGTCGAGCAATGAAATAGCCGTTGCTGTTGACGTTGTCGCGATGGCCGGAAACAAACAGATCGCCGGTCGCCTGACCAGGCGCTTCGGTTGTGCGCATCCGGTAAATGCTGCGTGCTGAACCGATCGGGAAATGAACGGCCGATTCGATCGTCTGCAGGTTCGGACTGATTTGAATGATGAACCCGGTGGCCGCTGACGAGGCCGAATCGATCGCTTCGGCGTTGAGCGTTTGTACGGATGCACCATTCGGCAACCAGTCCAGACTCGCCGCCTGACCGGACACCAGATAGCTGCCGTCGGATAACTTCAGCGCGTCATGAAATCGTGTCGAGGAATCAGCGTCCAGATAGAACACCGCGTTCTGGGCCTGAACCGAGGCGCCAGTGCACAGCGCTGTAATCAGAGCAAAGCGAAGGCATTTCTTGAGCATCGAGCCTAATCCAGTCGTCATGCGCTGAGTATAGTGTGTGCGTCTTTCGATAAGCGTGACCTGCTCGTCAGTTCATCACAAAAAACAGGAATCATGCGACCTTTTCGTTCGGCAGTCAGCCATTTTTACGCCGTTACAAGAAATGCCCAATGGAGTTTCTATACTGTCGCCATGAGCAGACTGACTACACTGGTCAAAAAAGCCTCACCGGCTGGCCGACTTGACTACCGCGTGGTCATAGTGTTTTGCCTGGCCTCGACCACAGTACTCACGCCAATCGGCGTCTATTACTTCGTGGTCGGCAGCCTCAGCATGTCAATTGGAATCATCGGCCTTGCACTGGTCTATCTTGTGCTCGCGCTATGGATTTACAGGCGACGTGAAGCGTTGCCGTTCAATATCGTGCTGGCAATGATTGCAACCGCAGCCACATTGATTCCGGTCAAGGCGCTGGGAGCCGTAGCCGCTCCATGGATACACCCGCTGATTCTGGTCAACTATTATCTGCTTGCCAGGCCTGTATCGCTGGTCATCAATGTGTGCGCCTCCGTAGTACTGTTATTGATGATCACTCAGGAAATAAGCCTGATTGCGGTCAGTCATCATGCCTGTGAGTTGGCAGCAGTCATGTTTTTCGCGCACGTTTTTGTCTGGGATATCGATCGCCGTCAAAGCCAGCTGCGACAACAGACCCGCAATGATTCACTGACCAACCTGGATAATCGCAGATCATTGGATGAAACGCTCCAACGCGCAGAGGCCCGACAACAGCGCAGTGGACGACCCTTGTCCATCATCATGCTGGACCTGGATCAATTCAAATCCATTAACGATGATTATGGACATGCTCAGGGCGACCAGGTCTTGATCAATGTTGCAAAATTGATTCAATCCCGCCTGCGCCGAACCGATCGTGTCTTCCGCTACGGCGGCGAAGAATTTGTTGTCCTGTGTGAGGAAACTCCGCTCGAGGATGCGACGCATCTGGCTGAACGATTAAGGCTTGCCGTCGAGTCCGATCTGGACCTCGGCCCGGCACGCGTGACCACCAGTGCTGGCGTAGCATCGCTGCGCGAACAGGAAAGCATTGTCGATTGTCTTGAACGGGCAGACGAACACCTGCTGGAAGCAAAAGAAAGCGGTCGCAATCGCGTCGGCCACGATTAATCGGGCAACACTGCTTACCTTTACGCCGAAAAGCTCACCCTGGTGCGCGCGCCTTGATCCAGCGCCTGCGATATATCCAGGCCAGGACAAGCGCAACCAGGGCCGGAACGAGCCCTATCATCAAACCAATCAATAGCTTGAAGTTGGCCACGCCGGTATCGATATCGTGCCGATGATTCCAGATTTCGACGATCTTGCCGCTGTCGTTGAACCGGAACACGTTGATGATCGGAATCTCGTTACGACCGCCCATGATTCGAAACAGCAACGACGAAGGCTCCATGCGCCAGAACCATCGAGTGGCAACCAGATCACCTTCGGCAATCTGATAATCAATTTCACCGCTCATCGAGCCATTGCTGTGGAAGAAATCGGCAATGTTCTTCTGCTCGATCGCTGGTTCCGTTAGGTTCTTGCGATCCCCGATGTCGTGCACCACGTAATCTTGTTCGAAAAAATCGGCATAGCGGTCCGTGTTGTTGCTAAACCACAGCGCCTCGTAGAAATCGGTAGCAATTGCCTTGTTGCGCTGCTCGATCTCGGATAACTGGCCGGTCTGTTGAGCCGTGGCCTGCACCGTGAAGGAAATCAGCACGAATAAGGCTATGTGTCGATAAGCGCTACGCAGCATTCTGATACCTCTCTGAGACCCAGACAATATTGTTGCAACCGCGATGATCCAGGTCAACCGTTCTCCAAAGAGGTTATTGAAACACGAGCTCACCGTCACTGGCTTCCACTCGGATCACATCACCCGGGGCGTATTCGCCGGCCAGGATGCGCTGCGCCAGCGCGTTCTCCAGCCGCTGCTGAATGGCGCGTTTCAGTGGTCGCGCACCGTAGACTGGGTCGAAACCAGCTTCGCCCAGCAAGTCAAGCGCTTGATCCGTGATCTCCAGCGTCAGATCTCTTTCCCCAAGGCGTTTCTTCAATCCTTCGATCTGGATCGCCGCGATCTGACGAATCTGATCCTGGTCCAGCGGATGGAACACGACAATCTCATCGACGCGGTTGATGAATTCAGGCCTGAAGTGCGTGCCGACGACCTCCATTACGGCTGATTTCATGGCCTCGTACTCGGAACCGGCCATCGACTGGATGCGATCCGAGCCCAGGTTGGACGTCATGACGATGACGGTATTGCGGAAATCCACCGTGCGACCATGACCATCGGTCAACCGACCGTCGTCGAGCACCTGCAGCAAAATGTTGAACACGTCCGGATGAGCCTTCTCGACCTCGTCGAGCAGGATCACCGAATACGGGCGACGCCGCACGGTTTCGGTCAGATACCCGCCCTCTTCATAGCCGACATAACCGGGCGGTGCGCCGATCAGGCGCGCAACCGCATGTTTTTCCATGAACTCGGACATGTCGATGCGCACCATCGCGTCTTCGGTATCGAACAGGAAGCTGGCCAGTGATTTGCACAGCTCGGTCTTGCCGACGCCGGTCGGTCCCAGAAACAGGAATGACCCATTCGGGCGATTCGGGTCAGCCAGACCTGCGCGCGACCGGCGGATGGCATCCGAGACCGCTTTGACCGCCTGGTCCTGACCTATGACCCGCCCGTGCAGCGCGTCCTCCATGCGCAGCAACTTGTCGCGCTCGCCTTCGAGCATCTTCGACACCGGAATACCGGTCCAGCGCGACACGACCTCGGCGATTTCTTCCTCGGTCACCTTGCTGCGCAGCAGTTGAAAATGATCGGTGGTCTCGCTCGACTCGGCCTGCTCGAGCTGCTGCTCCAGGTCCGGAATGCGGCCGTGCTGCAGCTCGGCCATGCGCTGCAGGTCCTGCGCACGGCGCGCATTATCCAGCTCGGCCCGGGCACGCTCGAGCTCTTCCTTGATATGCGTGGCGCCCTGCACCGAGGCCTTTTCCGATTTCCAGATTTCTTCCAGGTCGGCAAACTCCTTCTCGAGCTCGGCGATCTCGGTTTCGAGATCGTCCAGCCGTTTTTTCGAGGCATCATCGGTTTCAGCCTTGAGCGCCTCGCGCTGGATTTTCAGCTGAATCAAACGCCGCTCCAGCCGATCCATGGCTTCCGGCTTGGAGTCGATTTCCATCCGGATGCGACTGGCCGCTTCGTCCATCAAATCGATGGCTTTGTCCGGTAACTGTCGGTCGGTGATGTAACGATTCGACAGCGTCGCGGCCGCGACCAATGCAGGGTCCGTAATATCAACGCCGTGATGGACCTCGTAGCGCTCCTGCAAGCCCCGCAGGATGGCGATCGTGTCTTCGACCGATGGCTCACCGACCAGCACTTTCTGGAAGCGACGCTCCAACGCCGCATCCTTTTCAATATTCTCGCGGTATTCATCCAGGGTCGTTGCGCCAATGCAGTGCAATTCACCACGCGCCAGTGCCGGTTTCAGCATGTTTCCGGCATCCATTGATCCTTCGGCCTTGCCGGCTCCGACCATGGTGTGGATTTCATCAATAAACAGGATGACCTGACCCTCCTGCTTGTTCAGATCGTTCAGCACCGCCTTCAGGCGCTCCTCGAAGTCGCCGCGGAATTTCGCACCGGCCAGCAGTGCACCCAGGTCCAGCGAGAGCACGCGCTTGTTCTTCAGTCCCTCCGGTACTTCGCCATTCACGATGCGCTGCGCCAGGCCCTCGACGATGGCCGTCTTGCCGACGCCGGGTTCACCGATCAGCACCGGGTTGTTCTTGGTTCGACGCTGCAGTACCTGGATGGCACGCCGAATTTCCTCGTCTCGACCGATGACCGGGTCCAGGCGCGACTGTTCGGCCCGTTCGGTCAGATCGATGGTGTATTTGTTCAGCGCCTCGCGCGTATCTTCTGCATTCGGGTCATCGACCGTCTCGCCGCCGCGCATGTTATCGATGGCCTGCTCAACGCCGTTCTGGGTCACGCCGGCCTGATGCAGCAATTCGGACAGCCCGACCTTGGCTTGCAGCGCAGCCAGCACATACAATTCCGAGGCGATGTAGCTGTCGCCGCGTTGCTGCGCGATCTTGTCGGTCAGGTTCAATACTTGACCAAGCTCGTTGGACAGGTTGATCTGCCCGCCCTGGCCGGTCACCTTCGGCAGTGCATCCAACTTTTCACCCAGCTTGGAACGCAGGCTTGCTACCCGCGCGCCTGCCTGGGTCAACAAGCCGCGCATTCCGCCCCCCTGCTGATCCAGCAGCGCGACCATCAAGTGTTCGGGCTCCAACATGGCGTGATCCAGGCCCAGCGCCAGGCTTTGGGCATCGGCCAGGCCCTGTTGGAATTTTGCCGTTAATTTATCCATTCGCATCATGAACTCCCATCAGTGCGCCTCCGCAGGCGCCAGAATTTGCATATGTGTTCAAAAATTGGGCTGATCGCGCCACGAATCAAGCCACAACGCTTGCACTGATTTGATTTTGCCGTATTGGTGATATACATTGCTCGGGCTGTAAATGCAGCCATTTCGCTCAACATTGGATTTAGCCTCATGCCTCTCGCCGGTTTAACAGCACGTTTTGCTTTGATTTGTTCCATAGGTGCGCTCTGGGTCCCTGCCAGCCAGGCTGCAGTTGATCAGCGCTGGCTGAAGCTCTATCAGCCGTCGGAATCTCAAAAACAGTCCATGCCCGCTGAAGCAATTGACTACGGTCGCTTTATCTGGTTACCCGAGGCTTCTGTTCAATCCGAACGCCTGACAGGTCACCTGCAGGCCTTCAACCGCCCATTCGACCTGACCATCGGTGAGCTGAAGATCGACCCACTGGAAGGCCTGCCAAAGTCCAGTGACGGCTGGCTCCAATCGGCACAGCATGCCGGCCCGGATTTTCGACTGGTGCAGTTCAAGGGTCCGATCAAGCCCGAGTGGCTGAGCCAGCTGCAGGACCGCGGCATCGAGCCAGTCCAGTACTTGCATCCCTACAGCTATATCGTCTGGGCCGATCAATCGAAGATCAACGACAGTCGGTCCATCAGTACCGTGCGCTGGAGCGGCGAACTGCTACCGGCCATGCGGGTCCCTGCACAAAGCCGCGCGTCGAGCGACTCTCACCCGCATACCATGCTGCTGATTCATGCCGGCAGCTATCGACAAACCGAAGCCGCGCTCCGCAATTCGGGCATCTCGATTGAAATCAGCCGGCCTCTGAACAATCGCTTTCATCTGCTTCAGGTGCAGGCCACGCCCGATCAGTATCTCGACCTCGCACGAACCGCAGGCGTATTGACCGTGCAGCAGATCGGCCAGAATGCCGGGCCTCGAGGCGAGATGTCCAACCAATCGGTGGCCGGCGGTTATGACGAATTCAACCAGATTTTTCCCGGCTATCGCGACTGGCTGGACCCAACCGGTCTGGATGGTGCTGGCGTGATTGTCGGGATTGTTGACGGCGGGGTCCGCGAAACGCATCAGGATCTGGTCGACAACATGGTCGATTGCCTTGGCACCAACGGCAGCTGTGGATCGACCAATGACAACCATGGCTCACATGTTGCGGGCGCCGTAGCCGGCACCGGCATCAGCGAAACCACGGACAGCAACGGATTCTTGCGCGGCCAGGGCGTCGCCCCGGGCGCGTCACTGGTTGAGCAGCGCTATCCACCTTTCCTGGGTGGCGGTCCGGGCGGTATGGACGTCGACGGCATGCTGGATATCTACAAGGACTCGGCCGATTCACTGGCCGTGCTGACCAACAATTCCTGGGGCCCGACAGGTTGCCCATTTGGGTGTCCGATTGGCTATGACATTCCCACTATGCAGATCGACATGATTACGCGCGACGCCGATCCGGATACTCCAGGTCAGCAGCCGGTATTGCCGGTCTGGTCAATCATGAATGGTAATGGGGATGCTCAGAATCCAGGGATTTGCGGAAATTCCTCACTAGGAACCCCGGATGAAGCCAAAAACCTGTTTGCAGTCGGTTCGACCGTGCTTCAGGGGGGTGGCGGCAATCAGGTCAACGATATCTTCAGCTTGTCCAGTAACTCGGCGCACGGCCAGGCCTGTGACGGGCGTCAGGTACCGCATATAGTGGCACCGGGCTGCAGCACTGACAGCACCATTGGCAGCAGCAATTCGGCCTACAGCGCCAATTTTTGCGGC